>CAUSQL010000036.1:0-15290 GCA_963533935.1 uncultured Cardiobacteriaceae bacterium
TGTATGTAAATAATGCTTTAAATACATACAGGAGAAGCGCCCGTCCGTTTGTAAATTTCTATCCGCGGCGGTAGTTAGGCGGTTCTTTAGTAATGGTTACGTCGTGAACGTGGGATTCATTCATGCCCGCATTACTAATGCGCACAAAGTCCGGCTCACTGCGCATTTGCGCCAGATTGGCACAGCCCACATAGCCCATGGAAGATTCCAGACCACCCACCAGCTGGTCAATCACTCCAGCCAGCGGTCCCCGGTAGGGCACGCGGCCTTCGATGCCTTCCGGCGTGCGTTTACTTTCCTCGCGGCCGCCCTGACCGTAGCGGTCGGCGGAACCGTGGGCCATGTTCATAGCGCCCAGCGAGCCCATGCCGCGGTAGGACTTATAGGAACGGCCCTGATAAAGCTCTACGGTACCCGGCGCCTCCTCGGTGCCGGCCAACAGGCTGCCCACCATCACCGCGTGGGCACCGCCGGCAATGGCCTTGGCGATGTCGCCGGAATAACGCAGGCCGCCGTCGGCAATGAGGGTTTTCCCTGTACCTTCCAGAGCCTTGGCCACATTCATGACCGCCGACAGTTGCGGCACGCCCACGCCGGCCACAATCCGCGTGGTACAAATGGAACCGGGGCCAATGCCCACCTTAACCACATCTGCGCCGGCCTTAACTAAATCCAGGGCGCCTTCAGCGGTGGCAATATTGCCGCCCACCAGCAGCAAATCCGCATACTGGCGCCGCAGTTCCCGCACCGTATCCAGCACTTTTTTTGAATGGCCGTGGGCCGTATCCACCACCAGCACGTCCACCCCGGCCCGCACCAGCGCTTCGGCCCGCTCGAAGGTTTCTTCGCCAACGCCAACGGCGGCACCCACCCGTAAACTCTCCTCCCGGTCCTTACAGGCGCGCGGATATTCCTTGGTGCTGCGCAAATCTTTGACCGTAACTAGACCTTTAAGTGCGAAGCTGTCGTCCACCAATAGCAGCTTTTCGATGCGGTGCTTGTGCAGCAGGCGGCGAATTTCCTCCTTGGAAGCACCCTCATGGGCGGTAATGAGCTTTTCCTTCGGCGTCATCACATCGCGCACGTATTTTTCGTCGCCCAAATAGCGGAAATCCCGCTGGGTGATGATGCCCACCAGCTTGCCCTCCTCAATGACCGGCAGGCCGGAGAACTTATTGTTTTTAATGAAGTTCAACACGGATTCGATGGTGGTGTCCGGCGTGGTGGTAACCGGGTCGCGGATTATGCCGGCCTCGAAGCGCTTCACCCGCCGCACTTCTTCGGCCTGCTCGGCGATGGAAAAATTCTTATGAATGATGGCAATGCCGCCCAGCTGCGCCAGCGCAATGGCCAGCCGCGAGCCGGAAACCGTGTCCATGGCGGCGGAGAAAATGGGAATGTTGAGTTTGATGCCGCGGCCCATATCGACGCTGAGGTCGCTGCCCTGGGGGGCCACTTCGGAATAGCGGGGGATTAAAAGCACATCATCATAGGTGAGTGCTTCTTCAATGATAGCCATATGTCAAACTCCTTAATACGACAAAGAAAATGACGGCGTATTTTAAACCCATTGCCCGGGGCTTTTTCAGCCCCATGGCCGGGAATTTACGGTTCGACCTGAAAGTCTTAGGCGCTTCTTATATAAATACATAGGGGCGCTTCCCCTGTATGTAATTAACGCCAGGGATTAATGAATTGGGCCATGGGGAAATGCTCTCCTAGCACCGCCTCATTGCTGGCTTCAAAGAGAAGCTTAATGTTCGGGCCAGCGTCGATGGTGCAGTACACCGGCAGGCCCTGGGCCCGCAGCCGCTGCACCTGTTCCAGATAGGCCCAGCTCTGCGGCTGCAAATAGCAGAGGCTGGGGCGGGCGGCCAACATGGTGGCATGCATGGCCAGCGCATTGGCCTCCGCTAGCGCGCCCAGCTGCGCGAAATCCCTATCTGCCAAGGCCCGTTCCATGGTTTTTAAATCCGCTTCGGCGCTGGCTGGCCAAACCTGATAAAGCGGGCTGGTGGCGACGGTGTGATTCATGGCCGGGGCGCTGCCCATTTTTTTCTCTTTAAAATCAACGGGGAGAATGGCCAGCCGCAGCTCCGGCCAGCGGTAGGGCAGGGGTTCGCCGTGGCTGTCGCTGCCGTCGGCCAAGTTGCCCCGGTTCCAGCGCACGAAGCCCGGCCACAGGGACCGGCAGGCGCTACCACTGCCGCGCCGCGCCCGCCGCGACAGCTCCATTTCATCCACGGACCAGGCAAAGAAATGATTTAGGGCCCGCACCAGGGCGGCGAAGCCCGAGGCGCTGGAAGCCAGACCGGCCGCCGTCGGAATATTGTTGCGGGAAATGACCCGCAGCCGCGGCCGTTCTGCCGCGAACAGGTCGATGAATTTAAAGATTTTCCGGGCGAAGTCGCCTTCGCCGGACAGCTCGGCGCCGTTGAAAATCACCTGGTCGGCGGGCGCCTCCTCCAGAGTGGTGAAGGTGCCCAGCGAGCCGAGGCCGATGGAAAGGCTACCGTTCATGGGTAGGTTTAGGGTTAAATCCCGCTTACCCCAGTACTTCACCAGGGCGATGTTGGCGGGGGCGAAAAATTCTTGCATTGCAATTCCTTTTAAGAAGAGGTGGGCGGCGCCGCGAAAATTTCCTGCCAGATGGCGTTAATTTCGTCGATGTTCTCCTGCCATGGACCAGCGGCGACAAGGTTTTCCTGCTTATTCAACAGCAGCCGGTGGCATTGCAGCCGCAGCCGCCGGTAGCTGTCCCGCAGGGTCATGGCCTGGCTGGAACTGAGCAGGCCGGTGGCCTCCAGCGCCGCCAGCTGGCGAATGTTATCGCTCATGCGGCCGAGTATGGGCTCCCGACCGCAGTGGCGCAGCAGCAGATATTGCACGATGAATTCAATGTCCACCAGCCCGCCGCGGCCGTATTTCAAATCGAACTGGCCCGGGGGCGCGGCCCGGTGGCCGGCGCTGATTTTCTCCCGCATGGCCAGCACTTCCTGGCGCAGCCGTTCGCCGTCCCGCTCCTGGGCGAGAATGGCCCCGCGCAGCCGCTGGAAATGGTCGCGCAGCGTCGCAGAGCCGTAGATGAAGCGGGCCCGGGTCAGCGCCTGGTGTTCCCAGGTCTGCGCCTGTTCCCGCTGGTAATGGTCATAGGCTTCCAGGGAACTGATGAGCAGGCCGCTCTTGCCGTTGGGCCGCAGCCGGGTGTCAATCTGGTACAGCTGTCCGCTGGTGGAAGCGCTACTTAAATAGGTGATGAGCCGCTGGGCCAGCCGGGTGAAAAACACATTATTTTCCAGGGGTTTAGCCCCATCGCTCTGGCCGCCCGTGCCGTCCTCATAGAGAAAGATTAAATCCAGGTCGGAGCCGTAGCTCAGCTCCAGGCCGCCCAGCTTGCCGTAGGCGATGATGGCGAACTGGGCCTCGCGGCCGTCGCTGTGGCGGGGGCGGCCATGGCGCTGGCTCAATTGCCGGTAAACCCGCTGGAAACTCTCCGCCAGAATCAGTTCCGCCAGCTCCGTCAGCCGGTCGCTCACCTGCATTAGCGGCAGAAAGCCGTGAATGTCCTGCCAGGCGATTTTAAAAATCTGCCCGTGCTGAAAATCGCGCAGGCCGTAGAAGAATTCCTCGTCGCTCTGGTCCGCCGCCGTGCGCCGCTGCAATTCCTGGCGCAGGGCTTCCCCCTGGAGCAGGGGCCGGCCGGTGAGAATGTCGTCCAGCACCAGCGGGTGTTCGATGATGAAATCCATCAGCCACTGGGATTTTTGGCCAATTTCCAGCAGATGGCTAACTAAATCCTGATGTTCCGCCAATAAAAACAGATAGGCGGAACGGGTGGCCACCTGCCCCAGCAGCCGCAGCAGGGTGGGCAGGCCGTCGGTGGTTGTTAATGTGCTGATTTGGTTAAGGATTTTCGCCAGATGGCCCACGCTGTTCTTGCTGAGCCGCGCCCAATTTAACTGGCCGCAGAACCGCCGCAGCGCCGCCTTAAGCTCCCCGTTGATGTTCAGGCCCTGAATTTCCTCCTCCTTCTGCCAGTCGATGGTGGCTCCGTCCTGGCTTTCCTTGGCGAAAATGCCGTTAAACCAGCGGTGAATGAAGTCCCGCGCCTGATTTAGGGCCAACCGCAGCTCCGCCACGTCCCCACAGCCGGCGATGCGCGCCAGCCGCGGCCAGTCGGCCTCGTCTGCGGGCAGCTGGTGGGTCTGTTCCTCATGTTTGAATTGTAGGCCGTTTTCCACCGTGCGCAGCAGCAGGTAGGCCTCGCGCAGCTGCCGGCATGGGGTCGCCGGCCAGAATTGCAGCAGTTCCAGCTGGCCCAGGGCCTCCAGAAAATTCTGCCGCTGCAGCTGGCCGTACTGGCCACCGTAGACCATTTGCATGGCCTGCACGGCAAATTCCGCCTCGCGAATGCCGCCGCGGCCCAGCTTAATGTTCTGGTCCAGGGCCGCATCGTTAATCTGCTGGTTAATGGCGTTCTTCATCTGGCCGATGGACTGGAGCGCCTGGTAATCCAGATAGCGGCGGTAAATGAAGGGGCGCAGCCGCTTCAGCACCCGCTGGCCCGCGGCCAAATCCCCGGCCACCGGCCGCGCCTTCATCAGGGCGTAGCGTTCCCAGTCGCGGCCGTGCATGGCGTAGTACTGCTCCAGGCCCTCGTGGCTAAATACCAGGGCGCCGCTCTGGCCGAAGGGGCGCAGGCGCATGTCCACCCGGTATAGGCCGCCGTCGCCGGTGATTTGGTCGAGGGCGGCGATGAGCTTGCGCGCCAGTTTGGTGAAGAATTCCGGCGTTTCCATAACTTTGCTGCCCCGGCGCACCTCGCCCCAGCGTTCAAAGCAGAAGATTAAATCGATATCCGAGGAGAAATTCAGCTCGCCGCCGCCCAGCTTGCCGAGGCCAAGCACGGTCATGGATTGGCCCGGGTCGCCGTAACGCTCCACCAGCTGCCGGTGGTACCAGCCGAGGGCGGCGTCGATTATTTTTTCCGTCAGCGCGGTGATGCCCGCGAGAAACTGCTCCTGGCTCAGCCGCTCTTCTAGTAAATCCAGCACCAACCGCACCTGGCCATGATGCTTGTGGTGGCGCAGATTGCGCAGCAGTTCTTCCTCGTCGCCGCCGGCCAGGGGCGGGGCCGCCTCCGTGAGTAGGGCGGGATAGCGGCGCAGCTGTTCGGCCACGTAGGGGCTGAGTAATTCGATTTCTTGTGCTTCCATGGGATTAGTTTACATACAAGCTAAGCGCCCGTCCGTTTGTATAAACCTGATTATTCCGGGATTATTTATTTCTTTAATTCCTTGAACCGCCGTTGAAATAGATTAGGAAAGGAATTTGCTAGAATTGTTCGTTTTCATAACGTTTTCTTCCCATATTTTTTTAAGAGTTTAATTAGATGTCCGACAATAAAGAAAACTGCAATCTGCTGCTGGTCAGCAAGGATTTAGAGTGGTCCAACGCCTTTCTCAAGGGCGTGCAACGCTTCTACGTTACCACCGAACGGATTATAGATAGGATTGACCACCTCAAGGGGGAATTACAGGCCCTATTACCCGATTTAATTATTATCAGCGTCAATGAGGAAATTACTCCCGATAAGGTCAAAGCAATTCTCAATGAAATGTCTTTGACTATTCCCATAATTGCCGTGGATTTAAGTTCCGCCCCCCTATTGGACAATTTAATTAAATTGGGCGCCGATTACGCGGTGGCGCGGCGGGATTTGCTCAGCGCCCTGAAGTATCTGCAGAACATCATGCACCTGAAGACGGTGCTGGCCCACAGCGAGGAAATTCGCCATAAATCCAAGTCCCTGCAGGACCGCTTCCGCCACCTCTACGAAGACCTGCCCGACCCGGTGGCCTACGTGCAGGACGGCCTCTTCGTGGACTGCAACACCGCCTTTCTCAACACCTTCGGCCTGGTGCACCGCCAGCAGCTAGACGAAACCACCCTGATGACCTTCGTGCCCAGCAAGAGTGAGCGGGCCCTGCGCAATTTCCTGCGGAAGGCCACCGGCCGCGAGGTCATTCCGCCGGAAAAAATGGAATTTCAGAAGATGAACGGAGAGCCGGTGGAAGTCATGCTCGGCCTGGCCAACGTGGACTTCGACGGCGAGAAGGCGCTGCAGCTGTACTTCCGCCTGGGCGGCGAAGGGGCCGCGGTTGGCGGCGGTGGCGGCGGCGTGGACATGACCACCCGGCTGCCGGCGCCTACCGTCCTGCGTGCCAATCTGAACCAGGCCAAGGAGCGGGCGGAAGATAACCAGGTGCTTGGCTACTGGATGCACCTGCTCATCGACAACTACCGGGAAGTGTGGCAGCGGGACGGCTACCGGCCGGCGGAAATCATGATGAAGGCGGTGGTGGAAGCCTGCCAGCGCTATCTGCCGCCGTCCACGGAAATGGCCCGCTTCACCGACGACGCCCTGGTCATGTGGATTACCGGCGACAAGGAGGACGTGATTAAGCGGGTGCAGGGCCTTATCGCCCGCCTGGACGAGGTGGTGCCGGAGAACATCGGCCGCATGGTTACGCCCATCACCTTCGCCGGCATGTTTGAGATTAAGAAGGAAAGCTCCTACGACGAGCTGGTCAGCAAGGGCTTCAGCGCCGCCCGTGCCCTGGTGCAGGCCAATAAGGGCGAGCGGGTGGCCGAACCGGTCAGCGGTAACATGAGCCGCAAGGACGAGAAGCGGGTTAATCAGATTCGCGAAATCCTCGACGAGGGCCGCATTAAGCTGTTGTACCAGCCCATTCCCTCCATTGAGGCCAACGGCGTGCCCCGCTACGGCGACTACCTGGGCTTCATTGAGAAGGAGGAGGAAGGGGCCGAGCCGGTGGAGCGGGACCTCATCATGCAGATTGCCGAGCGCTACGACCTGGCCAAGCAGTTCGACTACTTTAAGGTGGGCAAACTCATCGAGGACGTGCTGTCCTACGGCGACGGCAACCAGCAGGCGCTGAACTTCTACATCACCTTCAGCAACAGCGGCCTGAACGACCCGAACTTCCCCGAATGGTTTGAATCGCAGCTGCTGCAAACGGGCCTGAATCCGTCGCAGTTTGTGGTGGAATTCACCATTGATGCCTATGCCAATGCCTATTCCGGCGCCATGCGCCTGGTGCAGCGGCTGCGGCCCCGCGGGACGCGCTTTGCCCTGGCGGACCTGGCCCGCTGGGATAGGGACATTGAGGAGATGCTGCACCGGCTGGAGCCGCAGGTGCTGGTGCTGGACATGCGCGAAATCGACACCTTCGAGGAATCCGAGGAGGACGAGTTCATGAAGCACCTGAAGAACTACGCCCGCGAGCACAAGTGCGAGATTGTGGTTAATCACATGGATTCGCCGGCGCAGCTGTCGGTGGTCTGGCGCAACGACCTGCAATTGCTGCAGGGCAACGGCATTGTGCCAGCCCAGGAGGGCTTTACCTTCGATTTCACCGAGTCGCTCTTCTAGGTCTAATTACAAACAGCTGAAGCGCCCCCATGTATTTAAACGGTGGTTTAGATACATGGGGGCGCTTTCCATGTATGTATTTAGCCATTAATTACATACATATAAAGCGCCCCTCTGTCGGTAATTAACGGTTACTGGCGGAATGGTGGGAATTAATGCCGCCCACCATGGCGGGGTCGCCCTCCGCAGATGAAAGTCGTTCATAGCGGCTGAAGAGCCAGCTTAGTCGGCCTTTACAGACGGACGGGCGCTTTACTTGTACGTAAAAATAGCTATTTTACAAACAGGAAAAGCGGCCGTATGTCTGTAATTAACGTTTTACAAACGGACGGGCGCTTCCCTTGTATGTTTAACGGGGCCGGCGGCCGGCAGATTAATTATTAGTCCTCCCTGCGGTCGGCCAATAACCAGTTCTTCCGGCCTACGGCCGTCAGGCTAGTTACTAGACCGGCCATTAACCGGTCTAATAACTAGCTCTCCATCACGCTGAATCAGCTCGAAGTCCTTCAGCACGTGCATGCCCAGCAGCGCCTCATCTTCCATATTTGGCACGATGCCCCCCTGCAAATTGCGGAATTCCCAGTTGCCAATGGTAAGCCGGTCAAAGCGGGTGTCCTGGCCCGTAACCATACCGTTGGCGGTGCTGGAACGCCGTTCGCCCAGCCGCGGCAAATCCAGTTGGTCCGCCAGCTTCTTATTCACCGTTACGCCGGTGGCGCCGGTGTCAATGAGGAACTGCACCGGTTGGCCGTTGATGGTGCCGGCAATGCGGTAATGGTTGCCGTAGCCGGCCTTGATGCGGATTTCCCCCTTGCCGACGAAGCTGCTGCCGCTGTTGAAGAAACCGTTCTGCTTTAAATAGAAGAGCAGGCCGAAACAGAGCACCATCAGGCCCATAAAGAATTTTAGATAGCTGTCATTTTTCATGAATACACCCGGTTTTACCCCGCGCGGGGACAATTTGCGCCATAATCACGGCGGCCATTGGTTGAACAAAAATTTTTAGGAGGAGTTATGTCTAACTGGTTTTTCTGGGCCCTAGCCGGCCGTAACGCGGATTCTGCCACATTTAGCCACGGCCCAGTAATCATCGCCTTTATTAGCAACGGGGGCCAATGGCAAACCAGCTCAACTCTAAAAACCGCTTCAAGCCCGACTAACGGCCCAGCGCCTACGAGTGGAGCGCCAGCGGCTGCATCAGCCTGGGCGGGTTCCTGCTTAGCCTTAAACATTAATAACTAGAAAATTACTCATCATGCTTCCAGCTTTTTTCCAAGATTTCCTCTCTAATTACGGCTATCTGGCCGTATTTCTCATTCTGCTGCTCTGCGGCGCCGGCCTGCCGCTGCCGGAAGACATCGTGCTGGTCAGCGCCGGCATCGTGTCGGCCCTGGGCAAGAGCGATGTGCACATCATGGTCATCGTCAGCTACCTGGGCATTCTGGTGGGCGACCTGCTCATGTACAGCATCGGCCGCCGCTGGGGTCCGCTGCTCATGGAAAAGGCCTTCTTTAAGAAAGTGCTCCACGAACAGCGGCTGCAGCAGGTGGATAATCTCTTCATCAAATACGGCAATATGCTGATTTTCGTCGCCCGCTTTCTGCCGGGGCTGCGGGCGCCCATCTACATCATCACCGGCATGATGCGCCGGGTCAGCGCGCTGATGTTCGTGCTCATGGACAGCCTGGCGGCGCTGCTGTCGGTGCCGGTGTTCGTCTATCTGGGCTTCTACGGGGCGGAGAATCGGGAATGGCTCATGGAAACCATCGAGGACTTTAAATATCTAACCATTGCCCTGTTCGTGTTGCTGGCCATCTTCTACGGCATTAGATTCTATCGGGCCTACAAGCGGCGCGAATTCTACCGCCAGACCCGCAAGCTATTGAAGGAGCGGAACCGCGTCTAGGGGGCGGGCAGGTTAAGAATTTCCTGCACCAGCGCCCGCAGCTGGTCCGCCCGAAAGGGCTTTTCCACGAAGGCCAGAGCGCCCAGGGCCAAGGCCTTGTCCTTAGTGGCCTGGTCGGAAATGGCCGATACCACAATGATTTGGGCCGCCGGATTTAACGCCCGCAGCTGGGCAATGCAGCTGAGACCGTCCAGCTTCGGCAGGGTTAAGTCCATGGTTATCAGGTCGAAATTGAATTTTTCTTCTTTGTAAATTTCCAGGGCGGCGAGGCCGTCGGCGGCCTGGGCACTAAGTTCCAATTCACTATCAGCTAGGGCCCGGCGAATGAGATTACGCGCAAAGCTGGAGTCATCAACCACCATTATTTTTTTTGCCATTCGGGCGGCTCCATCGTTCGTTGGGCCATGATTTTCCACCATTAGACCTGCCCAATTCAATAAATTAAGATGTTTTCTTTTTGAGGAATAAAGCTATGACTGAAAGAACCGCCCTCTACCATTGGCACCTTAAACACCAGGCGAAAATGGTGCCCTTCGCCGGCTACGACATGCCGCTGCAATATGAAGGCATCGTCGCCGAGCACAAGGCCACCCGCGCCAAGGCCGCCTTCTTCGACGTGTCCCACATGGGCCAGCTGCTGGCCCGCGGCGCCGGCGTGGCGGAAGCCCTAGAAAAGCTGCTGCCGGCGGACATCATCGGCCTGGCGGTGAACCAGCAGCGCTATAGCTTTCTCACCAACGACCAGGGCGGCATCGACGACGATTTAATGGTTAGCCGCCGCGGTGCCGACGAGTTCTACATCGTGGTGAACGCGGCCTGCAAGGCGGCGGACTTCGCCACCCTCAAGGCGGCCTTGCCGGCCGGCAGCATCGACTGGTGGCCGAACCGGGCCCTAATCGCCGTGCAGGGGCCGGAGGCGGTGGCCCTGCTCGGCCAGCTGAACGGCGACATTCCTCAGCTGGCCTTCATGCGCGGCGGCGCCTTTAAAATTCTCGGCAGCGACTGCTGGGTCAGCCGCTCCGGCTACACCGGCGAAGACGGGGTGGAAATTTCCATTGATAACCAGCAGGCCGCCGCCCTCTGCGATAAATTAATGGAGCTGGGGGCGGTGCCCGCCGGCCTCGGCGCCCGCGACAGCCTGCGGCTGGAGGCCGGCCTCTGCCTCTACGGCAACGACATTAACGGGACCACCAGCCCCATCGAGGCCAATTTGCTCTGGGCCATACAGAAGGTGAGACGGCCGGGCGGCGACCGGGCCGGTGGCTACCGGGGCGCGGCGGTCATCGAAGAGCACATTAATAAGGGCGCGCCACGGCGGCTGGTGGGCCTGGCCATCGCCGGCAAATTGCCCATTCGCAGCCACACAAAATTGTTCAGCAACGGCCGGGAGGTGGGCGAAGTTACCAGCGGCGGCTTCGGCCCCAGTCTAGATAAGCCCATCGCCATGGCGCTAGTTAAGAGTGAATTTGCCGCGGTCGGCACCGCTTTAAGCGCCGAGGTGCGCGGCCGGGAAATTGCCCTGACCGTCTGCGAATTGCCCTTCATTAAAAAGGGCTACAAGAAATAATGGGCCTCTGGAGTTTAATCAGGGAGGACTTCGCCACCGTGCGGGAGCGGGACCCGGCCACCAGCAGCGGCTGGGCCGTGTTCACCCTGCACACCGGCTTCTGGGCCGTGGCCGCCTACCGGGTGCAGCATTGGCTCTGGTGCCGCGGCCTGCGCTGGCTGGCCCGCTGGCTGGCCATGCTGTCGCGGCTGTTCACCGGGGTGGAAATTCACCCGGCGGTCAAGGCCGGCCGCCGCCTCTTCATCGACCACGGCATGGGCATCGTCATCGGTGAAACCGCCGAGCTGGGCGACGACGTGTCCATTTACCAGGGGGTAACGCTGGGCGGCACCTCCTGGCGGCCGGAGAAGCGCCACCCGACCATCGGCGACAACGTGATTATCGGCGCCGGTGCCAAGGTCATCGGGGCCATCACTGTGGGCCATAACGCGCGCATCGGCTCCAACGCGGTGGTGGTGAAGGACGTGGCGGAATACAGCACCATGGTAGGCATTCCGGCCAAGGCGGTGAAGAACCGCCGCCAGGACTGCGAAAACTTCGTGCCCTACGCCCAGCAGGGCGAACTGCCCGACCCAGTGCGGGAAATGTTCGAGCAGCTGCAACAGCGCGTCTGCCAGCTGGAAGAGGAGCTGATGCGGTTGAAGGAACGGCCCTAGGCCATTTTTAATCCATTTACAAACGGGCGGGCGGTTCTTCTCCCTCCGGTCGCCGGTTTTACCGGTCGCTGCGCTCAGAGCTTCGCGTTCTTCGCTGCGCTCAGGTGCTTCGCGTTCTTCGCTCCTTCGGAGCTCAGGCGCCCACGGTTTTACAGACAGATAGGCGCTTATCCTGTATGTATTTAAGCGTTTAATTACATACATGATAAGCGCCCGTCCGTTTGTAAATTGCCCCGGTAAAGTCTATATAATCGCCAATTTTAGGAGGCATCTATGCGTTTAGACGACGAACGAGAAAGCAGTAACGTTGAAGACCGGCGCGACCGCAACAGTGGCATGGGCCTCGGCGGCCTCAGTGGGATTAATCTGCTCGGCCTCCTCGGCCAGGGCAAGGGCGGCCTAATTTTGCTCATAATTATTGTGGTCGGCGCCTTCCTTGGCTTCGACCTCACGCCCATGCTGAACGGACAAATGCCAGTCAAACAGGGCAGCAGTCAGCCGCGGGCAGTTTCCGCCGAAGAGAAAGAACTAAATACCTTTGCGCGCAAGGTGCTTAGTACCACCGAACGCATCTGGAGTGCCTACTTTAAGCGTCTCGGTCGCACCTATCAGCCGCCCACCCTCGTGCTTTATCGCAACAGCACCAGCACCGCCTGCGGCTATGGCCGTTCCGCATCCGGCCCCTTCTATTGCCCTGCCGATAACAAGGTTTATCTGGATTTATCCTTCTACGACGACATGAGAAAGCAGCTGAAGGCCAGCGGTGATTTTGCCTTCGCCTACGTCATCGCCCACGAGGTGGGCCACCATGTGCAGAACCAGCTGGGCACCAGCGCCAAGGCCCAGCAGGCCCAGCGCCGCAGCTCTAAGGTGGAAGCCAATCGCATTTCTGTAGCCGTGGAATTGCAGGCGGACTGCTACGCCGGTGTCTGGGCCCACTATGTGCAGCGGGAAAACCGGCTGGACAGCGGCGATGTGGAAGAGGCCTTCCGCGCCGCCGAGGCGGTGGGCGACGACCGGCTGCAGGAGCAGGCTAACGGTCAGGTGGTGCCGGACAGCTTCACCCACGGTTCGTCGGCCCAACGGCTGGCCTGGTTCCGCCGCGGTCTCCAGTCCGGCGACCCGCAGCAGTGCGACACCTTTAGCCAGAAGAACCTCTAATGGTCTGGCCAGCCCATTGGCAAATTCCGACCATAAAAAAAGCACCCGAAGGTGCTTTTTTTAGCGCTGGCGTGCCTTAAACCGTGGGTTGCTCTTGCAAATCACGAAGATTTTGCCGCGGCGGCGCACAATCTGACAATCCCGATTGCGCGTCTTTGCACTGCGCAGTGAAGACAATACTTTCATGGCTTACTCCTAAATTAAAGAGGGGGAATTTTACCTAAATTTTCCTTTCCACCCAACATTTAGGCAAAATTCAAGTTACAGGATAATAAAAAAACGTCGCCGCGGCAAAAATTTTCTAGCGCAGCTCTGAGGCCCGATAACTTAAGGCTTCGGCCATGTGGGACCGCTGAATTTCCCCCGCCGCCGCCAGGTCCGCAATGGTGCGCGCCACCTTCAGCAGCCGATGGTAGGAGCGCATGGATAGATGCAGCTGCTCCGCTGCCCGGTCGATGAGCGCCAGCGCCTCGCCGCCTATGTGCAGGTGTTCGTGCAGATGTTTGGCGCCCAGCTGGCCGTTGGCAAAGCCCTGGCGCCGTAACTGCCGCTGGCGCGCCGCTTCGGCCTGTTCCCGCAAGTTTTGGCTGTCGATGGGGTTTAACTCCTGCTGCTCGCGCAGCTGCCGCGGCGTTAGCCGGCCGATGTGAATTTGCAGGTCGATGCGGTCGAGCAGCGGCCCGGAAATGCGGTGGCGGTAGCGGCTAATGCGTTCCGGCGAATCCTGGCAGGGGTGGTCCGGGTCGCCCAGATAGCCGCAGGGGCAGGGGTTCATGGCCGCCACCAGCTGGAAGCGGGCGGGAAAATCCACCTTCTGATTCACCCGGGAAATGGAAATATGGCCGTTCTCCAGCGGCTCCCGCAGCATTTCCAGAACCTTGCGGTCGAATTCCGGCAGTTCGTCGAGAAACAGCACGCCGTTATGGGCCAGGGAAATTTCCCCCGGCCGCGGCATGGAACCGCCGCCGGCTAGAGCGCTGGCGGAGGTGCTGTGGTGCGGGGCGCGGAAGGGGCGCTGCTGCCACTGGTCGGCGCAAAAGCCCTGGTTGCTGATGGATTGCAGGGTGGCCGTTTCCAGCGCCTCCTGGCGGCTCATGGGCGGCAGAATGCCCGGCAGCCGCGAGGCCAGCATGGATTTCCCCGTGCCCGGCGCGCCGAACATCAGCAGGTGGTGGCCGCCGGCGGCGGCGATGAGCAGGGCCCGCTTCGCCTGGTGTTGGCCGACCACGTCGCGGAAATCCTCGTAGGTGCGCGGCTGAATCCGTTCTTCGGCGCGGCTAATCCAGTCCGCTTCGCCGCGCAGCACCGCCACCAGATGGCCGAGGCTTTCCACGGCCCGGGCCGCCGGGTTAATGAGCTGGGCTTCGGCAAGATTTTCCGGCGGTACGATGACCAGCCGTTCTTCTTCCAGAGCGCCGAGGGCACAGGGCAGAATGCCCTTCACCGGTCTCAGCTGGCCGGACAAAGCCAGTTCCCCGTGGAATTCGTATTTATCGGCGGCAAATTCCGGCAGCTGGCCCGAGGCCATAAGCAGGCCCAGGGCGATAGGTAAATCGTAGCGGGCGCCGTCCTTGGGCAACTCCGCCGGCGCCAGATTGATGGTGATGTGCTTGGGCGGTAGACGGAAGCCGGCGGTGGCCAGGGCCGCCCGCACTCGGTCCTTACTTTCCTTAACCGCCTTTTCCGGCAGGCCCACCAGGGTGATGTTCGGCAGACCGGCGGCCAGGTGGATTTCCACCCGCACCAGCGGGGAATTCAGCGCCGCGGGCGCCCGGGACAGGACGGTGGCGAGGGACATTATTGCAAGGCGTTCTTAATGAGGGCTTCGGCCTTGTACAGGCTGTTTTCCACGTCCTTAAACTCCAGCCTGCTGTTTTTAATGAGTTCTTTCGTGGCGTTGAAATAGACCTTTACCTGGCCGTTCTCCTCGCTGACCAGCACCTTCAGCGGCAGTTGCAGGGCGAAGGCCGGGTCTTTCACCATCAGCGGCGTGCCGGCGGCCGGGGCGCCGAAGATAATGACCTGCGCCCTCTGCATTTTTAAGCCGGCCTTTTCCGCCGCCGCCTGGTGGTCGATGACCGCAAAAATGGTCATCTTTTTTTCTTCAATGGCGGCTTTCAGCTTGGCCACGGTGGTGGCGAAGTCGTGTTTGCTATCCAACTGGACGATGGCGGCCCCATCAGCCTGGGCGGCGGTTTGATTATCCATAGCTTGCTCCTGGGCAAAGGTGAAAAAACTAAGGGCCAGCAGGCCAACGGTGAGGATTTTCCTGAATTTCATGGTTCTTTACGGTTAAAAGGCGGGGATTGTAGGCGGCCGCTACTCCGATTTTATTGACAATACATTACGATATATTTAATTTTCTAGCTTCAGCCCCAATCCGGGGCTGGGCGGCCACTGGCCGCTAATTCTTTAATTCTCAAGGAGCATTCATGAATAAAAGACTTTCTGCCCTAGTGGCAATCGCCTTAGCCCTCGGCGCCTGCGACAAGACCCCCAAGGAGGCCGGCGCCCCCTCCAAGCCCGAGTGCATTGCTCCTGCCA
>CAUSQL010000037.1:0-14166 GCA_963533935.1 uncultured Cardiobacteriaceae bacterium
GAGCTGACCAGACTGCTCCACCCCGCACTTGCTTGGAAGGACAATTATAGATAAATTTTCCCTGGTTGCACGGGGTGCGCCAAAATTTCACCGGCGCCGTCGCTTGGGTATATGATTTTTTCTTTTTTTAAGGAATGCACATGAGCAGCGACTACCGCAAGAACCCGCCCACCTTTGGCACCGTCTTCCACGGCGAAATGCCCCTTAGCAAATTCATCAACGGCCAATGGCAGCCTTGGCAAATGGTTAGCTCCAATAAATTGGAAATGCACCCGGCCATGCACGTGCTGCACTACGGCAGCGCCTGCTTCGAAGGGGCCAAGGCCTTCCGCCAGCCGGACGACCGCATCGCCATTTTCCGCCTGGCCGACCACATCAAGCGCATGGCCACCAGCGCCGGCATTCTCAGCCTGCCGGCGCCGACCGCGGAAATGTTCTGGGCAATGGCCCTGGCCGTGGTCGCCAGCGCCAAGGAACTGGTGCCCGACGAGCCCGGCGCCCTTTATCTGCGGCCTACACTCTTTGGCATTGATGAGAACGTGGGCAAGGCCGGCAGCCCTTCGGACAGCGCCCTGTTCTACATTCTCACTTCACCGGTGGGCGACTACTTTAAGGTGGGCACGCCCATGAAAATTCTCATTGATAAGGAGCACGGCCGCTGCGCCCCGCACATGGGCCAGGTGAAAACCGGCGGCAACTATGCGTCGGCGCTGGTGTGGCAGAAGGAGGCCAAGGCCAAATATGGCGCCAGCCAGGTGCTCTTCTGCCCCCACGACGACGTGCAGGAAACCGGCGCCTCCAACTTTATCCTCATCGACGGCAATAAAATCATCACCAAGAATCTGACCAGCGAATTCCTGCACGGCATCACCCGCGACAGCGTGCTCACCGTGGCCAGAGACCTGGGCTACAGCGTGGAGGAACGGGGCTTCACCGTGGAAGAAATCCTGGACGTCATCGGCCGCGGCGGTGAAGCGGCCCTGACGGGTACGGCGGCGGTCATCGCCCCCATCAGCGCCTTCATTCTCGACGGCCGGGAAATTCCCGTGGCCAGCCAGGAGCGGGGTTTGGCCCTGCGTAAGGCGGTGATGGCAATCCAGTTCGGCCACGCGCCGGACAAGTACAACTGGCTAACCATTGTTGACTGATTCATCGGCGGTCAAACCCACGCGCCCCGGTTATTTACATTCAGACGGGCGCTTCCCATGTTTGTAAATTCCGCTTATACAAACAGAGGGGCGCTTAGACCGCATTTAAATATGGGAATAAACATACAACGGGGCGCTTCCCATGTCTGTTTATCCAGTAAGTTTTTCATGATGGGGGAGAAATTATGAATCTATGGCGGCGGGCCATCGGCCTGCTCACGGCCATCTACGTAAGCCGCATGTTGGGCATGTTCATGGTTTTCCCCGTGTTCAGTGCCTACGGCCAGAGCCTAGCCGGCGCCGACGAAGCCACCGTGGGCCTGGCCCTCGGCGCCTACGGTTTAAGCCAGGGGGCGCTGCAAATAGTCTTCGGCCGCCTGTCCGACCGCTTCGGCCGTCGGCCGCTGATTATCATCGGTTTAATCATCTTTGCCCTGGGCTCCTTCTGGGCCGCCGCCGCTGGCCACATCTACGAGATGATTGGCGCGCGGCTGCTGCAGGGCATGGGCGCCGTCTCTGCCGTAACCCTGGCCTACGCCACGGACATCAGCCCGCGGGAGAAACTGCCGGCGGCCATGGCCATCATCGGCGCGTCCATCGGCCTGGCCTTTGTCTTTTCTCTCATGCTCGCACCGCTGCTGCAAGGCTGGCTGGGGGTCGATGGCATATTTAATCTCATTGGCCTGCTGGCGCTGCTGGCGGCGGTGGCCGGCTGGTTTCTTCCGCCCAGCGCCCGGCGGGAAATGCTCACCGGCCCCCTACACTACAACGGCCGCGGCCTGGCCCAAGTGTGTCTGGGGGTATTTCTGCTGCATTTCCTCTTCACCGGCGCCTTTGTGGTGCTGCCGCCGCTCTTCAACCAGCTGGCCCTGACGAGAAAGCAAGTGCTGTGGGGCATTTACCTGAGCAGCAATCTGCTGGCCCTGGCCTGCATGCGCTGGGGCCGCCAGCCGCCGCAGCTGCTGAATCTGGCCTTGGACTTCATCACTCTGGCCCTGGGCTTTAGCTGCTTTGCCTTGAGTTACTCATTTCCTTGGGCTTTAATAGCGGCGGTAATTTTCTTTATCGGCTTCTATCGCCTGGAAACGGGCCTGCCTCAGCTGGTGGCGACCCTCGGCACGGCGGATATCCGCGGCCGGCTCATGGGCTATTTCACCACCAGTCAATTTGTCGGCAGCTTTGTCGGCGCCAGTTTTAGCGGCCTGGTATGGAAGAATTTCGGCATTGTTCCGGTGCTAGTGTGTTTAACGCTAATGGCCGCCGGGGCCAGCCTATTGTTATTTAAATTTGGAAGGGACTATGTCAGTAAATAAAGTGATATTAATCGGCAACCTGGGCGGCGACCCGAACATGCGCTACACCTCCAGCGGTACGGCCATGGCGAACTTTTCCCTCGCCACCACCGAATACCGGGCCGACCAGGCCAGCGGTGAGAAGAAGGAGCGCACCGAGTGGCACCGGCTGGTGGCCTTCGGCCGTACGGCGGAAATCATTTCCCAGTACTGCCGCAAGGGCTCAAAAATCTACGTGGAGGGGCGGCTGCAAACCCGTTCCTGGACGGACCAGCAAAGCAACCAGCTGCGTTACACCACGGAAATCATCATTGATAATATGCAGCTGCTATCGCCCAAGGGCAGCGGCGGCGGTGGTGCCAGCTACGACGACGGCTACGGCGCGGCCCCGGCCGCCATGGCGCCCGCCGGCGGCAATAATTACAACAATAATCGCGGCGGCTTCCCCAACAATGAGGGCTTTAACGGCGGCCAGAACTTTGGCGGTGGCCCAAACGGCTTTGGCGGCGGCAATAACTTCGCCAACGACCTGCCGGCCGGCGCGCCGCAGAAGAACGATGACGGCTTCGACAACGACAGCGACATTCCCTTCTAGCATTTAAATACAGGTGAAGCGCCCGTCCGTTTGTAAATTACCCTTTTACAAACGGACGGGCGCTTCACTTGTAGGTAAATTTACCGGGCCATAAAAAAAGCCCTTCACGGGGAAGGGCTTAACTCACGGAGAAATTATTTCCGTTGGCCGGCACGGTAGCCGCGATTGATTTTCTCGGCATTTTGCTCGGCCAGTTCACGGGCGATGCGAGCATTTTCGTTGGCTTGAGCTACTTGAGCACGAACATCTTCAATGGCATTACGTAGGCCGGCGATTTCTTCAGCGCCTGGAGCTGGAGCCGGAGCTGGCTCTTGTTTAGAACCGCAACCTACTAGAACAAAAGCCAAAGTGGCAACTGCTAATTTTTTCATATTAAACCTCTACATATTTTTGAAAGAAAAATTCATTTTAATGGATTAAAAAGCGTTTGGCGAATTTTTTCCGCAACCGGAACAGACACATAGGGCGCATAATCGCCACCCAGTCGGGCTAATTCCTTCACCATGGACGAGGATATTAAACTTTCGCTGGCCCGGGCGTTGAGGAACACGGTTTCCAGGCCCAGATGGCCGTTAATCTCCGCCAAATTCTGCTCGTAGAAGAAGTCGTTGTGGTTACGCAGGCCGCGGACGATGGCCCCGGCGCCGCGGGTGCGGCAGAAATGGGCCAGCAGGCCGGAAAACAGTTCCGCCTGGCAGTTGCCGCCGCCGCAGACCCGGCGCACCAGGGCCAGCCGTTCCGCCGCACTGAACAGGTGCTGCTTGCGCGGCTGCTCCTCGACGACGGCGATGATGAGCCGGTCGCAGAGCTGGCGGGCCCGCTGGATTAGGGCCTCGTGGCCGCGGGTGATGGGGTCGAAGGTGCCGGGGAAGACCCAGATTTTCTCCGCCGCCGCTGAAAATTCCATGCATTGCTCCTTATTCATTAAAATTACCTACATACCAAGCGCCCTTATGTATGTAATCCCTAATTTTTCTAATTATGACCTAATTGTTGGGCCCTAGAATTCGCCCCCTTTGCGTAATTTAAAACTTTTAACAAGGAACAGGAATGAGTCAATCCTATGAGGTGATTTTTCACAATAACCAGCAGTGGCTGCGCGATAAGAAGGAAATGAACCCGGAGTTCTTCCGCGAGCTGGCCGACGGCCAGAACCCGGACTATCTCTACATCGGCTGCTCGGACAGCCGGGTTACCGCCGAGGAAATGATGGGCTTCGGCCCCGGCGACGTCTTCGTGCACCGCAACGTGGCCAACATCATCAACGGCATGGACCTGAACGCCTCGTCGGCCATTGAATACGCCGTCTCCCATCTGAAGGTGAAGCACATCATCGTCTGCGGCCACTACGGCTGCGGCGGCATCAAGGCGGCCATGCTGCCGGAGGATTACGGGTCGCTAACCCCCTGGCTGCGCAATGTGCGCGATGTCTACCGGCTGCACCAGGAGGAGCTGGACGCCATCGACGACAATCACCGGCGCTACGACCGGCTGGTGGAACTGAACGTGCAGGAGCAGTGTTTAAACGTCATCAAAATGTCCTGCGTGCAGGAGCGCTACCTGCTGGACGGCTATCCCATCGTGCACGGCTGGGTCTTCGACCTGCACAGCGGCCAGCTCATTGATTTGGACATCGACTTTAAGGCCATACTTGCCGACATTAAGAAAATCTACGACCTGACCGCCTCGGAATGGGTGGTCAATGCGCGCAAGAAAGGCTAAGGGAGCGGACATGACTAGCAAGGACTGGCAGAGCGCCGGCAATCTCTTTAAAACCAATCTGGCCTCGGGGCTGGTGGTCTTTCTCATCGCCCTGCCGCTGTGCCTGGGCATTTCGCTGGCCTCGGGGGCGCCGCCGCTGTCCGGCATCATCGCGGGCATCGTCGGCGGCATTGTCATCGGCAGCCTGAGCACCTCCCACATCAGCGTGGCCGGCCCGGCCGCCGGCCTTACCGCCATCGTCTTTCTCGCCATCGAGAAGCTGGGCTTTGAAATGTTCCTCGCCGCGGTGCTCATCGCCGGCATCGTGCAATTCTTCCTAGGCCTGTTCCGCGCCGGTTCCATGGCCGAATACATACCCACCGCCGCCATCGAAGGCATGCTGGCCGGCATTGGCGTCATCATTATTCTGAAGGAAATTCCCTATGCCTTCGGCGTGGCCGACGGTTCCGTGGCCCATCTGCCGCAGCTGCTTGGCCACAGCCAGTGGACTTCCCTGGTAATCGCCGCCCTGTCCCTGTTCCTGCTAATCCGCTGGGATAAATTGCCGCTGCCGCGCTGGCTGCGGGCCCTGCCGGCGGCGCTGGTGGTGGTAATCGTGGCAGTGCTGGTGCATAAGCTCTTCGGCCTATTCGGCTTCACCATGGCCAAGGACCAGCTGGTGCAGCTGCCGGTGGTGAAGAGCTGGGAAGACTTCAAGGGCTTTTTCACCATGCTGGATTTCCGGGGCTTTTTAAACGGCTACGTCTGGCAGACCGGCATCACCATGGCCCTGGTGGCCTCCGTTGAAACTTTGCTCTGCATCGAAGCCGCTGACCGGCTCGACAAGCGCCGCCGCATCACCGACACCAACCGGGAGCTGCGCGCCCACGGCATCGCCAATTCCCTCTGCGCCTTCATCGGCGGCCTGCCCATCACCTCGGTCATCGTGCGTTCGTCGGCCAACGCCAACGCCGGTGCCACCCACAAGCTGTCCACCATCTGCCACGGCCTGCTGCTGCTGGTCTGCGTGCTGACCATACCGGGCTGGCTCAATGAAATTCCGCTGGCGGCGCTGGCGGCGGTGCTGTTGCAGGTGGGCTACCGGCTGACCCGGCCGGCCACCATTAAGCATTTCTGGCACAAGGGCCCGTACCAGTTCATTCCCTTCATTGCCACCATGATTGCGGTGGTCTGGCTGGATTTGCTGAAGGGCGTAGCGGTGGGCCTGGTCATCAGCATTGGCTTTATTCTCCAGGGCAATATGAAGCGCGCCTACTACCTGAGCCGGGAACAGCTGGCCGACGCCGAAGAAATCAAGCTGAACCTGGCCGAAGAGGTGTCCTTTTTGAATAAGGCGGCCATTAAGAAGACGCTGAAGAACGTGCCGCCCCATTCCAAAATCATCATTAATGCGGAGCGCTCTGCCTACATCGCCAGCGACGTGCTGGAGCTCATCGAGGACTTCGCCAACGTCTACGCGGTGGACAACGACATTGAGGTGGTGCTGCAGGGCTTCCGCTCGGACTACGAGGAGCAGGCCGACCACCATAAATTCGTGAAGATTAAGCACAGCCAGACCATTTAGGCCGGTTTTACCGACGGACGGGCGCTTATGGTGTATGTATTTAGGGCTTTAAATACATACACCATAAGCGCCCGTCTGTTTGTTTGACCTGAAGGTCTCACTTCTGTAAAACGGTGGGCGCCTGAGACCGTCAGGTCGAAGAACAGCGGAGCGCTGAGACCGTCAGGTCGAAGAACCGCCCGTCCGTTTGTATCTGGCTATTAATTATTGAATGCCGTTCCGCATGTACACAGTCTTTACCCTCTAGTCGTCGGCAGCTCGGTGCTGCGCTTAACCACACGGAACGTTAAGCCACCTAAATTCTTCTCGCTGACCAGCCCTTAGCTCTTTAAGAACCATATACAAACAGACGGGCGCTCTCATTGTATGTATTTAGGGCTTTAAATACATACAGGGGAAGCGCCCGTCCGTCGGTAATTACCCCATTTACAGACAGCTAAAGCGCCCGTCCGTTTGTAAATTAAAGACTAGAGCCGTGCGATTTTCTCCCGCTGCTGCTCCAGCGTCGCCAGCACCTGCTCGTCCTGGGCCAGGGTGTTCCGGTGTTGGCTAATCAGCGCCGCCGGCGCCTTGGCCATGAATTTTTCATTGGCCAGCTGGCCCTGCAGCTTGGCGATGTTCTGCCGGCGCTTCTCAATTTCCCGCGTCAGCCGCTCCAGCTCCGCCTGCTTGTCGATGAGGCCGGCCAGCGGCACTAGGAATTTCGCCCCATTCACCATAAAGGCCGCCGCCTCCGGCTCCGGCCCGTGCAGCAATTCCAGGCGTTCCAACTTGCCCAGGCTCAGCAGCGCCTGGCGCTGGCTGGCCAGTAGGGCGTCGTCGTGGAAATCCTTCAGCAGCAGGGTCAGCGGCTTACCCGGGCTAATGTTCATCTCGCCGCGCAGCTGGCGCAGGTTCAGCAACACCTGCTGTAGCCATTCCACCTGGGCCGTGGCCGCCTCGTCCCGGAAGTCGCCCACCGGGTAGGGGCTAACCATCAGGCTGTCGCCGTCGAGCTGTAAGGGTTCCCGCAGCTTCTGCCAGATTTCCTCGGTGATGAAGGGCATGAGCGGGTGGGCCAGCCGCAGGGTCTGCTCCAGCACGTCCAGCAGCGTGTGGCGGGTTAAAGCCTTGGCCGCGCCGTCCGGATTATTCTTAGAAAGTATGGGCTTGGTCAGCTCCAGGTACCAATCACAGTACTCGTTCCAGATGAATTCGTAGAGGCGGGTGGCGGCGAAGTCAAAGCGGTAGGCGTCCAGGGCCGCGCGCACCTCGGCGATGGTGTGGCTCAGGCGGCTGTAAATCCAGCGGTCGTAGACGTTCTTTTGGGTAGCGGCGGCGGCCTGGATTTCCTGGCCGGCGGTCTGCAGCAGCACGAAGCGGGCGGCGTTCCACAATTTATTGCAGAAATTGCGGTAGCCCTCCAGCCGCTGCAGGTCGAAAACCACGTCGCGGCCCTGGGTGGCCAGGGCGGCGAAGGTGAAGCGCAGGGCGTCGGTGCCGTGGGCCTTAATGCCGTCGGGGAATTCCCGCCGCGTCTGTTTTTCAATCTGCGGCGCCTTCTGCGGCTGCATCAGGCCGCTGGTGCGCTTCTTCACCAGACTTTCCAAATCAATGCCGTCGATGATGTCCAGCGGGTCGAGCACATTGCCCTTGGACTTGGACATTTTCTGGCCCTCGCTGTCGCGCACCAGGCCGTGCACGTAGACTTCGCGGAAGGGCACCTCTTGCATCACGTAGAGGCTCATGAGAATCATGCGGGCGACCCAGAAGAAGATGATGTCGAAGCCGGTAACCAGCACGCTGGAGGGGTAATAGCGGGCTAAATCCAAGGTTTTTTCCGGCCAGCCCTGGGTGGCGAAGCACCACAGCGCCGAGGAAAACCAGGTGTCGAGCACGTCCTCGTCCTGGCGCAGGCCGTGATTTTCCGGCAGCTGGTACTTGGCGCGCAGGGCCGCCTCGTCTTCGGCCACGTAGATTTTGCCGCCATCGTCGTACCAGGCCGGCACCCGGTGGCCCCACCACAGCTGGCGGGAAATGCACCAGTCCTGGATATTTTCCAGCCACTGGAAGTAGGTGTTTTCCCAGTTCTTCGGCACGAACTTCACGGCGCCGGAACGCACCGCATTGATGGCCGGCCGGGTTAATTTTTCCTGGCCCCGTTCGCTGCTTAAATCCACGAACCACTGGTCGGTCAGATAGGGCTCAATGACCGCACCGCTGCGGTCGCCGTAGGGCCGCTTCAGCGTGTGCGGTTCGATTTTTTCCAGCAGGCCGGCGCTGTCCAGGTCGGCGACGATTTTCTCCCGCGCCACCCAGCGGTCCAGGCCCCGGTAGGCGGCGGGGGCGTTGTCGTTCATGGTGGCGTCCGGGTTCATCAGATTAATCACCTCCATGACGTGGCGCTGGCCGACGGCGTAGTCGTTGAAGTCGTGGGCCGGGGTAATTTTCACGCAGCCGGTGCCGAAGTCCATTTCCACATAGTCGTCGGCGATGATGGGAATGGTGCGCTCGGTCAGCGGCACGTGCACCATTTTGCCGAGCAGATGGCGGTAGCGCTCATCGCTCGGGTGCACGGCCAGGGCGCCGTCGGCAAGTATGGTTTCCGGCCGTGTGGTGGCAATGTGCATGAACTGGCCGTCCAGCCCCTGGCCGGCGACGAAGGGGTAACGCACGTGGTACATGAAGCCGCTTTCCTCCCGGTTCTCCACCTCCAAATCGGAAATGGCGGTCTTCAGCACCGGGTCCCCGTTCACCAGCCGCTGGCCGCGGTAGATGAGCCCGTCCTCGTAGAGCTGCACAAAGAGCTTGCGCACCGCCGCCGACATGCCCGGGTCCATGGTGAAGCGTTCCCGGCTCCAGTCCACCGACGCGCCGAGCCGCCGCAGCTGGCCCATGATGTGCCCGCCGCTCTCCTCCTTCCACCGCCAGACCCGTTCGAGGAATTGCTCCCGGCCCAGGTCGTGGCGGCTTTCACCCTTGGCATTCAGCTGCCGTTCCACCACCATCTGCGTGGCGATGCCGGCGTGGTCGCTGCCCACCTGCCAGAGGGTGTCGTCGCCGAGCATGCGGTGATAGCGGATTAGGGTGTCCATGAGCGTGTCCTGGAAGGCGTGGCCCATGTGCAGGGTGCCGGTAACGTTGGGCGGGGGAATCATGATGCTGTAGCTGGGGCCGGCGCCGCGGGGCTGGAAGTAGTTGTGCTCCTGCCAGAGCTGGTAGCAGTGCCCTTCGATGGCCTGGGGGTCGTAGTGGGGGGAGAGTTCGCTCATGGGAAATCCTGGTAAAAGGGCAAAATTCTAGCAGTGGATTTGCCGCCATGTGGTCGCCATAAAAACATACAGGGGAAGCGCCCGACTGTATGTTATTTACCTTTTAACCGCCCGCCGATTAGAATTGCCGCCGGGCGCCCGTTGGCAAGCTTATTGAATTATTACCAGTGCTTTTACACAGGCAAACTCAAGAAATCATCTGGAGAATTAATATGAGTGATTTAAAAGAAGCGGCAGAAAATGTGAAATGCCCCCACTGTGGCGCGAACGTTTATCTGAATTTCCTGACCCATAAAAATCATCTGGTGCCCAGCCACCGCTGCCCCAAGTGCGGCGAAGCCTACAAGGTGGCGATGGATTTGCAATTCGTCGTGGCCACGGCGGCGACGGTGATTCTGCTGGTGGCGATGATTCTGACCTTCAGCGGCGGCTTCTTTAAGCTGCTGGCCATCGTGGTTAGCCTGGGTCTGCTGGTCGCCGCGCACTATTTGGCTTTCCTCTTCGGGGGCTTCCGTTTCGTGGTGGATAACCACGCCGCCTAGTTGGCGGCGGTCTCGCTAAGGCCGCCAACGGGCACTAGCCGCCTGCGGGCGGCTTTTTTGTGGCGAAAAAACATACGGTATAAGCGCCCGGTTGTATGTTTACGCCCATTTACCGACGTACGGGCGCTTTATATGTATGTATTTAGGGCTTTAAATACATACAGGGAAAGCCGAAGGCCTGAGCTCCGAAGGAGCGAAGAACCGCCCGTCCGTTTGTAAATAACGGGGTAGTGGATAAAGAACCGCCCCGCCCCCGTTAGTCCTCGGAAATTACCTCCTCATCGCCGGTCGCCGGCGCCTCCGCCCCGTCGCTGGGGGCAATGAATTTCTTCTCCAGTATGGCCGCCAGCTGGTAAGTACCGAGCCGGTAGCCCTTACGTTCGTCCCACAGCAGCTGCAATTTCTGGAATAGGAACATGCGCGAGCCGATGGCCTGGGCCAGCAGCTTCTCCCGCAGCGCCTCCTGCTGGGCCGCATCCAGCGGCTGGTCCGGCACCACCCCCTCCCGGTAGAGAATCAGCGTCAGGTTCGCCTCGATGAATTCCCGCTCCCCCTGGCCCTGGGGCTGGAAAATCAGCTCGTAGTTACTGCTCAGCCGCATGGTGAAGGGCTTCGCCAGCCCATTGAAGACGAAGCTGCTGCGGCGCATTTCATCGTCCAGGTGTTCCAGATTAAAGAACAGCGGGCTAACGAAGATGGCCAGGGCCAGCAGCAGGAAGATGGTCCGGTAGGAAATGAAGTATTTAAAGAGCAGCAGGCCGTTAATCAGCAGCGCCAGGCCGTAGAACAGGAGAATGAACTGTTGCAGCTCGCTGAGGGCCAGGCCCTGGTCGTAGTAATTGCCGTAGTCGAAGCCGATGAGCAGCAGCGGGTAGATGGCCAGAAAGTTAAAGAGGCGGAAGAAGCGGCCGCCGGCCAGCTGGCCGAGGAAGCCCAGGTAGACGTAGGCCAGCAGGTAGATGTGCTTCTGGTTAAAGAGTTCGCGGGCGAAGCTCAATTTAATCACCGGCGACAACAGCACCAGCAGCGACGCGGCCACCAGGCCGTAGTTCAAGGCCTCCCACACCAGGTCGGTGATTTTATCGGCCAGGGACCGCTTGCCCACCGCCATAAAGTGGCTGGCCAGCATTAGCCCGGCGGCGATTAGCACAAATAGATTCAGCTGCCGGCCGTCCCAGAGCAGGTCGCCGACCATTAGGGGCAGGAGCATGGCAAAGGTGCGCCGCAGCTGCTGCACGAAGTCCTGGCGCTTGGCGCTGCCGGTCAAGGCCAGGGCAAGGAACAGGCCGCCGAGGGCGAGGAAGTAATAGCGCAGGTGCAGTAGAGCTAGGGATTTCAGGCCGTAGAAGAAGCCGAAGGCCAGCAGGTAGGCGCGCAGGTCAAAGGATTTACTCATGGTTCTATAGAATGGAAGTTTTGCAGGATTATCAATGGAATTCACGAAAATGCACGGCCTGGCCAACGACTTCATCGTCCTCGATTGCCGCCGGGAACCCTTTAACTGGAGCCGCCAGCAAATTCAAGCCCTGGCCGACCGGCACCGCGGCATCGGCTTCGACCAGCTGCTGATTGTGGAAGCGGCCAGCGGCCCCGACCACGATTTCACTTATCGCATCTTCAACGGCGACGGCGGCGAGGTGGAGCACTGCGGCAACGGCGCGCGCTGCTTCGCTAAGTATTTGCAGGATAACAAAATTTTCGATTTCGTCCGGCCGGTGCGGGTGCGGGTGAAGCGCGGCCTCATTCACATTGACTACGCGGGCAGCGACGCGGCGGGCCAGCAGCTCTACCGGGTGGACATGGGCGAGCCGCGGCTGTTGCCGGATTTAACGCTGCACGGCCAGCGCTTCGGCCAGGTGGACATGGGCAACCCCCACGCGGTCTGTGTGGTGCCCAGCGTGGCTGAGGCGCCGGTGAGCCGGCTGGGGCCGCAGCTGCAGGCGGACCGGGCGCACTTTCCCGCCAGCGTCAATGTGGGCTTTATGGAAATAGTGAGTCGGGACGCGGTGAAACTGCGGGTCTACGAGCGCGGCGCCGGCGAAACCCAGGCCTGCGGCACCGGCGCCTGCGCGGCGGTGGCCTGCGGCATCAACTGGGGACTGTTAAATGGGAAAGTGGCGGTGCAGCTGGCCGGCGGGGAGCTGACCATCGACTGGACGAATCCGGCGAATCTGACCCTGACCGGGCCCGCCGTGGCCGTCTTTCGGGGCTCTTTGCTATACTGAGGGCTTCTTTTGTAACGTGAAAATTCATGGAAAAACCATCTCCCCTAACCCGGGGCGCAAATTTTTAAGGAAGTGAACATGTCATTGCTACCACAGGAAATTATTAAAAAAAAGCGCGACGGTCAAAGTCTCACCCGGGAGGAAATTCAACATTTCGTCCAGGGCGTAAGCCACGACAGCATTAGCGATGGTCAAATTGCGGCGCTGGCCATGGCCATATTCTTCAACGATATGAATTTGGACGAGCGCACCGCCCTAACCCTGGCCATGGCCAATTCCGGCGCGCGGCTGGACTGGAAGGGCATTCTCGACGGCGCCCCCATCGTGGATAAGCATTCCACCGGCGGCGTCGGCGATTTGGTATCGCTGGTGCTGGCACCGCTGCTGGCCGCCTGCGGTGCCTACGTGCCCATGATTGCCGGCCGCGGCCTCGGCCACACCGGCGGCACCCTGGACAAATTGGAGTCCATTCCCGGCTTTAAGATTTTCCCCGAGGTGGACGAACTCAAGCACATGGTGAAGAACGTGGGCTGCGCCATCATTGGCCAAACCGCCAACTTCGCCCCTGCGGACCGGCGCATTTACGCCATTCGCGACGTTACCGCCACCATGGACAGCATTCCTCTCATCGCTTCTTCCATACTTTCCAAGAAGCTGGCGGAGGGCCTGACCAGCCTCATCGTGGACGTGAAGGTGGGCAGCGGCGCTTTCATGGAAAACCTGGCCCGGGCCAAGGTGTTGGCCACTGCCATCGTCGCCATTGCCAACCAGGCCCAGTGCCCCACCAGCACCCTGCTGACGGACATGAGCCAGGTGCTGGCCTCCAGCGCCGGCAACGCCTTGGAAGTGGCCGAGGCGGTGAAATTCCTGCGCGGCGAGAAGGTGAATGGGCGGCTAACCGAAGTCATCTACGCCCTCGGTGCCGAGGTGCTGGTCAATGCGAACCTGGCTGACAACCGGGACAGCGCCCGCCAGAAGCTGCGGGAAGCGGTGGACAGCGGCAAGGCGCGGGAACGCTTCGACCACATGGTCATTGCCCAGGGCGGCCCGGATAATTTCTGCGGTACCTACAAGCTGCATCTGCGCCGCGCCTCGGTGGTTAAGCCGCTGTTCAGCGACCGGGAGGGCATAATTCAGAGCATGGACACCCGGGCCATTGGCCAGGCGGTGGTGCGGCTGGGCGGCGGCCGCCGCAACCGGGAGGACGAGATTAATCACGCGGTGGGCTTCAACCACATTCAGCCGGTAGGCGCCTATGTGGATAAGGACACGCCGCTGGTTACCATTCATGCGGAATCGGAAGATGAGTGGCAGCGGGCGGCGCAGGACTATCTGCAGTCCATCAGCCTGGGCGAGGATACCCCGCCGGACCAGCCGGTCATTCTGGATTCGGTGCATTCCTAGTAAAAAACCTACCGGGGGGCGCTTCTACCGTTTGTAAAGGTTATTTACAGACAGTAGAAGCGCCCCTCTGTTTGTAAACTGGCTGACCCGTATCAATTTATAAGGCCCATGATTAATTTACCGACGGAGGGGCGCTTATGATGTATGTAATTAACGCTCTAAATACATACATCATAAGCGCCCCTCCGTTTGTAAAGCTCCATTTCAAGCCATTTACAAACAGACGGGCGCTCCCCCTGTTTGTTTAATCCGGCAACTTATTGACCCAGCCGGCCGGCCACGCTGTAGAGCGGTTCCAGCACCCATTCATAGAGTTTGCGGCGGTCGTGCAGAATGTCCGCCTCCAGCACCATGCAGCTTTGCAGCGGTTTCCGTTCGCCGTAAACCAGCATGGTCTGGCGGTCCGGCTTCACCTTCACCAGA
>CAUSQL010000038.1:0-13762 GCA_963533935.1 uncultured Cardiobacteriaceae bacterium
CCGCTGGAGGATTTCCCGACTTTCCCACTCCTGGGCGCTGCGCAGCTGGCCCGGGTCGAGGCGCCGCCGCAGGGGGATTTCGTGTAACCGCATGGTCAGGTCGCCGCGCAGCCGCTGCTGGTAGTCGCGGAAACCCTCGTTCACCCAGGCGGGCATTTTCGCGCCCAGGGCAATCAGATTAATCAGCACGGGGCTTGACGGACCACAGCTTTTCCAGGGCGTAGAGGGCGCGGGTCTCCGGCCGCATGATGTGCACGATGATGGAAGCCAAATCCACCAGCACCCAGTCGCGGCTGTCCTCGCCCTCAAGGCCCAGCACCGGATAGCCATTGTCCTTGGCCACCTGGTAAACCCTATCGGCCAGGGCGTGCAGATGGCGGTCGGAGGTGCCGCTGGCAATAATTAAATGGTCGGCATAGTCGGCCTTGCCGGCTAAATCAATAGTTTGAATATCTTCGCCCTTTAATTCAGCCAAAGTAGATTCCACCAATTCCCGTAATGTTTGCATATTAATTCCTAAAGATTTTGTAGTTAATTAAGTAATAAAAAATTACCGTGTTAATTACCATGCAGGCCCAAAAGAAAATGGTAAAGCGACTTTTACTAATCTTATGGCGATAGAAATGGCGCGCGATTATTGCCCCGGGCCAACCGCCCAGCATGGAAACTAAAAATAAATCCCCCTCGGGGATACGGAATTTTTTACGGCTGAGCGCATTCCACTTGTCCTTGCGGTAGAGATGGAAGGCGGCGCCGCTGATGATGATACTCGATAGGGCCAGGGGCCAGAGCACCCAGGAAAGTATGACGTAGTAGCTCAGAATCAGGGTGCTGAAAAGGATAATGCCAAACACGCCCTCGTAAACATTGTCGAAGTCGTAAACCCCCTCCCGGTGAAGGGAGTCCTGGTGCTCTTCCAGCAGCACCCGCGTGGCGTTCCAGGCCTTTTTCCGTTCGTTCCATTGCACCAGACAGACCACCCGCTGGCCCAGCTGTGGCCGGAAATGCTCATAGGCAAAGGCCGTGATGTGGAAGAAAATCACCTCCCGTTGCCCGTCAATTTGTATAAAACCAAAGCCGTTTTTATCGTGCCAGCTTTTAATAAAGCCGGCATAGGCCGTTTTTGGTTGCAAATCCATTATCTACAGCGCTCCAATAGAAATCCTTTTAATCGCAGCCAAAAATCGCCCGCCTGGCCACCCTTATTAATTCTGTCTAATTCTGCCACTAAGCGCAGCATATTTTCCAATTGGCCCACGGTGTAATTACTTTTCGCCTGGTGATAAATGTTTTGCTTAAAGTTGGGAATATGGTGGCGGCGAAATAAATCCGCTAATTCCTCCGGCGTTTTTAATGAATGGAGCGCCAATAGTAAATTCATGTCTTTGCCAATTAGCGCCGTTAAAGTTAATTGGGTTTTTACCAATTCGCTGTCGCTGAGGCTCTGGCCCAGGCGGGCGGCCAGCTGGTAGGCCGTGCGCCACTGGCAATTTAGCAGCGCATCGGTGAGGGTGAATATCTGGTACTGGCTGCTGCCGTGGAGGAATTCCCGCAGCTTGGCTGCGTCGATGTGGTCAAAATTAAAGATGGCCAGCTGCTGCAGCAGCTGGTGCAGGGCGAGCAAATTGTTTTCGTAGCTGGCCTGGAGCAGGGCCAGGGCCTCGCCGCTGAAGTTTAAATTCAGCTGCCGCACCCGGGCGCGCAGCTGGTTCTGGAATTCCCGGCCGTAGACCTTTTTATGGCTGAGCACCTGGCAGCGCTCTTTAATGGCCTTAAACCAGGCGCTCTGCTCCGGCTTTTCCAGATTGGGGGCGAACAGCAGCAGCCAGCAGTCCGGCGCCGGCCGGTAGGCCTTGAGAAAGTTCTGGCTGGCCGCGTCCAGCTTCTTCTCCTCGTTAAAGTGAATTTCTACCAGCCGGCGGCTGGCGAACATGCCCTGATTGTCTAGGGCCAGGGCCACCTGGCTCCAGTCCAGCTCATCGCTGTAGAAGCGCAGCCGCTCGCTGAAGCCTTCGGCCGTGGCCTGGCGGCGGCACTGGTCGAGGGCCTCCAGATTAAGTAGGGGTTCCTCGCCGTAAATCAGCGTTAGTGCGTTCATTTACAGACCGCCGCCAGATAGCGCAGCACCCGGTCGCCGTCCTGCTGGTAGAGCTGCTGTTCCACCAGCTTTTCCTCGGCAATGCTACCCAGATACTGGGAAGCTTCGTATTGTAAATAGGCGTGGCTAGCCAGCTCCGTATGGAATTCCCTGCCGTTTTTACTGACTGTCAATTGGAAATTATCGAAGAATTCCAGCTCCTTGCTCTGGCCCACCCGGCCGATGGCCGCCTGGTGCCGGCGCCGCTTGAAATTGGTGATTTTCAACGTGATGGGCGCGCTGGCGCTGACCTGGACGCCGCTTTTCGCCAATTTTTTCTGAAGGACGGCGGCCAGCTCCTCGCTGTCGCTGTGCAGCTGCACCGCCCCGATATGGGCCAAATCCCGCTGCCCTTTGAGGTGAAAGCCGCAGCTGGCCAGCAGCAGTAAAATTCCGCTAAAAAATACCCGCGTCCGCCGCCAACCCATTGCCATGCTCACTCCTTAAAAATAACGCCGAAAAGGTTGAACATTATGGGGCCGGGGCCGGCCTTTGCAACCGGGACGGCGGCTGTAGCACATTGACAAAAGGGCGGTAATTCAGTAAATTTGGCGGCCTCCGCTTGTAGCTCAGCTGGATAGAGCGTTGCCCTCCGGAGGCAAAGGTCAGGGGTTCGAATCCCTTCAAGCGGGCGTTTCTCATCTTTTTTCTATCTTTTTTAGTCTTTACCCACATCAGTGGGATTTTTTTTGCCCGTGGTAAATATACCGACGGACGGGAGGTTGTTCACTAACGCTCACGCTTCCTCACTAACGGACGGGCGCTTCCCCTGTATGTATTTAAAGCCTTAATTACATACAGGGAAAGCGCCCTGTTGTTTGTATCTTTTTGTTCATTGGGCTGAATAGGCCAATCTGCTAAAATTAAAACCTCGTAATCTTCCGAGGATAAAACCATGAAACTAGTGCTAATCCGCCACGGCGAAAGTCAGTGGAATCTGGAAAATCGCTTTACCGGCTGGGTCGATGTGGACCTTAGTGCCAAGGGCATCGAGGAGGCCACCGCTGCCGGCAAGAATCTCGCCAACGTGCAGTTCGATGTGGCCTTCACCTCCTTCCTCAAGCGCGCCAATAAAACCCTGAATCTGGTGCTGGAACACAGCGACCAGCTGTGGATTCCCGTCTATAAGTCCTGGCGCCTCAACGAACGGCACTACGGCGCCCTGCAAGGTTTAGACAAGAAGGAAACCGCCGCCAAATACGGCGACGAGCAGGTGCACATCTGGCGCCGCAGCTTCGACGTGCCACCGCCCAAGGTTGATAAATCCAGCGAGTTCTATCCGGCCAACGAGCGCCGCTATCGGGACGTACCGGCGGCGGAAATGCCCGTGGGAGAAAGCCTGAAGGATACCATCGCCCGCGTTTTGCCCTACTGGGACAGCGACATCGCCCCGCAGCTTAAGGCCGGCAAAAACGTGCTCATCGCCGCCCACGGCAATAGCCTGCGCGCCCTTATCAAATATCTATTGAATATCTCCGACGAAAAAATCCTTGATTTAAACCTGGCCACTGCTAAGGCCTATCACTTTGAAATCGACAAGGATTTAAAAGTCGTCTCTGCGCCTGAATTGTTTTAATTGGGGAAATTATGATTATTGCCATACCTAAGGAAAGCCTCGCTGGTGAAAACCGGGTGGCGGCCACGCCCAATACCGTGGTACAGCTGAAGAAGCTGGGCTTTGAAGTGCTGGTGGAAAAGAGTGCCGGTCTGGGCGCCAGCTTCGCCGACCGGGCCTATGAGGAGGCGGGGGCCAAGTTAGCCAAGGCTGAAGAAATTTGGGCCAGCGAGCTTATCTACAAAATTAATCCACCCAACGACCAGGAAATCGAGAAGCTGAAGAAGGGGCAAACGCTGGTTAGCTTCTTCTATCCGGCCCAGAACAAGGAGGTCATGGACAAGCTCAACGCCAAAAAGGTGAACGTGCTGGCCATGGACATGGTGCCGCGCATCTCCCGCGCCCAGTCCATGGACGCCCTGTCTTCCATGGCCAACATCAGCGGCTATCGGGCGGTCATTGAGGCGGCCAACGCCTTCGGCCGCTTCTTCACCGGCCAGATTACCGCGGCGGGCAAGGTGCCCCCGGCCCAGGTGCTCATCATCGGCGCCGGCGTGGCGGGGCTGGCGGCCATCGGCACCGCCTCGTCCCTCGGCGCTGTGGTTAAGGCCTTCGACACCCGCTTGGAAGTGGCCGAGCAGATTAAATCCATGGGCGGCCAATTCCTGAAATTGGACTTCCCCAATGAGAGCGGCGGCTCCGGCGACGGCTATGCCAAGGTGATGAGTAAGGAATTCATCGAGGCGGAAATGAAGCTCTTCGCTGAGCAGGCTCGGGAAGTGGACATCATCATCACCACGGCGGCCATTCCCGGCCAGCCGGCGCCGAAGCTGATTACCAAGGAAATGGTGGCTTCCATGAAGGCCGGTTCCGTAATCGTGGATTTGGCGGCGGCCACCGGTGGCAACTGTGAAATGACCAAGGCCGGCGAGCTCTTCATCACCGATAACGGCGTGAAAATCATCGGCTACACGGACATGGCGAACCGGCTGGCCGGCCAGTCCTCCCAGCTCTACGCCCAGAACCTGGTGAATTTGAGCAAGCTGCTTTGCCCCAATAAGGACGGGCAAATCCTGCTGAACTTTGACGACGTGATAATTCGCAATATGACCGTCTGCCATCAAGGGGAAATCATGTTCCCACCGCCACCCATTCAGGTGTCCGCGGCTCCAGCGGCGGCGGCCCCGGCGCCCGTGAAAGCCGAACCGGCGCCCACCCCCACCTGGCAGAAACTGCTGCCGGCGGCGGTGGCAGCGCTGGCCATACTGGCGGTGGGCCTAAGTGCCCCCGAGGCCTTCCTGCGCCATTTCGTGGTCTTCGTGCTGTCCTGCGTCATCGGCTACTACGTGGTGTGGAACGTGAGCCACTCGCTGCACACGCCGCTGATGTCCGTAACTAACGCCATTTCCGGCATTATCGTGGTGGGGGCGCTGCTGCAAATCGGCCAGGCCGGCTTCCTGGTGAGTCTGTTGGCCTTTATCGCCATCTTGCTGGCCAGCATTAACATTTTTGGCGGCTTCTACGTTACCAACCGTATGTTGAAGATGTTCCGTAAGGGTTAATTATGAATCTAGGTTTAATAAATTCCGCCTATCTGCTGGCGGCGCTATTTTTTATCTTCTCCCTGGCCGGCCTGTCCAAGCAGGAAACGGCTAAGCAGGGCTGCTATTTCGGCATCATCGGCATGGCCATTGCCCTGATTACCACCCTGCTGCATCCGGCGCTGAGCACTCGGGCCTTCGTCTGGATTTGCGTGGCCATCGTGGCCGGTGCCGCCGCCGGCGTGTACCGGGCCAAGCGGGTGGAAATGACGGAAATGCCCGAATTGATTGCGCTGCTGCACAGCTTCGTGGGTTTGGCTGCGGTGCTGGTGGGCTACAACAGCTTCTTCCACGAGGGCGACATCGACCCGGCCCTGGCCACCATTCACCAGGTGGAAGTGTTCCTGGGCATTTTCATCGGCGCCGTAACCTTTACCGGTTCCATCGTCGCCTTCGGCAAATTGAACGGTTTTATCAGTTCCAAGCCGCTGACCCTGCCGCACAAGCACAAATTGAATCTGCTGGCTCTAGTGGTTTCCGCCATTCTCATGGCCTTCTTCCTGGCGGCGGCCCAGGAACCGGCCAGCCTGGCCAGCGATAATTCCATTCAGCAGGAAATTGTCCATCGGGTCTTCGCCGATGGCCAGCTGGTGGAAGAAACCCGCACCATTACCAATGGCGCCGGTGAAGTCATCAGCTCATCGCCGGCCACGCCGCTAATTTGCCTACTGCTCATGACCGCCATTGCGCTGGTCTTCGGCTGGCATTTGGTGGCCTCCATCGGTGGCGCGGACATGCCGGTGGTGGTGTCCATGCTGAACTCCTACTCCGGTTGGGCCGCCGCCGCCGCCGGCTTCATGCTATCCAACGACCTGCTTATTGTTACCGGGGCGCTGGTGGGCTCCTCCGGTGCCATTCTCTCCTACATCATGTGTAAGGCCATGAACCGCTCCTTCATCAGCGTTATCGCCGGTGGCTTTGGCTCCGACGGTACGGCGGCCAAGGGCGACGAGGAAGTGGGCGAATACCGGGAAGTTAAGCCGGCGGACGTGGCCGAACTGCTGAAGGGCGCTTCTAGCGTCATTATCACCCCCGGCTACGGCATGGCGGTGGCCCAGGCCCAGTATCCGGTGGCGGAAATTACGGAAATTCTGCGGGCCAAGGGCGTGGAAGTGCGCTTTGGTATTCACCCGGTGGCCGGCCGGCTGCCGGGGCACATGAACGTGCTGCTGGCGGAGGCCAAGGTGCCCTACGACATCGTGCTGGAAATGGACGAAATCAACGACGACTTCAGCGACACGGACGTGGTGCTGGTCATTGGCGCCAACGACACGGTGAACCCGGCGGCGCAGACTGACCCCAACAGCCCCATCGCCGGCATGCCGGTGCTGGAGGTGTGGAAGGCCAAGGAAGTGGTGGTGTTCAAGCGCTCCATGAATACCGGCTATGCGGGCGTGCAGAATCCGCTGTTTTTCAATGAGAACACGGTGATGTGCTTCGGCGATGCCAAGAAGGTGGTCGATGAAATTTTGGGCCATTTGAAGGCTTAAAATACATACAGGGGAAGCGCCCGTCCGTTGGTAAACGGCGGGCACGTGAGGCGCAAGCCGAACAACCTCCCGTCCGTTGGTAAACGATGGGCGTAAGTGCCCCGCCCGGAACAAACGCCCGTTCTTTAATAAAACGGCCGGGCACGACCTAATTTTTCTGCATTGGCCTGCCGTTGGCCCTAAAATAGGCGGCTTCTTTTTTTATTTAAGGATTTAACTTTATATGCCAAATGTAAAAGTACGCGACAACGAACCCTTTGACGTAGCCCTGCGCCGCTTCAAGCGCGCCTGTGAAAAAGCCGGCATCATCGCCGAAGTGCGCAGCCGGGAGTTTTACGAAAAGCCCACCCAGGAGCGGAAACGCAAGGCCGCCGCCGCCGTTAAGCGTAACGCCCGCCGCCTGAGCAAAGAGCGCAATCGTTTCACGCGTAATTACTAATGAGCCTGCGCGAAAAGGTTAATCAGGCCATCAAAGAGGCCATGGTGGCCAAGGACAAATTAACCTTGCAAACCCTGCGCATGGTCAGTGCCGCCTTTAAGCAAATCGAGGTGGACAAGCGCATAGAAATCAGCGATGAAATTGCCATTCGGGAAATGGTGCGGCTGGTGAAGCAGCGCCAGGACTCGGCCCAGCAATTTCGCCAGGCCAACCGGCCGGAGCTGGCCGAGCAGGAAGAGGCGGAGATTAAGATTATTCAGCGCTTTCTGCCCCAGCAGCTCAGCACCGCAGAAATGCAGGCGCTGGTCGATAAAGTGGTGGCCGAAAGCGGCCTGGAAAGAAGCAGCGCGTCCATGGGTAAGCTCATGGGCCTGCTGAAACCCCAGCTGGAGGGACGGGCGGACATGGGCCAGGTGGGCCAATATCTGCGCAGCCTGCTCCAGTGAGTAGCATTTCCCGCCCATTCATTGATGAACTGTTAGCCCGCACCGATTTGGTCGGGCTAATTCATTCCCGCCTGCCCCTTAAGAAGAAGGGCAATCAACACTGGGCCTGCTGTCCCTTTCACCAGGAACGCACCCCATCTTTTACCGTCAAGGAAAATTTCTTCAAGTGCTTCGGCTGCGATAAGCACGGCAACGCCATTGATTTCCTTATGGATTTTGACCATTTAACCTTCCCCGAGGCGGTGGAACGGCTAGCGGAATACAACGGCATGCCGGTGGTCTACGAGCAGGGGGGCGATTACGTGGCGAAGAAGCAGACCGCCGAATATGACCAGGGCCTACAGCTGCTGGCGCGGGCGGCGGAGCTCTTTCACCATTGGCTGACGGATAGCCAGGAGGCGCAGCATTACCTGCACCAGCGCCGCCTAAATCCGGCCGCCGTAAACCATTTTCAACTGGGCTACGCCCCCCGCGGCAACCGGCTCATGCAGACGCTGCAGGGTGAATTCCCCATTGATTTATTTAAGAAAACCGGCCTCATCGGCCAGGGCGAGGACGGGCAAATCTACGACTGGTTCCGCCACCGGCTGATTTTCCCCATCAGAAATCTGAAGGGCCAGGTCATCGCCTTTGGCGGCCGCGCCCTGGACGGGCAGCAGCGGGCCAAATATTTGAATTCGCCGGAAAGCAACTGGTTCAGCAAGCGGCTGGAGCTCTACGCTTTAAACAGCGCCCTGGCCCAGCGGCCCAAGGCCCTCATCGTGGTGGAGGGCTATATGGACGTGGTGAAAATGTGGCAGTTCGGCATTAAAAACGCGGTGGCGGCCCTGGGCACCGCCTTCGGCGACGGCCACTGGCAGCTGCTGCGGCGCCGCTGCGACAGTTTCTACTTCTGCTTCGACGGCGACCAGGCCGGCCGTAAGGCGGCGGCGCGGGCGCTGGAGGTGCTCTTCACCCACCACGAGGACCGCAAGAATCCCCGCTTCGTTTTCATGGTGCCGGGGGAGGACCCGGACAGCTTTCTGGAGAAATACGGCCTGGACGCCCTGCGCCAGCTATTTATTAAGGGGCTGCCGCCGTCGCGGTTCCTGTGGCAGCTGCTGGACGACGGCCGCGGCGCGCAGCGGTCGGTGGAGGACAAGAGCCAGCTGCTGAGCCAGCTGCGCCAGTGGCTGGAGAAAATCCCGGCCAGCGCCGGCCACTACCGTTCTCTGCTGTGGCAGGACAGCCTGCGCCACTTTGATTTGCAGGCCCTGCCGGAACCGGCCCCGGATAGCCAAGGCGGCCCGCCGGCAGCCAGCCCGCCAATGCCCCGGTCGGAGCTTGCGCCCCCGGCGGCGGCCCCGGTTAGCGCCCATAAACCCAAGGGGCTGGAAGATAAATTCATGGCAGTGCTGGCGCTGGAGCCGAGCCTGGCCGACGGTCTGCGCCCCAGCCACTACGCCCCCGATTATCTGGCGCAGATGCCGAACTTCTGGCTGATGGTCAGTGCCCTGCAGAACAGCGAAGACCCGGCGGCCACGGTGGCTTATTACCAGCGCGCCCATCAGCTGGATTTAACCGGCGACCGGGCCCTGCTGCCCAGCGCGGCGGAGCTGGAAAAATCCCTGCGCCGCCAGGAACGACTCCATAAAAAGGTCTAATTACAGACAGACGGGCGCTTCCTATGTATGTAAATAAGCGATAAATACATACAGGGGAAGCGCCTGTATGTTTGTATAAACCCATTACAAACGGTTGGGCGGTTCTGCAAGCTAAAGGACGCGGCGTTTCTTACTGGTATGTAATTAGGCGCCGCTGACCCAGCTAACTCATTCACAATAACTGTTTTTGAGGTTCTATGGCTAAACGTTCCCATGCCGCGCCGCTATTGATTTTCGGCTGTGTACTCTTCGGCCTCGGCGGCCTTATCGTTAAGGTGGTGCCCGTCGGTTCCTACGCCATCGCCTTCTGGCGGCTGGCGGTGGCGGCGCTAATCTTTTTGATCTTGGCGAAGGCCCTGCGCCACCCCTTCCCGCAGTCGCCGCGGGCCATCGGCTGCGCCCTGCTCTCCGGCCTTTTCCTCGCCGTCGATTTATCCCTGTGGCACGAAAGCGTTCACGCCGTCGGCCCGGGCATATCCACGCTATTGAACAGCCTGCAAATCTTCTTCCTCGCCGCCATCGGCTACCTCTACTACGGCGAACGGCTGCGGCCGCTCCAGCTCATCAGTCTGGCCCTGGCCCTGGCCGGCGTGGCCCTAATCAGCAGTCCGGAGCTGGGCCAGCCTAAGGGCAGCTGGGGCATTATCAGTGGCACCATCTCCGGCCTGCTGCTGGCCCTGGCCATGCTGACCGTGCGTAAGGCACAGCAGATTGAAAAGACCTCCCTGTTCCCGCTGATGATGTGGCTAAGCCTGGGCGGGGCACTGACGCTGGTGCTGCCAGCTCTGCTGCTGAATTGGGAAAGCCTTTATCCGACCACGGCCCGGGACATCGGTCTGGTGCTGATTTACGGCGCGGTGATGCAGTGCGTGGCCTGGGGCGCCATCACCTATGCAGTGCCGCAGCTGCCGCTGAATTTGACCGGCCTGCTGCTGCTCATGGAGCCGGTGGCGGCGCTATTCATTGATTATTTTCTGCTGGATAAGAGCATTAACGGCGCACAGTGGGCGGGGGCGGCCCTGACCCTGGCGGCCATCTATTTGGGTTCCCTGCGCCGCTAGCCGCATTTACCGACGGACGGGCGCTTTACTTGTATGTATTTAGCGCTTTAATTACATACAGGAGAAGCGCCCGAGCGTCAGCGATGGGTGCGTGAGGCTCAGGCCGACCAGCTTTGCTGGCTGAGTGCTAGCGAAGAACAACCGCCCGTCCGTCGGTAAATGGCCGAATTAATTGGGGGCAACGTTAAAAATGTAGGCGTCGTAATGGAAGACATCAACCTGCCAGCCCCTTTCCCTATCCAAAAGCAGCTCCAGGTCTTTGGTAACGAAGATTTGCCCCTGGAATTCCAGCTGGAACAGGCGCGGCGACAGTTGCTCCCGCTGTTCCGAATCTAGCGGTTCCCTGGTGTTCAGGCCGGCATTCTTTAGTTGCTCCTCAAAGTGCCGTTGCCAGTCGTCGCGGCTGGGCAGCACCGCCTCCGGGTTAGCGGTGCGAATGTCCTCGTATTTTAGGTTGGGGCGGGAACCTGCCACCAGCAGCCGCCCGCCGGGTGGCAGGCTTAGGGGTGCATTGCTGGTCAGGCGCAAGGTTAGATTTTTGCTGACCGGCGCCGGCGCCTTTGGTGCGTAGGAGCCAAGGCCGAAGGGGTCTGACCCCACCTGCTGCTGGGCCAGATAGCTGTGGGCGGCGGATATTTGCATCAGCGCTTCCGCTCCGGAGCCATTCCGGCGGAATTCTGCGAATTTCGCCCAATCTACCTGGCCAGCGCGGAGCAGGTCATTTTCCTTCAACAGCCGTTCCAGGCGCCGATGCTGGCTAGCATTGCTGAGATAGTCATGGGGAATCAGATAGCCGTCCACCAGCACCGTGGCCGCCAGTAAACCGATTATTAATTGGTAAGAGTTAAAGCGCCGGCGCCGGTTCGTGGGCAATAGCAGTAGCCCGTTGGCCAGAGTCAGCAGACCGGCAAAAACCAGCAAATGAATACGCAGCGGCGTTAAACCGTAGCTGTCCAGCCGCACCTGAATGGCCAGCAGCAGCACCGCCAGCGGCGCCAGATTCAGCCAGTTCAGCCGGCGGTAAATGGCCGCCATCAGGCGGGCGAAGGGGGTGCGGGCCTCCTCATTGGCCGCCCGGTGCCAGCACTGGAGGTGGAGTACGCCGACCAGGTAAGGCAGCAGCACCAGGGCCACTTCGCTGTCGGGCAGCCGTTGCTGGAGCAGAATCTTGCCGATGTAGCTGTAAATGATGAGGCTGTAGGTGATTAGCGCCCGGTCGCCAATCCAGCGGCAGACCTTACCGGCAGAACCAACTTCATAGTGGCGGAAATGCAGCAGCGCCAGCAGAGCCAGCTGCAGCAGCAGGCCAATGACGAAAGTCATCAGCAGTTCGCCGTCCACCGTCAGCAGGTTAAAGAGCTCTTCCAGCGTTATTAGCAGCAGCGGGCCAAAAATCACATAGGACGCCAGCGTGAAGCCGATGGCCCAGCCGATGGCATTCAGGCGGGTGAACAGCAGCCGGGCGAAGGCGCGCTCGTCCCGGGGGCCAGCAATGGCCAGATGCAGGAAAAACAGGGCCACCGTTAGCGGGAGGAGGTTAAATTCGCCCCCTGACCATTTGGTGCTCAGCCAATGGAGGAGAAACAGCCCCGGCGGCAGCAGCAGGCCGCCGATGGGGTAGAAGCGGCTGCCATTAATTAGCAAGAGGGCAAAGAAGGAGGTGGCGCTAAGCAGCAGCAGGGTGCTGGTATCTATTTTTAGATGGGATTGCAGTAGGAATAGAACCAGATAAAAGGCCACGCTGATGAGTTCACGGGAATTCTCCCGCCACAGCCGTTGCAAATCCATGAAGTCTCCTGGGAAAAGGCCAAATTGTAGACCGGCCCATTCCCCCATCGGGGTTAATTGGCAACGGCCGGGGCCTTAAGGTTTAGGGCGCGGCGGATTAGAATGGCGGTGGGTGCTTGCCACCCGTTCTTAAGTTTTTAATGAGGAAAATTCATGAAGAAACATCTGCTAGCTGGCCTGCTCGGCCTCTTCCCCCTCATTGGTTTGGCCGAAGACGGCGACGTTACCACCAAGCCCGAACTCTACTACATGACCATCGACCAGGTGGCCGACAGCCTGAAGCTGCTGCCGCCGCCACCGGCCTCGGACAGCGTCGCCTTCCTCAACGATAAGGCCCAGTACGACCAGGGCAAGCTGCTGCGCAACACGCCGCGGGGCGAACAGGCCTACAACGACGCCCACGTGGAAGCCGACGGCGTGCCGCAGGCCTTCTCCGAGGCCTTCGGCACCCCCATCACCGCGCAGGACACGCCGGAAATCTACAAGCTGGTGCGCAATTTCCGCGAGGACGCCGGCGAACTGGCCACCCGCGGCGCGAAGAAGCACTACATGCGCATTCGCCCCTTCGCCTTCTTCAATGAAGCCACCTGCCGGCCGGAGGACCAGGAAAAACTATCGAAGAACGGTTCCTATCCTTCCGGCCACACCTCCATTGGCTGGGCCACGGCGCTGGTGCTGGCGGAAATCAATCCGGCGCGGCAGCAGGAAATCTTCGAGCGCGGCTTCCAGATGGGCCAGAGCCGGGTCATCTGCGGCTACCACTGGCAGAGCGACGTGGACGCGGCCCGGGTGGTAGCGAGCGCGGTGGTGGCGACGCTGCACACCAAACCGGCCTTCCAGGAACAGCTGGCCAAAGCCAAGGCGGAATTCCAGGCCCTGCAGGAGAAGAAATAGGCCTTAGGGTTTAACAAACGGCTGGGCGCTACTTCTATATGTAATTAACGGCTTAAATACATACAGGGGAAGCGCCCGTCTGTTTGTTCGACCCTGGTCTCACACATGTTCGCCCCTGGTCTCACACATGTAAAAATGGCGGCCGCGTGGGGCGTAAGCCGAACACTGGCCGGCCGGAATTAATCCCTAATCGCGCAACCCTTAGCTTTAAGGGAAATTTACAAACAACCGGGCGCTTTACCTGTTTGTAAAAACCGCTGTTTTTACGTACAGGGGAAGCGCCCGTCTGTTTGTAAATCCGGCTCAGCGGCCGCCAACCCATTACCATTTGGTCAGCTGGCCGCGGCCGGGGCGGAAAAAGCGCCCTCAATTCAGATTCGTAAATTATCGCCGGGCTAAGCCTTTGATTTCCCAATCAAAGGCGGCGGGGAAAGCCCCTATAGTCCTAGACTGTTCCCGTCAAATTAGGAGATTTTATGAGTGATTCCGCTCCGCACAGCTCGGGCCTGCCCGCCCTGGCCAAAAGCACCATTTGGCTAATCAGCTTTGGCTTCCTCGGCGTCCAGACCGCCTTCACCCTCCAGAGCTCGCAGATGAGCCGCATCTTCCAAACCCTCGGCGCCGACCCGCACAGCCTCGGCTGGTTCTTTATTCTGCCGCCGCTGGCCGGCCTGCTGGTGCAGCCCATCGTCGGCCACTACTCCGACC
>CAUSQL010000039.1:0-13006 GCA_963533935.1 uncultured Cardiobacteriaceae bacterium
TTGCCACCATGATTGAACTGCTGGCCGCCGTCTGGATAGGCGACCTGCTCAGCAGCGAAAGCAGCGAAGCCGACGGCGGCCGCGGCCTGGCCCCGCTGCACGGCGAACTTATCATCGCCATCGACCCGACTGCCTTTGGCGCCGGCGATTACGAAAGCCATAGCCGGGCTCTGCTGGACGCCATCCGTGAGCAGGGCGCGCGCCTGCCCTCCCAACGGCGCTACGCCGCCCGGGCCAGCGCTGCCACCCGGGGCATTCCCATCAGCGCGGACAACCTCGCCAAGCTGCGGCGCATGGAAAAAGGCGAACTGGACCTGGAACTGTACTAGGCAGTGGAATAATTACGCCCCAACCTACTTAAATAATGGACTCCCCATGACCCAACCCACCCTTATCCTCGGCGGCGGCATCATCGGCCTCACCATCGCCTACAACCTGCAACAGCGCGGCGTCGCTACCGTTCTCCTCGACGCTAACACCATTCTCGGTGGCGCCTCCAGCGGTAACGCCGGTCACCTGGCCGCCGAATACAACTACCCCGTCGCCAACCTGGCCACCCTCGCGCGCCTGCCCGCCATGCTGCTTAACCCGCTCGGGCCTCTGCGCATTGACTGGCGTTACCTGCCGCGCCTCATTCCCTTCGGCTGCCGCATGATTGCCAATATGACCCCCAAGCGCTACCGGCACATTCACCACGCCCTGTACAGCCTTAACCGCCATAGCGTGGCCGCCTGGGAACGGCTTGCCGCGCGCGTCCCGCTCCAGCAATACGTCCACCGGGACGGTATCTTGCACGTTGCCAGCTCCGCCAAAACCGCCGCCGGCCTGGCCGACCAGGCCGCCAAAAATCGGGCCCTGGGCCTGGCCTGCGAACATGTCCCACGGGCTGCCCTGGCCGACTATGAACCGGCCCTGGCCGAAGACCAGCAGGGCGGCCTCTACTACCCCGAATCTGCCCACATCAGCGACCTCGCCGCCATCGGCCGAACGCTGGCGGACGCCCTGCGCGCCGCCGGGGGCGACATCCGCGAGCACTGCTCCATTCGCCACATCAGCCGCACCGAAGACGGCTACCGCCTGCACGACGACGCCGGCAACAGCTACCACGGCGCCACCCTTATCCTCTGCACCGGCGCCTACAGTAAGCCCTTCATTCAACAGCTCGGCGTGGGTAAAGTCGCCCTCGACACCGAACGCGGCTATCACCTCATGCTGCCGCACGAACCCAGCCGCCTGCGCCGTCCCCTCTCGAGCATTGACCACAGCTTCGTCATGACCCCGATGGACCAGGGTCTGCGCTTAGCGGGCACCGTTGAATACGCCGGACTTAGCGCTCCGGCTAATATGGCCCGCGCCCACAACCTGCTGCCGCTGGCCAATAAGCTGCTGCGCCGCCCGCTGGACGAACGCGACGCCGCCCCATGGATGGGCTGCCGTCCCACTACCGCGGACAGCCTGCCGGTCATTGACCGCCGGGACCGCCTGCTCCTTGCCTTCGGCCACCAGCACCTGGGCCTGACCCAGGCGGCGCTCACCGCCGAACTCATCAGCGCGCTATACCACGGTGAAACTCCGGCCCTTGACCTCAGCCCCTACCGGCTGGCCCGCTTCGGTTAGAACTGTTCGTGTTGCCGGTTTTGGGAAGAGGCCACTGCAGCTGATTTAAATGGGGACGGGGTATTTGCGACTGCGCTGCTCAAGCGCCCCTCTAGTTTTACAGACATACGGGCGCTTTCTATGTATGTTTAAAAGGGTAAATAAACATACATAGAAAGCGCCCTGTTGTATGTTTAGGGTTAATTACATACAGTGGGGCGCTTATACTGTCTGTATTTAGCTCATTATTACGTAGAGCGCCGCCGTGGACGCTTTCACTGATAAAAAAGCACGTGGCGTGGCGTGGGAATGCTGAATTAATGCGCTTGGCAATTTAGCCGGTGCTGTTGCGGTGGTAACCGTTCTAACGCCTTAATGATTAGGGCGGTTTGCCAACGGCCAGGTAGTACGTTGCTCAAGTGTCTATCTTTCACAAACAGACGGGCGGTTCTTCGCAACTGTGTTGTTCAGGCAATTATCTAATTTACAAACAGACGGGCGCTTTGGCTGTATGTTTAAAAGGCTAAATAAACATACATGAAAAGCGCCCCCTTGTATGTTTAAGGCCAATTACATACAACGGGGCGCTTAGGCTGTAGGTATTTATCGGGATTTTTACAGATACATGCGTTCCGATTCCGGCACTTCCCGGTAGGCGCTAGCCAGATTGCAGGCGATGCCAAAGCCCACCAGCAGCGAAATGATGGAACTGCCGCCGTAGCTGATGAGGGCCAGCGGCAGACCCACCACCGGCAGCAGGCCGCTGACCATGCCGATGTTCACGAACACATTCACAAAGAAACTTAGAAAGGTGGTCGCCACCACAATGCGCGCGAAGGGGCTGGTAAGTCGCGCCGCCAGGTACAGGCCGCGGTAGATGATGAAGCCGTAGCAAATCAACAGCGCCGCCACCCCCAGCAGGCCGAATTCCTCGCCCAGCACGGAAAAAATAAAGTCCGTATTGCTTTCCGGCAGAAATTCCAACTGGGACTGGGTGCCCTGCTGGTAGCCCTTGCCGTAGAAGCCGCCGGAGCCAATGGCAATCTGCGACTGAATGATGTGGTAGCCGTTGCCCCAGGGGTCCGCCTCCGGATTTAAAAAGGTAATGATGCGGTCCCGCTGGTACTCCTTAATGCCGTAGAGCCAGAACAGCGGCGCCGCCACGGCCAGGGCCCCGGCCGCCAGCAGAATTAGCCACCATTGCAGGCCAGCGAGAAACAGGGCGATAAAGCCGGACGCGCCCACCAGCAGCGTGGTACCCAGGTCCGGTTCAATGAAAATCAGCCCCGCCGACAGGCCGATAATCAACAGATTAATGATGATGTCGAAGAGGCTCAGCTGGCTGTGGCGAATGGTGGAGTACCAGGCCACCGCCATCGGCACAATGATTTTCGCCAGCTCCGACGGCTGAATCTTCGCAATGCCAATGTTCAGCCAGCGCTGGGCCCCGTTCACCCGCGACCCGGCCACCACCACCAGCAGCAGCAAAATTAAGGTCAGCACGTAGAAGCCCGGCGTAAGTTTCCGCAGCTGTTCCGGCGGAATGAGCAACATCAGGAAGAAAAATAGAAAACCCGAGCCGAAGCGCAGCAGCTGCTGCCGGGGAATTTCCATGCCGCCGGAGCTGGAATACAAAATGACCAGACTGCCCACCATCAGGGCCAGCAGCGCCAGCAGCAGCGGATAGTCAATGCGGGCGAAAAAGGGTTTCTGATTCATCGGCTGTGGTCCTCCTTGGCGCTTATTTCCTCCTCCGTGCTCTTGCCCAGCAGGTAGAAATCGAGAATGCGCCGGGCAATGGGGCCGGCGGTGGAGCTGCCGCCGCCGCCCCGTTCCACCACCACCGACACGGCGATTTTCGGCTTGTCCGCCGGCGCATAGGCAATGAACATGGCGTTGTCCTGGTGCTCCTTCTTAATCTGGTGCTTGCCCGGCCGCTGGTCGTTTTTAAAGGAAATAACCTGCACGGTGCCGGATTTGCCGGCCATGCGGTAGCCCAGGCCCAGGGATAGGGCCTTGGCCGTGCCGTATGAGGCGTGCACCACGTGTTCCATGGCCCGGCGCACGGCGCGGAAATTCCCAGCCTGGTACACCTCCAGCCGGCCCTGGTCGCGCTCGTGCAGATTATCAATGAAACGCTTCGTCGCCGGGTCATAGACCTGGGTCAGCAGCCGCGGCGTGAATTTACGGCCGTCCCGGGCCAGCAGCGCGGTCATGTAGGCCAGCTGCAGCGGCGTGGTGGTTACGAAGCCCTGGCCGATGCTGGCATTAATGGTGTCGCCCAGGTACCAGCCGGACTTAAAGCGCTTCTCCTTCCATTCCTTGGTCGGCATGATGCCGGGGCTTTCGTCGGGCAAATCCACTCCGGTTTGCCGGCCCAGGCCGAAGTGATTGCAGAAGCTGGCCATGCGGCCGATGCCCAGGTTATAGCCGAGGGTGTAGAAGTAGATGTCGCAGGACTGGGCGATGGCCCGGTCCAGGGACAGGGTGCCGTGGCCGCGGCGGTTCCAGCAGTGAAAGCGCCGCTTGCTGGCGCTGTCGGGAATGGTGTAGTAGCCGCCGCAGTGCACCGGGGTGTAGATGTTAAAAATCTTATGGTAGAAGCCGGCCAGGGCCATCACCGGCTTAATGACCGAGCCGGGCGGATAGCGGCCGTTCAAGGCCCGGTTATACAGCGGCTTGTCCTTGTCCTCCAGCAGCCGCCTGTACTGCTTGGCCAGTATGCCGCGGGTGAACAGGTTGGCATCAAAGGAGGGCTTGGAAACCATGGCCAGCACCTGGCCACTCTCCGTGTCGATGGCCACACAGGAGCCGCGGAAATTGCCCAGGGTCTTATCCATGAAGCGCTGCAAATCCACGTCGATGGACAGGTAAATGTCCTGGCCGCGCACCGCCGGCACCTCTTCAAGAATGCGCACCAGATTGCCGTTCACGTCCGTTTCCAGCTGCTGATAGCCGGTGGTGCCGCGCAGCCGCTCCTCATATTGCTTTTCCAAGCCCATGCGGCCGATGAATTGCAGGCCCCGGTAGGCGTTTTCGTCCAACTGGTCCTTATCGCTGATGCGGTTGATGTAGCCGATGATGTGGCTGAGCAGGGCACCATAGGGGTAATAGCGCTCATAGAAGGTTTCAATTTCTACCCCCGGCAGCTGGTAGAGCTTGACCGCCAGGGCATAGCGTTCCTCGTCGGTGATGGATTGCTTGATGATGGCGTTCTCGTAGCGGCGCACCTTGCGGTAGTTCTGCAGAAATTCGCTGATTTCCTCCTGGCTCAGCGGTAAATGTTCCTGGAGGGCCTTGATGGTCTCCTTAACGTTTTTCGTCAGGAAGGGCTGAATGACCACCCGGTGGCGCAGGATATTTTCCGTAACCGGTCGCCCCTTGCGGTCGTAGATGGTTCCGCGCTCGGGCACGATGGCCTTAATGCGAATGCGGTTGCTCTGGCTGCGGGTGCTGTAATAGCGGTGGCGGTAAATCTGCAGGTAGAACATGCGGCCGAAGAGGCCCAGCAGCCCAAAAAACACCAGCAAACTGACCAAAATAATGCGCCGGACGAAGGACACGTGCAGCTTATTGTCGATTTCCCCCTGCTCGTCCTGGACGATGGGGTCGCCCCGGTGATTAGCGTTCATCTTTCTTTATGAGGCGATGGATAAGGCTGTAAATGATTGACCAGATGAAAAACTGCATGGGTATGGCCCAAAACCAGCCACCGGGCGCCTGGGTACCGGTAATAATGAACAGCAGTAGGCAGCGCCAGAATTGCACAAAGCCGCTGGCTAACACAATCATGGTCATGCGGCCGGCGGTGGATAGGTTCAGCCAGTAGCCAAAGAAATTAAACAGAATGAGTAAATCCAGACAGTACAGCAGGCTATGGAAGCCCAGCGGGGTCGCCGCACTTAAATCCGCCAGCAGACTCACCGGCAGCAGATAGCGCCATAGGCTTTGCTTGGGAAATTCAAAAAATATGGTGCAGGCGGTAATGAAGAGCATGTCCGGCAGGCTAAACCAGGAAAAATAGTAGTTCAGCAGCTGCATCAGTAGCCAGGCGCTGAAAAATAGCCAGAACAGCGCCGTTCTATGAACCATCGGGCACTCCCGTGGGGTTAGGGCTAGCCGTTGGTCGATTCGGCCCGCTGATGAGTAATTCCGCCTCCGGCGCGTTGGCCAGCAGCAGCACCTCCAGCATGGAATTCAGCTTGGCCAGAGGCTGTAGCCGCACCCGCAGAAAGGAGGAACGCTGGTCCCGTTCCACCTGTACCACCTTGGCCACCGGATAGCCGCGGGGAAAGACACCGCCCATGCCAGAGGTGATGAGCATGTCACCCAGCTGAATGTCGCTGTCCAACCGCAGGCCGGTGAGCAGTAAATTACCGTAATCGCCACCGCCGGCCACCAGCGCCCGCTGTTGGGTGCGGGCCACGTAGACCGGTACCCGGCTGCGACTGTCGCTGATGAGCATGACCTGGGCTTCTTCGCCAAATACCTTAATTACCTGACCCACCAGGCCAAATGAGTCAATGACCGCCTGATTCATGAACACGCCTTGGCGCTGGCCCCGGTTGATAGTTACCACCTCGCTATAGCCGTCAATGGCCGTATCGCGAATTTCCGCAATTAGCACCGGCTCGGTCTTCTCCGCCGTGGAATCCATGAGAATTTTTAAACGATTGTTTTCGGCGCGCAGGTGGGCCATTTTCAGCATTTGCGCCTGGAGGCTCGTATTAATTTGTTTCAGCTCCTGCAGCTGCTCCTCCAGACTGCCCCGTTGTTGGCTCTCCTGAGAATAGCGTTCCAAGGCTCGTAACGGGGCGTAAATCATCGTGCGCATGGGGGCGAAGAAATTATCGTAGAGGCCCCGCTCCAGCATGGCATAAATAGTCTGATTCTTTTGACTCAGCAGCAGCAAAATGCTTAGGAAGGCCATGAAAAGTAGAGGACGCAGCCGCTCCCGCAGGGACCGCTGCGTCTGTTCATTCATCATGGCTGATTAGGACATTAGGAAGGAGGCCACACCGCGCTGGTCAAGGAGTTTTAACACCTGGCCGCCACCGCGGGCCACACAGGTGAGCGGGTCTTCGGCCACAATGACCTTCAGCCGCGTTTCCTCCATCAGCAACTTATCAATGTCCCGCAATAGGGCGCCGCCACCGGTGAGTACGATGCCCCGCTCGGCCACGTCGGCGGCCAGCTCCGGAGGCGTATTTTCCAGGGCAATGAGTACGGCGCGGACGATGCCACCCAGCGGTTCCTGGAGCGCTTCCAGCACCTCGTTGGAATTGATAACGAAGCTGCGCGGCGCCCCCTCCTGCTGGTTAATGCCCCGCACTTCCAGCTCGCGGATTTCCTCGCTGGGATAGGCGCAGCCGATTTCCTTTTTAATGCGCTCGGCGGTGGGCAGACCGATGGAAATGCCAAAGGAACGGCGCACGTAGTCAATGATGGCCTCGTCAAACTTATCGCCGCCGATGCGGGCCGAATTGGAATAAACAATACCGTTTAAAGAAATTACCGCCACTTCAGAGGTGCCGCCGCCGATGTCCACCACCATGGAACCGTAGGCCTCATGAACGGGAATGCCGGCGCCGATGGCTGCGGACATGGGTTCGGGGATTAGGAAAACCTCCCGGGCGCCGGCCCCCCGGGCCGCGTCATGGATTGCCCGCCGTTCCACCGGCGTCGCCCCCGAGGGCACACAAACGAGAATGCGTGGTCGGGGGCGAAAGATGCTTAAACCGTTGGTGCGTTGCAGCGCCTGTTTAATGAAGTGGGTGAGCATCATGGAGGTGATTTTAAAGTCGGCAATTACCCCATCTTTCATGGGGCGAATGGTATTGAGATTTTCCGGGGTGCGGCCGAGCATTTGTTTCGCCTGCTGGCCGTAGGCGACGATTTTCTTGCGCCCGTCCTGCTTATCTTCGGATATGGCCACCACGGACGGTTCATCAAGGACTAGGCCCAAATCGCGCACAAAAATTAAGGTGTTGGCCGTTCCCAGGCCGTGTCCTGATCAATGGACAAATCACCGGAAAACATGCCGTTAAAAAAGTCTAATGCCATATAGTTGAAACCTCGTTGGGCGGCGGCCTCCTGCCGGCCAGCCGTGCAAATAAAAGGCCCTTATGATAACTTTAGGTTCATTTTTATTGCGAAAAATTTTTCCCCCATGAATGAAGAAATAATCTTGAAAACGGCAGAGTTGGCCCGCCTGGAATTTGATGTTTCCGCCCGCCAGCAGCTGCTTAAGGAACTAACGGCCATTTTTCCCCTATTTGAGGCTATTAACCGCGAGGAAATCCGTGCCCTGGCGCCCCTGTCCCACCCGCTGGAGCTGAGCCAGCCGCTGCGGGCGGACGTGGCCCAGCCGCGGGACATGCTGCCGAGCCTGGCGGAAAACGCGCCGGACTTTGCCAACTCCTTTATTAAAGTGCCGAAGGTGATTGAATGAATCGCCTGGACCTCCGGCAGCTGGCGGATAAATTAGCGAAAAAGGAAGTTTCCGCCGTTGAATTAACGGAATATTTTCTCAACCGGCTGGACAAAATTAATCCGCAGATTAACGCCTTCATCACGGAAAACCGAGCCGGCGCCCTGGAACAGGCCAGGGCCAGCGACAGCCGCCGCAGCCGGGGGGAAAGCCTCGGTCCCCTGGACGGCATTCCCATGGCCCACAAGGACATTTTCTGCACCAAGGGCCTGCGCACCACCTGCGCGTCCAAGATGCTGGCCAATTTCGTTCCCCCCTACGACTCCTTCATCGTTGAACAGTTAAACCGGGCCGGCGCGGTGAATCTGGGCAAGCTGTCCATGGACGAATTTGCCATGGGCTCCTCCAATGAGCATTCCCACTTCGGCCCGGTGAAAAATCCGCACAAATTAACCCACATTCCCGGCGGTTCCTCCGGCGGTAGTGCGGCGGCGGTGGCCGCCGGCATTGTGCCCTACGCCACCGGCTCGGACACCGGCGGTTCCATTCGCCAGCCGGCCGCCTACTGCGGCATCACCGGCCTGAAGCCCACCTATGGCACCCTGTCCCGCTACGGCATGATTGCCTACGCCTCCAGCCTCGACCAGGCCGGCGCCCTGGCACCCTCCGCCGCAGACTGTGCCCTGGTGCTGAATGGCATGGCCGGCCACGACCCGCGGGATAGCACCAGCAACCCGGCGGCGCCCCTTAAATTTGATGGTTCCCTAAATGATTCGTTACAGGGGGTGAAAATCGGCCTGCCGCGGGAATACTTCGCCGATTTGAACGGAGAAATGCATGGCCTAATCATGGCGGTGGCCGAGGTTTATAAGAGTCTGGGGGCGGAAATCCGCGAAGTTTCCCTCAATACGGACTGCGCCATCGGCGCCTACTACATCATCGCCAGCGCCGAGGCCTCTTCCAACCTGGCCCGCTTCGACGGCGTGCGCTACGGCCACCGGGCCAGCGCGGTACAGGACTTGCAGGAACTCTACGTGCGCAGCCGCTCCGAGGGCTTCGGCGCCGAGGTGCAGCGGCGCATCATGATTGGCACCTACGCCCTATCCTCCGGCTACTACGACGCCTACTACGAGCAGGCCCGCCGCGCCCGCCGCCAGGTGTTAAACGAATTTAAGCGGGTCTTTGGCGAAGTGGACGTGATTCTGTCGCCGACCACGCCGACGGCCGCCTACGCCCTGGGCAGCAAGCTGACCAACCCGGTGGAAATGTTCCTCGGCGACCTCTACACGGTGGCGGTGAATCTGGCGGGGCTGCCGGCCCTGAGCCACCCCTGCGGCCAGCTGGCCGGTCTGCCGGTGGGGGCGCAGCTGATTGGCCCGCACCTGAGCGAGGCGCGGCTGCTGAATCTGGCCCACCGCTACCAGAGCCAGACGGACTTCCACCAGCAACGGCCGGATTTATAGCAATAACCGGCGGGCGGCCGATGGCTTGACCTAAGGTTGCCCACGCCTCCCGGTTTTACAAACATACAGGCGCTTCCTATGTATGTTTATTTAACGTTTTAAACATACATAGGAAGCGCCCGTCCGTTTGTAAAACGGCGGGTACGGGCGACTTTTAGGTCAAACAACGAAAAAGCCAGGCTAATGCCTGGCTTCGCTAAATAGGGACTGGTGCTTTTATTTATAGTGGTTCACCATTTTTTAGACCAAAGAATTTGCTGATATCAAAGTAGACTTCGCGCACCTCGCCCTGGTCATTTTGCACGGTGATGATGTCGAAGGTGCCCTGGTCGTTCTGAATTAGTTTTTGACCAACCTTCTGGTAACCAGACATATTGGCCTCAATCCAGCGGTCTTCGGCGCGAATGCCCTTCATGGTGTCGTTGGCTTCGATGACCACCGCCTGGCTGAAGGAAGTTCCATCATTGGCGAAGGCCGGGGAAGCGAAGGGCAGCTGGAGGGCGAAGACGCAACCGAGCAGCATTTTTTTTAAAAACATAGTTTTTTTACCTCGTGTGAAAATTTTTTCTTAAAAAAAATTTGTCCTAATTCTTACCGGTTTTGGCGAAAAAGGGAAGAGGCGGCCAGGTTTATTTTTTAAGTCCATTCAAAGGCTTAGCCTCCGGCCCACCGTTAATCGTCGGCCGCCGGCGCCAGCCGCTGTTTGGCGTGCATGATGGCTTCTTCCGCCGTCTGCACCATTTGAAAGGAGTTTGGCAAAGTGAAATAGCCGCCGCGGCCGTCGCGCCAGATTTCATGGAAGATGGGCCCCCGCTGGTCGAAGCTGGCGTACTGGGCCAGCATATCCCTTAGTTCCCGGTGGCGAATGATATTGACCCGCCGCAGCAATACCGGCTTCAGCAGCTGGCGGAAGCTGAGCTGAAAGCTGCCGTCGCCGTGGCCGTTGAGGCTGTGCAGCTGGTGGCTTAAAACCCGGCAGCGGCGCAGCAATTCTTCGTAGCTGTCCGCCTCGGTAATTAGGCCCAGCGCGTCGCAGCGGCACAGCCACATTTTTTCGATATACAGCACATTAACGATGAAATTTTCCATAGACCTTCCTAAAAATTATTCCTCCAGCACCTTTAAATCCGTAACCAGCCGTTCCCGCGGGTAGTAGTGAATGGCCAAACGCCGCGGCCGCGGGTGGCCCTGTAATTTTTCATAGACTTGGCCGGGCAACAGCAATTTATGGCCCAGTTCGCCGACGAAAATCTCCGTTTCCGCAAAGGGCAAATTATTGGGATTGTAGCGGTGGCGGCCGGAATAAATGGTGAAGCTGCGGCTGTCCTGCACCAGCGGCCCCTCCTGGAAATCCCACATGGTCGGGTAGGTGAAGAGCAGGGCGAACAGGGCCACGATGGCCCCATTAAGGTAGCCCAGGCCGCCGGAGTACTGCGGCAGCAGCAGCACCAGCAGAAAGACCAGCAACGGCGAGAACAGCTTTAAATACATATTGCCCAGGTGCAGAAAGGCAAAGCCGTTGAGCAGCAGCAGCACCCCGAACACGGCGCAGCTGACCCGGAACCATTCCCGCGGTGTAATTGGCTTTTCCCGGGGCTCCGGCCGCTCGTTGAACAGGCTGAGAATGCGGTTTTCCTCGTCGGTTCTAAGGTCCTCGGGCAGGGGCTTTTTCTCCGGCACTTCCTGGTTCATACCTTCCCCTAGCGGCCGAGCAGGGCGCGAATGTCCGCCGGCTCATAGATTTTCAGCGGCGCCGCCTCGGTGGCCGTGGCCAGCACCATGGCCTTGGCTAGCTGCGGGGCCGCCAGTGGCGCCATGTTTTTCAGCAGCGCCATTTTGTTAAGTAATTTGATGAGACGCGCCGCCGCCACTTCCCCCTTCCGCTCCTGGCCGGGCCTTAGCAGCAGTGGCGGGCGAAAAATCAGCAGCTGGCGGAATTCCAGCCCGGCCAGGGCCTGCTCCAGCTGGCCCTTCAGCCGCGGGTAGAAGAAGGGGGAACTGCCGTTGGCGCCGGCGGCGGACACCAGCACCATGCGTTCCACCCGGGGCCGCGCCGCGCGGGCGAAATTCAGCACGAATTCATAGTCCAGCCGCCATTGGCCGGCCTTGCCGCCGGCGTCCTTGCGGGTGGTGCCAAAGCAGGAAAAGAGAATCTGCCCGGCCACCGGCTGCGGCGGGGCGGGCCGCTCGAAGTCCAGCAGGTGCCAGTGCAGTTTCTCGTGCACCAGCGGCCCGGGCCGGCGCCCGTAGCAGTGCACCTCTTCCAGCTTGGGATTGTTCAACAACAGGGGGAGCAGGGCGGCGCCGGTGGCGCCGGTGGCACCGATGACTAGGGCTTTCATGGGTTCTCCAGAATTAATTTGCGGCCATGATAGCAAAGGTTTAAATACAGCCGGGCGCTTCCCCTGTATGTTTAACCCGAGAAAAAATTTCCCTTGAAAGCGTTTAAAGCTGCCCCACTTATGAATTTAACTAGCGGTAACACCGCCAATGAACTTAGAAAATTTTTAGGAGTTATTTATGTCAAAAATTATCGGAATCGACTTGGGAACCACCAACTCTTGTGTCGCCATCATGGACGGCGACAAGGCGCGGGTCATTGAGAACGCCGAAGGCGCCCGCACCACCCCCTCCATCATTGCCTACGCCGACGACGGCGAAGTGTTGGTGGGTCAGCCGGCCAAGCGCCAGGCGGTAACCAATCCGAAGAACACCCTCTACGCCATCAAACGGCTCATCGGCCGCCGCTTCGACGAGAAGGAGGTGCAGAAGGACATTAATTTAGTGCCCTACAACATCGTCAAGGCCGACAACGGCGACGCCTGGGTGCAGGTGGGCGATAAGAAGCTGGCGCCACCGGAAATTTCCGCCAAGGTGCTGCAAAAGATGAAGAAAACCGCCGAGGACTACCTGGGCGAGAAGGTAACTGACGCGGTCATCACCGTGCCCGCCTACTTCAACGACAGCCAGCGCCAGGCCACCAAGGACGCGGGCCTAATCGCCGGCCTGAATGTGCGCCGCATCATCAACGAGCCCACGGCGGCGGCCCTGGCCTACGGTCTGGACCGGGGCGCCAAGGACGCGAAGATTGCCGTCTATGACCTGGGCGGCGGCACCTTCGATATTTCCATCATCGAGACCATCGACCTGGACGGCGAACAGCAATTTGAAGTGATGGCCACCAACGGCGACACCTTCCTCGGCGGTGAGGACTTCGACGCCCGCATCATCGACTACCTGGTGGCCGAGTTTAAGAAGGACAGCGGCATTGATTTGTCCAAGGACAGCCTGGCCCTGCAACGGTTAAAAGAGGCGGCGGAAAAGGCAAAAATCGAGCTTTCCTCTAGCGCCCAGACGGAGATTAACCTGCCCTACATCACCGCCGACGCCTCCGGGCCAAAGCACCTGAACATTAAGATGTCCCGGGCCAAGCTGGAAGCGCTGGTGGAAGACCTGGTGGAACGCACCCTGGAACCCTGCCGCCAGGCCCTGAAGGATGCCGGCCTAAACGCCAAGG
>CAUSQL010000040.1:0-12668 GCA_963533935.1 uncultured Cardiobacteriaceae bacterium
ATTGCCACACCGCCACCGAAGCAGCCCGACGCCCCCCCGGGCCAGATGTCTTCCGACATCTGGTCGTTGAAGCCGGGCGACAAAGTTACCATCTCCGGCCCCTTCGGCGAATTCTTTGCCAAGGACACCGATGCGGAAATGGTCTTCATTGGTGGCGGTGCGGGCATGGCGCCCATGCGTTCGCACATCTTTGACCAGCTGAAGCGGCTGCATTCCAAGCGGAAGATCAGCTTCTGGTACGGTGCCCGCTCGAAGAAGGAAATTTTCTACCAGGAGGACTTTGACCAGCTGGCCAAAGAGTTCCCGAACTTCACCTGGCATATTGCTCTGTCCGACGCCCTGCCCGAGGACAACTGGACCGGCTACACCGGCTTTATTCACAATGTGGTCTATGAGAATTATCTGAAGAACCACCCGGCGCCAGAGGACTGCGAGTTCTACATGTGCGGCCCGCCCATCATGTCCCAGTCGGTGATAAAAATGCTCCACGACCTGGGCGTGGAAGACGACAACATTCTTCTGGACAACTTCGGTGGCTAGAAGAATTCTGCAACTGCTACTGCCACCGTTACTGACGGTGGCATTTCTTTTCGGCTGCGGCAAGCGGGAAGAGGTCAGCGCCCTGGAAGGTAAGACCATGGGCACCTACTGGCACATTAAGATTGCCAGCTCCCTGAGCGAATCCCAGGCGCAGGCGTTGCGGCAGGCGGTGGAGAAGCGGCTGGACGAGGTTAATCAGTCCATGAGCACCTATATTCCCGATTCGGAGATTTCCCGCTTTAACCAATGGCAGAGCAGTGAACCCTTCCGCATTTCCGCCGATTTTGCCAAGGTGGTAGGACGGGCCCAGGCAATTAGCAGCCAGAGCGAGGGCTTCTATGACATCACTGTCATGCCGTTGGTCAATCTCTGGGGCTTTGGCTACGAGAAGACTGACCATAAGCCCAGCGAGGAACAGCTGCAGACGGCCCTGGCCACCGTGGGCTACGGGAAGATTCACCTGGAGGGCCAACGGCTGCGCAAGGATAATCCGCAGACGGCCATTGACCTGTCCTCCATTGCTAAGGGCTTTGGCGTTGATGCGCTGGCGGAAACCATCGAGGCGGCCGGCCATAAAAACTATCTGGTGGACATTGGCGGCGAAGTGCGCGCCGGCGGTACCAAGTTTGGTGCTCCCTGGAAATTGGGCATTGAAACGCCGGTGGTGGGCAGCGCCGGCAGCAGTTCCCTGGTGCTGGAGATGAGCGGCAAAACCGCCCTGGCCACCTCCGGCAATTACCGCAATTACATTGACTACGACGGCCAGCGGGCGGTGCACAGCATTGACCCGCACACGGGGCGGCCCCGCCAGTCGCGGCTGCTGTCGGTTACGGTGGTGGCTGAGGATTGCATGAGTGCCGACGGTTACGCCACGGCCCTAATGGTGTCCGGCGACGAGCGGGCCGAGACCCTAGCCGCGGGGCAGAATTTAGCCGTATTATTCATCTATGCCGACGGGGACAAGGATTTCCGCATCTGGCGCAGTCCGGAGTTCGTTAAGAAATTTGGTTCCTGATGGTGTTTAAACATACAGCTGAAGCGCCCCTATGTTTGTAATTATCGGTAAATAAACATACAAGGAAAGCGCCCTTCTGTTTGTAAATCCGCTGGACGAACCATCACCGGTCATTTTTATAAATTGGAGAAATGAAATGTTTGCCACTTTTATCGTTATTTTTTTAGTACTTCTCTGCTGCGTGGCCGGCATGGCCGTGGGCGTAATGTTTGGCCGACCGCCGCTGAAGGGTAGCTGTGGTGGCCTCGGCGCCGTGGGCGTGGAAAAGGTCTGTGGCTGTAGCCACGGCTGCGCCAAGCAGGATCAATAAGCTGCGGCTCTTCTATCTTCTATTAATTCTGCTGGGGTGGATTTTTCTTAATCCGCCCCAGCCTCATTTTCCCCGGGCAGCGACCGCTCTGGACTGTGTCAGTCGCGGCCATCTTTTGAATTTTCCCCAGAAAAATGAATCGGTCGGCCAGCGATTTAAACTAAAGCTGCTGGATTCCAACTGTCTGCCCGGCGGCAGTGAAATCATGGCCAGCGATTACCACCGGCACCCCTATGAGTTGGGCCGTATTTATCGCTTTCGGCTGAAATTCAGCGCCAACTCCCGCTGGGGGCGGGTGCAGAGCGTTGCAGAGGTAAGCGAAGCAAGCGGCCCGTGGCTGTTGCAACTGCGCCAGTGGGTGGCGAATCGCATTGCCGCCAATTTTCAGAATAATAATCAACGGTGGCTGCGGGCGCTGCTGCTGGGGGACCGGAGCCAGCTAAGCCATTGGGATAATCAGGCGCTGCGCAATACGGGCACCGCCCATCTCATCGCTATTTCCGGCTCCCATCTGGTGATTTTCGCCACCATGACCTATCTATTAATGCTGTTACCGGCGGTTTTTCTGAAAAAGCGCTTTGGCCTATGGCCGGAACCGCGCACGCTGGCCCTGCTGTTCAGCACATTAATCTGCGGCGTTTATTCTCTGCTGACCAGCCTGGAAGCGCCGGTGCTGCGGGCCTGGCTGCTGATGTTCTTTCTCCTCGGCCACTGGCTGAATCCGATTATCGCCCGCGGCGGCCAGGCTTTAACCCTAGCGGCCATCACCCAACTGCTGCTATTTCCCGAAGATTTATTCAGTGCGGCGGCCTGGCTAAGTTACACGGCGGTGCTGGCCATCATGGTCATTTGGCCGTGGCTGAAAAATCTCGGCCCAATCAATCAGTACCTGCTGCTCCAGGTCTTCATTAGCCTGGCCATGGCGCCGCTGCTCTGGGCCCTCTTTGGCACCATAAATCCTCTGGCCATTCCCGTTAATTTGGTGCTGGTGCTGTGGACGCCGCTGCTGCTCTACGGCGCCATCTGGGGCGTTTTCTTTAAATTTATCGCCCATTTAACGGATTTTTTCGCCAGCTATTACTTCGGTTTCATCGAATTCTGGGGCACGAAAATTCACCCCGTGGAACCGCTGTTTCAGCCGAGCCTGGCCAGCGGTGCCGCGGTCAGTCTTCTGATTATTTTGCTGTTTTCCTCCTTCCCCCAGAAAAAGCGCTTCGCGCTGCTGTTGCTGGCCGTTGCGCTGATTGGCGCCTGGCAACCGACGCGGGAACTGTGGCTGCGGCCGGGTAAACTGCCCAGCGCCCTCGTTCAGTATGAAGGCGCTTACTATCTAATTAACGTTACGGCGGATTTCGGCCGCCACTATTTGCCGGAGCTACGGCGGCGGGCGGCGCGGCCGCGGGCGTTAATTTTGACCAGCGCCAAAGCTGGCGCTCAGGTGGAGTTGGGGCGGCTCATGGCCTTCTATCCGGAGACGGCCATCTATTCCCTGGTGCCCCAGGCGGATAATTTTGTTTATCCGGTGGCGGTTTGCCCGGGCCGGGCGGGGCCGCTGCAATTCACGCCAACGGCGGCGGGCTGCCAGCTGGAGATTGGTCCTTGGCGCATTTCCGAGCAAGAACTAATTCAAAAAAATAACCTTGACTAGCTTTGGGTTTCTCCCTATAATTGGCCGCTTCAATGCAGAAAGCGGAGTATAGCGCAGCCTGGTAGCGCATTTGGTTTGGGACCAAAGGGTCGGGGGTTCAAATCCCTCTACTCCGACCACACTTTTAAAGTGCCCGTAGCTCAACTGGATAGAGCAACGGCCTTCTAAGCCGTAGGTTACAGGTTCGAACCCTGTCGGGTGCGCCACTTGCCATTGAAGCAACATCTATGGTGGATATAGTTCAGTTGGTTAGAACGCTGGATTGTGATTCCGGAGGTCGTGGGTTCGAGTCCCATTATCCACCCCTCAAGATTTCCTTATTTGATTTAAGCAGTAAAAATTAACGCCCCGGGCGCTGCCTTTGCGTCCGGGGCGTTTTTACGTGCCTGATTTTAGTTCAGCACGCTAATAACCTATTAATTTTCAATGCGTAAAAAATTAATAGGTTAATTCCGCCTTGTAGGTCAGCACCGTCTTACCCTTGGCCGGGATTTCCACAAGCCAACGGGCTTCCGTTGCACCTTTCTTCTCGTGTTTGGCGCTTTCTTCCTGGATTTTCCACTGGCCATTGAAGGTCTCAATTACTGACACCTGCACCGGCTGTTCGCGGCTGTTAAAGAGGGTAATTTCCTCTTCCACCTGGAAACGCTCCTTCCGAGTGATGCCGGAATCCAAGCGTTTCCAGTCCTTACGCTTGTACTCGCCGCGCACGTCGAAGGCTTCGCCCAGGGTTAGTTTCACCTCCTCGTCGGTGGCCGTGTGCTTAACGCGGTCTTCGCCGACGAACTGGCTCTGGCCCTGGCTATCCTGCTGGTAAACGCGCACGATGCCCGCCGGCAGTGGCATTTCCTTATTGATGAACTTCAGATAGGTTTTCGCCTGCTGCTTGAATTCATCTTCATTGTCATCGACGGCGTTATGGCGCAGTTCGTAGATTTTCTCCGCGGGAATATTGGCTACGGACAGCAGTGCCACCTGCTTGCTCTGGTTATTCAGCACGTCGGTGCGGTTCGGCAGGGTGTACAGGTGATAATCGCCGAGTACTTCTTCTACCGGGGTGGCGGTCTCGGCCATTGCTGCGACGGGAGCACGGGCCATCATCATGCGATCACCATTAAATCCCAACACCGGCGCCCGATTGACTTCACCGGCCACCAGCTGCACCCGCGCCTGTTCAAAGGTTTTACCGCTCTGGTTATTCAGCGTAACCCAGCCGGCCATGCTCAACTGGCCGTCCTTGGCGAGATTGGCCACGTAGTCGGCGCGCCAGTCCATGCCCTGGGTTAAATAGTTAAGCTCCACGTCCGCCTTCTGTGCTTCCTTACTGGCCAGCTGCACGTTTAAAGTCGGCTTATCGCGGAGATTTTCCGGCACGCCGGGGAAGGCCAAGCGCGCCCGGTGGGGCAGGCCGATTTCGATGCGGTCGGCGTATTTGAGAATGGGCCCTTCGCCCTCACCGCCGGCCTTATTGCCGTTATTGGCCAGCACCGTGGCCTTTTCCCGCTTGCCGTCATTGGCAATCACCTCAATTTCCTTGCCCACGTACTTATCCAGCAGCGACTGGCCGTTCAACAGGTCGTAATCGAAGTTCTGCTCCAGCAGCTGGAAGGGCGCAGCGGATTTGAGAATGGCGCTCTGGGGAATGATGCGGGCGGCCACGTTGGCCAGGTCGATTTTATTGGTGCCGGCCTGTAAATCCAGGCTGCGCTGCTCGCTGACCAGGGCCAGGTCCTTGTTGTAAATGGTGAGATTGTCTTCGGCCATTGCGGTGCCTACGAGGAGAAAGAGTAAAGTTTTCTTCATTAAAAATCCTTGGTTGCGCCAGAAGCTGGCAGAGAAATTATAGGACGATTGCTCTAGGAAAGGATTACGCGAAGATATTTACAAACATGCGGGCGCTTCCCTTGTATGTTTATTTAAGGTTTTAAACATACAGGGGAAGCACCCGTATGTTTGTAAAGCAGACGTACACGTGAACCGACGGGGATAGCAAATTAACCGTTAAGGCCGGCGATTAGCTCTTCACACAGCTGCGGCACGCCCACCGTCGCCGGCGCCGCAATAATTTCCACCCCGGGCCGCTGCGGTGGCCGCGGGTCGATGAGGTAAATGGGCGTGCCCGGGCGCACGTAATTGACCAGGCCGCTGGCCGGATAGACCTGGAGCGAGGTGCCGACGATAATCAGCCGGTCGGCGCGGCTCACCTGGCCGGCGGCCACTTCCAGCAGCGGCACCGCTTCCCCAAACCAGACAATGTGCGGCCGCATGGGATTACCCGCCGGGTCGCGGTCGCTCAAGTGCTGGTCGCCGGGGCAATCAATGACGTAGCCTTCGTCCACGGTGCTGCGCGCCTTGTCCAGCTGGCCGTGCAGGTGCAGCACCCGGCTGCTGCCGGCCCGTTCGTGGAGCGTATCCACGTTCTGGGTGATGATGTGCACGGTAAAGAATTGCTCCAGGGCGGCCAGGGCCCGGTGGGCGGCGTCGGGAGAGGCGGCGGCGGCCTGGCGGCGGCGCGCGTTGTAGAAATCCAGCACCAGCTGCGGATTGCGCTGGAAGGCCTCGGGGGTGCACACGTCCTCGATGCGGTGATTTTCCCAGAGGCCGTCGCTGTCCCGGTAGGTGCTGAGGCCACTTTCGGCGCTGATGCCGGCGCCGGTCAGTACGACGATGTTTTGCTTATTCATGGGGCGATTATACAAACATAGAAGCGCTTCATCTGTATGTATTTAGAACCTTAATTACATACAGAGGAAGCGCTTCTATGTATTTATAAAATTTTGGCATATGCCGCCAAAGCCCGTCCGGCGTATAATTTAGGCTCTTTTTTAACACGAGGATAACGCTATGAAAGCAGCAAGATGGTATGGACCCAAGGACATTCGTGTGGAAGATGTGCCGGTGCCGGCGGTGAAGCCCCATGAGGTGAAAATCGCCGTGAAATTCACCGGCATCTGCGGCAGTGATTTGCACGAGTATCTGGCCGGCCCCATTTTTATTCCCGCCAAGGAAGAGCACCCCTATTCTCACCGCAAGGCCCCCATCACCATGGGCCACGAGTTTGCCGGCGAAATCGTGGAAGTGGGCGCGGCCGTTAAAAACGTGCGGGTGGGCGACCGGGTAACCGTCGAACCCATTCTTGCTGAACACGGCCTCATCGGCCAATACAATCTGGACCCGCACCTGGGCTTCGTGGGCCTGGCCGCCGACGGCGGTTTTGCCGAATTCTGCGTGGTGGACGCCGGCCTGGTGCACAAGTTGCCGGATTCGGTGGACTACGAGCAGGGCGCCCTGACCGAACCGGCCGCTGTAGCCCTTTACGCCGTGCACCAGAGTAAGATTAAGGCGGGCCAGCGGGCGGCGGTCTTCGGCTGTGGCCCTATCGGCCTATTAATCATTGAAGCGCTGCGCGCCGCCGGCGCCGCGGAAATCTACGCGGTGGAACTGTCGCCGGAGCGGCAGGCCAAGGCCCGCGAGCTGGGCGCCACGGTGGTGGGCAGCGACGCGGTGGCGGAAATCCGCCGGCTCACCAACGGCGGCGCCGACGTGTCCTTCGAGGTAACCGGCGTGCCCCCAGTGCTCCAGCAATCCATTGAGGCCATTAAGAACGACGGCATCTGCGTCATCGTCAGCATCTGGGAGCGGGAAGCGCCCATTAAGCCCAATGAAATCGTGATTAAGGAGAAGACCGTGCGCGGCATCATCGCCTACCGCCACGTGTTCCCGGCGGTGCTGAAGCTGATGGAGCAGGGCTATTTCTCCAAAGATAAGTTGGTAACCAAGCGCATCAAGGTGGAAGACATCGTGGCCGAAGGCTTTGAAACCCTGGTTAAGGAAAAATCTCAGGTTAAAATCCTTGTGAGTCCCAACTAATATTTGCAATGGCGGGCAGGACTTCGGTTCTGCCCTTTTTAATTTAACGGAGCAGCTATGACTAAAATCCTCATCATCGGCAGCGGCGGCCGTGAAAACGCCCTGGCCTGGAAATTCGCCCAAGACCCGCGGGTGGAGAAAATCTACGTGGCCCCGGGCAACGGCGGCAGCCATTTTCTCGCCAAGGTGGAGAATATCCCGCTGAAGGGGATGGAGGATTTGCGCGACTTCGCCCGCGACCACGCCATTGATTTAACCATGGTGGGCAGCGAGGAACTGCTGGTGGAAGGCATCGTGGACAGCTTCCAGCGGGAGGATTTGCTGATTTTCGGCCCGAACGCGGCGGCGGCCCAGCTGGAGGGTTCCAAGCGCTACGCCAAGGACTTTATGAAAAAGTACGGGGTGAAAACCGCCGCCTACGCCAGCTTCAATGAGTTGGCGCCGGCGCTGGATTATCTGGCCCGCTGCCCCTATCCCACGGTGGTTAAGGCCAGCGGTCTGGCGGCAGGCAAGGGCGTGGTCATCTGCCAGGACCGGGCTCAGGCGGAGGAGACCGTGCTGGCCATGATGGAGCAGAAGCGCTTCGGCAGCGCCGGCGACGAAATTGTCATCGAGGAATTCCTGGAGGGCTTTGAATGCTCCATTCTCAGCTTCTGCGACGGTAAGACCCTGGCGCTGATGGGTACGGCCCGCGACCACAAGACCATCGGCGAGCACGGCCAGGGGGAAAACACCGGCGGCATGGGGGTGGTGGCGCCGCACCCGCTGTTCACCGCCGAGCACCTGGCCGCCTTCCACCGGGACATCGGCGACCCGACCCTGCGCGGTTTGGCCGCCGAGGGTTTACATATGGCCGGGGTAATTTTCTTCGGCCTCATGGTGAATGCGCGGGGCGTTTATCTTCTGGAATACAACATGCGGCTGGGCGATCCGGAGACCCAGGCATTGCTGCCGCTGATGGAAAACCAGCTGCTGGACCCCATTCTGGAAACCTTGACCGGCCTGTTGAAGGAGGACGCCTTCAAGTTCCGGCCGGGCCATTCGGTCTGTCTGGTGGCCGCCTCCAAGGGCTATCCGGGCAAATACGAAATTAATAAGGAAATTAAGGGGCTGGAGCAGGCGAAGTTCTTTGCCCAGCTGTTCATTGCCGGGGCGAAGATGGAGAACGGCAAGCTCTACACCAGCGGCGGCCGGGTGCTGAACGTGGTGGCCCAGGGGTCCAGCCTGGCGGCGGCGCGCCAGAGCGCCTATTCGGCCCTGGATAAGATTGACTTTGCCGGCCTCACCTACCGCCGCGACATCGGCGAGGGCTAGCCGTTGCAGCGGAAGATTATCTTCATTGGCCCCATGGGGGCCGGTAAAAGTTCCCTGGGCAAGCGGCTGGCCCTGCACTTGAAATGGGCCTTCTGCGATACGGACCAGGAGCTGGTCAATAGCACCGGGGTGGATATTCCGACCATCTTTAGGCGGGAGGGTGAGCAGGGCTTCCGCCAGCGGGAACAGGAAATTCTCCGGACGGTGCTGGGCCGGCCCGGCGATGCCATCGTGGCCTGCGGTGGGGGCATTGTGCTGGCGCCGGAGAATCGCCGGCTGATTTGCGCCCAGTATTTAGTGGTTTTTTTGGACGTGTCCGTGGCGAAGCAGATTGAGCGGGTGGGCAATGACAGTAACCGGCCGCTGATGCAAGCGGAAAATTTGGTGGAGCGGCTGAGCCAACTGCGCGACGACCGGCTGGCCTTCTACGAGGGGCTGGCGGACATTCGCATTGAGACGGACGACGACCGCTTTAACGTTTTATTCATTGACTTAGTCGCAAAAGTAGAAGCATGGCTAAGGCAAAATTAGGAATTAACCATGATAAATCCAGCGAATTGGAAACAATTGGATCGAGAGTACAAGAATCAAAAGAAGAAATATAAAAATCCCCTGCCCAGCCGGGAATTCATTTTGGAAATTCTGCGGGAAATGCAACGGCCGGTGTTCATTGCCTCCTTTGTGCGCAAGTTTAAATTGGGCAAGGTGGAGCTGGAAAAAGGTCTGGTCAATCGGCTGAAGGCCATGATTCGCGAGGGCCAGCTGGAAAAGCTGAAGGACCATTCGGTGCGCCAGGTGCGCACAGCGACGGCGCTGGCCCCGGCAAAGAAAAATAAGACCGCCCCGCTGCCCATTCAAACGGGCCGGGTCATTGGCCACCCCAACGGCTACGGCTTTTTTGCCCCCGACGACGGCCAGGAGGACGGTTTTCTGCCGCCGGACCAGATGCAGGGCCTAATGCACGACGACCAGGTGCGCGCCCAGGTCAGCTTCATTGAGGAGAACGGTCGCCGGGAATACCAGGTGCTGGAGGTGATTCGCCGCGGTCATAGCCAGCTGGTGGGCCAGTTCGACAAAAAATTAAACCTGGTAAATTGCGCCAGCAAGAACATTAACGTGAACATTGAGGTGCTGCGGCCCCTGCCGCGCAAGGTGCGCGACGGCCAGTTCGTGCGGGTGGAAATCAGCGACTACGGCAGCGCCGGCGGGCCGGTGCGCGGCCATATCACCGAGGTCATTGGCGATGGCACCACGAAAAACATTAAGAATGAAATCGCCCTTATCAACTACAACCTGCCGAGCGCCTTCCCGGAGCCGGTGCGGCAGCAGTGCGCGAAAATCCCCGACGAGCTGCAGCCCAAGGACTACGAGAACCGCCGGGACATGCGCAATCTGCCCTTCGTAACCATTGATGGCGCCGACGCCCGCGACTTTGACGATGCGGTTTACGCCAAGGCCAGCGGCGATAATTACCTGCTCTACGTGGCCATTGCCGACGTGAGCCACTACGTGCAGCCGGCCACGGCCCTGGACCTGGAGGCCTACCAGCGGGCCACCTCCATCTATTTCCCCAATCAGGTGGTGCCCATGCTGCCGGAGAAGCTGTCCAACGGCCTCTGCTCCATCAATCCGCACTGCGACCGGCTGGCGCTGGTGGCGGCCATTTCCATTCGCGCGGACGGGGAAATTTCCCGCTGCCAGTTCTACAACGCGGTGATTCATTCCCACCGCCGCTTCACCTACGAGGAGGCGGAGGCGCTGATTTTTCAGGGGAAGAAGGATAAACAGCTGGGCAAGAAGCTTGGCGATTCGCTGGCGGCGCTGAAGAAAATCTATGAACTCAGGCTGAAGCAGCGCCAGGAGCGGGGCGCCCTGGACTTCGACTTCCCCGAAGCGGCCTTCAGCTACGGCCCCAGCGGCGAAATCACCGGCATTAGCGCCAAGCACCGGCTGGAGAGCCATAAATTAATTGAGGAAATGATGGTGGCCGCCAACGTCTGCGCGGCGAAGCTGCTGCAGCGGCGCAAGTTGCCGGGCCTGTTCCGTAACCACGAGGCGCCCGAGGGCGCCCAGCTGGAGGTGATTAGGAACATCGCCCGCCAGGCGAAGATGAAGCTGCCCAAGGAAATCGATACCAAGGCGGTGGCTGCGCTGCTGGCGAAGGTCAGCACCTTGCCGGACGGCACCAGCTGGGAATTTAAGCTGCTCTTTTCCATGAACCAGGCCCTCTACGCCACCGAGAACAAGGGCCACTTTGGTCTGGCGCTGGCCCATTACTGCCATTTCACCTCGCCCATTCGCCGCTATCCGGATTTGCTGGTGCACCGGGCCATCAAGGCCCACCTGGCCCGCCGCCGCTACCAGGTGGAGGACCTGGCCGAGCGGGCTAAGCACTGTTCCGACCAGGAGCGGCGGGCCGACGAGGTGAGCCGCGACGTGGTGAAGTCGCTGAAGTGCGATTACCTGGCCCAGCACGGCGGGCAGATTTTCAGCGGCCGCATCAGTCGCATTAAGAGCATGGGTCTATTCGTAACCCTGGACGACCTGTTCATCGACGGGCTAATCCACGTGCGCAGCTACCAGGACCGGCTGAACTACGACGAGGCCAGCGAGACCATGATTAACGAGAACAGCGGCCACCGTTACAAGCTGGGCGACCCGCTGCAGGTGCAGGTGCTGGCCATCGACAGCGCCGCCGGCCGCATTGATTTCGTTGAGGTGCTGCCGAAGAGGGCGCCGAAGACGAAGCAGGCGGCTAAAAAATCTCCGGCCAAGGCGGCGAAGGCCAAGGCGGAGCAAAGCAAGGCGCCAGCGAAGTCAAAACCCAAAGCAAAATCGGCCAAGGCGGCTGCTAAACCCAAAGTGGCAGCCAAGGCCGCCGCTAAACCAGCCCGGCCAGCAAAAGCGCCTAGGGCGGCCAAAACCGCCAGCCGCAGCGGGAAGAAGAAATGAGGGACTATTTCATCGGCGGCATTAACGGGGTGCGCAAGGCGTTGCAGCAGGGCCAGGCCCGGGAGCTGTGGCTGGAGCGCGGCAAGGCGAGCAACCAGCGCTTACAACAATTAAAGGAATTGGCGGAGCGGAACGGCATTGCCGTGGAACTGCGCGAGGGGCACCAGCTGGATTTAAGCCTGCCCGGGGTGAAGCACCAGGGCGCCCTGGCCCGCTGTGTGGCAACTGGGAACCGGCCACGCAGCTGGGAAGAGGCCATTCGCGGCCGGCCGAACCCGTTGCTTTTAATCCTCGACCACCTGCAGGACCCGCACAATCTGGGCGCCTGTCTGCGCAGTGCCGCCGCCGCCGGCGTGGACGCGGTGCTGCTGCCGCAGAATCGCGCTGCGGCCATCAATGACACGGTGCGCAAGGTGGCCTGTGGTGCCACGGAAATGCTGAATATTTTCACCGTTACCAATCTGCGGCGGGAAATGGCGGCCATGAAGGAGCAGGGGCTGTGGCTGGTGGGCGCCGCCGGCGAGGCGGAGGAGGACATCTACGACGTGCCCTTGGCCGGGCCGCTGGCGCTGATTCTCGGCAACGAGGGCGACGGGCTGGGGGCGCAGCTGAGGCGGGACTGCGACTACCTGGCGCGCATTCCTTTAGACCCGGCCATGGAGAGCCTCAACGTGTCCGTGGCCTGCGGCATCTGCCTCTTTGAAGTGCGCCGCCAGCGGCGTTGAGCGATAATTTACGGACGGACGGGCGCTTTCCCTGTATGTATTTAGGCACCAATTACATACAGGAGAAGCGCCCGTCTGTTTGTTTAATGCCCTAATGGGGGCTGGCGGCCGGTTCTTCGCCCAGGGCCCGTGCTGCGCTTCCCCTCAGGTATTTTTAATTGGAGAATCCCGTGAAGAAAATCTTTCCCCTCTTAAGCCTAATCATGGCCGCGGCCCATGCCGCGCCGCTGCCGCTCATTAGCAACAGGTTCACCCACCGTCTGCCCTACAGCCAGGCCTGCATTGACCTGAAGG
>CAUSQL010000041.1:0-12066 GCA_963533935.1 uncultured Cardiobacteriaceae bacterium
CTTCATTTCCCGAATAGCTCAGTCGGTAGAGCAAATGACTGTTAATCATTGGGTCGGCGGTTCGAGCCCGTCTTCGGGAGCTTTCTTAAAATACCCTCATTTGAGGGTATTTTTTTATATCTAAATTCTTTATGCTTGAATTTACAAACGGATGGGCGCTTCCCCTGCTTGTAAAGGAAGCGCCGCGACAATTATTTACTTGAACTGTTCAGTAAGTCCATGGATTCCTGGAGAATCACATTGATTTTATTAACCTTTTCCCGATCATAGTCCTGGGTACGAGCTAGAGCTTTACCCGCATTATCCCAGGCGGCTATGGGTTCTTTACCGTGAAAACGCACCAGTGGCTGCCCGTTTTCAGCAAAATAGATAATGTCATCACCCAGCGCTGCGCTTACCGTGCGCTGCTGTCCGTCCAGAATAAACATATTCTCATCGCTCAGACTGATTACCACCTGCGGTTTACCGTTCTTAAAGAATATTTGCCAGAGTTTGTCCTTGGGCTGGGCCGCTTCAAAATAATCCAGCTGCGTGGGGCGATTAAATTGGCCCAGCCAGAGATTTTTGCCGTCCCGAAATTCGGCAATTTGCAGCAGCTTGCCGTCCTTGGCGAAGGCGGCAATGCGTCCTTCAGCACTGTTGGCGTTAAAGTTTTTTTCCTGGCCGGCGCGCACAACGAAGGGAGCACTTTGTGCCTTAGAATTGTCGCCATAGAAATCCTGGACCACCGGGCGCCCCTGGTCGTCCTGGCCGAGGATTTCCCTGTAAAAACCGTCCTTTTGGGCCTTGTCCGTTAGCTTGCCCTGATGGTCAAAGTAAAACACCTCTTTTTTATCGGCCGCCTTGAATTTCAGGTCGCTCTGGTAATTGTCCCGGGTCAGTTCTGCCACATTGGCGGGTAGATTTTTAAATTCATAGCCCAATTCCTGTACCGTAACGTAAGCTTTTCCTGGATTTGCCTGGGAAAAGCTGCTTTTAATGCGGTCAAATAATTTATTTTCCTGACTAAATCCACTGGCACTGAATAAGAACAAAATAATTAGGGATAACTTTCTTGTCATATAAATTCCTGATTGATTTTATTTAGAGTTTTTCTTGATAAAAGCTAAAAGCAAAAAAGCGCCCAGAGGGCGCAAGGAAATTTAATTATGAAAAAAATCGTTCTGGCATGGCAGCTTAGTAGCGCCACTCCCGCACGTCGGCGCAGTCCACATGTACGAAGGTAGAGCCGGTGCCAATGCCGCCGCCGCGCAGCTGGCGGGCAATGCCGGCCAGTTGGCGACCCGAGTAGCCCTTAACGGAAATATCCGCTGCCCAGGCGCGCATGTGGTAGCTGTTTTTACCCACATTGCGGCTCTTGCTGCGCAGCATGGCGTTGGTTTTGGGAGAGCGATAACCGCTAAGCAACTGTAATTCCTGGTTGCCGGTATTGGTTTGAATGTAATGCAATATGTTCAGCAGGTGCACATTGACTTCCTTAACGGTGTCCTGGCGGAAATCACGGAAGAATGAGCTAATTTCAGCGATGGATTCGGGGATATAGCCGTAGTCGGGCGTCCAGTAGGCGTTGGTGATTACTTCACCGGTGTGCGGATTACGTAGGCGTAGGGTGCGTGCTTGACTGCTGGCGGCGGCGGCCCACTGTTGGGGAAGAATTAGACCGGCCGTGGCCACTAGGGCGCCGCGTCCTAAAAAACGGCGACGGGCCGGATTGGAGACCATCTGCCGCTGGTGGCTACAGCAGGGACAGTCTTCGCTGTGTTCAAATGTTTTAATTACCTCGGAATGGTTATCGCTGAAGATACTCATTGCTTACCTCAAAAATAAAGAATTAAAGAAAACGCCTCCCGTGCGTTAGCCAATTAATTAACGTTTTTTAGCCAAAAAACGGGGCAAATAATAAGCAAAGCATTGGGCTAAATCAAGGGATAAACCTTTATTTAGAAAGATTTATCCATTTATTACTTGTTGTTTTTCTACGACGAAAATATTCCTTTTACAACAAATAAAATTACTTGTCCTTTTTCACCGGACGTGGCCAGCTGCTCCGCTCCCGATATTCACCAACAGTCAGGGCAAGTACTTGATTTTTAACGTCTTTTCTTATTACCGACCCGGCGCCCACCGTGGCACCGTCGCCAATGGTCAATGGTGCTACTAAAGCACTATTTGAACCAATAAATACATCGTCACCAATATTTGTATTAAATTTATTGGCGCCATCGTAATTACAGGTAATTGTTCCCGCACCAATATTGACATTTTTCCCTACAGTGGAATCACCCATATAGGAAAGATGATTAATTTTTGAGCCATCGCCAATTACCACTTCCTTTAATTCCACGAAATTGCCAATTTTCACCCGGTCAGCCACCACACAATTGGGCCGAATGCGGGCAAAGGGCCCCACGGCGCAATGCTCACCCATGATGACCCCCTCCACCCGCGAGTGGCTCAAAATGCGGGAACCGGCGCCAATGCTGCAATCACTCAGCACGCAGTTACTCTCAATGTAAACACCGTTGCCCAGCACCACATCGCCACGGAAAATCACATTGGGCTCAATGTAAACGTCCCGCCCGACGGTCAGATGGCCGAGAATATCAACCCGCTTGGGGTCCTGCAGGCTGACGCCCTGTTCCATGAGCGCAAGGGCCCGCCGTTCACGAATGGCCGCCTCCAGCTCCGCCAGCTGCATACGGTCATTGACCCCCTGCACTTCCCAGGGCTTTTCGGAAATGAGCGCTTCCACCTGCCACTGATTTTTTACCGCGAGGGCCACCAGCTCGGTGAGATAGAACTCCTTCTGCAGATTGTCATTGCTCAGCAGCGGCAGCAATTCCTGTAGCAACGAGCCGCGGGCCACCATGATGCCGGTCATGATTTCCTTAACCAGCAGCACGGACTCGTCGGCGTCCTTATCTTCAACGATGGCAATGACCTTGCCATTGCTGGCCCGCACCACCCGGCCGTAGCCCTTGGGATTGTCCACCATGGCGCTGAGCAGGGTCAGGTCATTCTTTTCTGCCGTTTCCATGATGGCGCTAATGGTATTCAGGCTAATCATCGGGGTATCGCCGTAGAGAATCAGCACCAGCTCATCGCTGCGCACCTGGGGCAGGGCTTGCTGCACCGCGTGGCCGGTGCCCATTTGCTCCCTTTGTTCAATCCACATCAACTTGGGATAGTCCTCCGCCAGGGCCTTTTTTAATAAATCGCCCTGGTGGCCGTAGATGAGCGCCTGCCGCGTATCCAATTTGGCCAATTTATCCAGCAGATGGCTAATCATTGGCTTGCCGGCGAGCTGTTGCAGCACCTTGGGCTGGTCCGAATTCATTCTTTTGCCCTGGCCGGCGGCAAGAATTAGGGTAAGCATTAATCCTCCTAAATTATTCAATGCATGGCCTAATTATCTATGAACGGCGGCGGCCATTCGGGAAATTTATGGCCCGCTGCGGCCAGCGGCAACGTGGGTTGCGCTGGTAACTAAATTAATGGACTGTTTATACAAACAGACGGGCGCTTCCCCTGTACGTAAAAATAGCTATTTTTACGTACAGGGGAAGCGCCCGTCTGTTGGTAAATTAAATCAACGCAGGTATTTCTTCTCCTGGCGCTCGGCGATTTCCTTGCAGTCGATGCACAGTTCCGCCGTCGGCCGCGCCTCTAGCCGCCCGAGGCCGATTTCCTCGCCGCAGCTCTCGCACCAGCCGAACTCGTCGCGCTTAATGCGCTGCAGCGCCGCCTCAATCTTCGCCAGCATTTTCCGCTCCCGGTCGCGGGCGCGCAGCTCCAGGGAAAATTCCTCCTCCATGGTGGCCCGGTCGTTTAAATCGGCGGTGGTATTCTGATTACTCTCGCTGATGTGTTCCCGGGTGCGTTGGCCCTCGGCCAGTATTTCTGCCCGCCACTGCTCCAACATTTCCTTAAAGTGGGCCCGCTGGCTCACGCTCATATATTCTTCTTCCGCCGCCTTGTCTATTTTCCCTTTATCCATGTGATTTCCTTTGTAAAAAAGGGCGCATTTTATCTTTTTCCACGAAAAAACGTATAAAAAACGCTGGAAAAATAACAAAAGCCCGCCAGCACAATGATGGCAGGGGCCAGGGCCAGGTCCCACTGCCAGGCCAGGGCCGTGCCCAAACTGGCGGAAAAAATGGCGATGAGTAGGGCGAAGAGGGCGCTCTGCTCCGGACTTTGTGCGAGGCGATTGGCGGCGTTGGCGGGAATAATCAGCAGCGCCACCACCAGCAGCAGGCCGAAGTACTGCACCATGCAGCCGATGTAGCCGCCCAGCACCAGCAAATAGGCCAGGTCCAGATAGCGGGCGTTGGGGCTTTCGCCGTAGGCCATGGCCGGATTAAGGGTTAAAAGAATCAGCGGCTTCCATAGGAAAAATAGGGCGGCCAGGGTGGCGAGGCTGACGAGAAAAATGGCCAGCAAATCCGTGGCGGTGGTGGCGAGAATGTCGCCGTAGAGATAGCTAAGCAGGTCGCTGCGCACGTTTTCCAGCCGGGTGATCAGAATGAGGCCGAGGGCGAGGAAAATATGCGCCAGGCTACCGAGAATATTGCTGGGATTGTCCTGCTCCTGGCGCTGGAGGAAATAGAGCAGGCCGATGAGCAGCGCGGTAACGAGCCAGATGCCCAGGGTCATGGGGAAATGCAGGTACAGGCTCAGGGCAATGCCCAGCAGGGACGCGTGGGATAGGGCTTCACCGAAGTAAACCAGCCGGCGCCAGCCCAGTAGACAGCCCAGGGGCGCGGCGGCCAGGGCGGCACTGAGGGCACAGAGCCAGGGAATGAGCACGAAATTAATGAGGGTATTCATGGCTAGGACAAATTATGGGCAAGGGGGAATTATGGCGGAAAACTTACCGACGGACGGGCGCTTTACCTGTTTGTAAAAATAGCCTTTTTACGTACAGGTAAAGCGCCCGTCCGTCGGTAAAATCCAGCTAATGCCAGCCTTGCCCCGAGCGCTGCTGGCAGTACCACTGGAAATCCGCGTCTTCTACGGAGAAATGGCCCTGGCGCAGACGGTAATCCAGCAGCACCGCCAGGGAATTCAGCTTGAACTCCGCCCAGCGCCGCCAGGCTTCGGCCGCGCTGAGCCAGATGAATTCGCTCATTTCCCCGTCGCCATTGTGCGGTGTAAAGTCCGGCGGCAGTTCCAGGTCGAAATTGAAGATGGTGTCGCGGCGCACCCCGTTTTCCGTGGCCTGGCAGTAGCTGATTAGGCCCACCGCCTTGGCCTGCCGCGTCAGTTCCTCCGGCAAATTGGCCTCTTCCCGCCCCTCCTTCAGGAGGGTTTCCCAGGGGCCCAGGCCGGCGGCCACGGCGCCGGCGGCCAGCTGGTCCAGGCAGTTGGGCGCCACGGTCTTAGTGGCGGAGCGGCGGCCGAAGCACAATTTATCGCCGCGCCAGCCATTCAAATGCACCCCGTAGGCGCGAATGCCCCAGAAGGAGGCGCTGGCCCGCTCGGTCAGGGCGATGATTTCGTCCCGTTCGCCGTAGACCGGCAGCAGCTCGTCGCGCCAGCCGCCGATTACGCCGCGTTGGCGCAGCTGCCCGTTAATTTCCGCCAGCTGTTGGCTGCGTTCTTCCACACTGGCCGGGCACTGCCATTGCAGCAGCACGTTCTTATTTTTCAGGGGGAAGCCCAGCTCGTAGAGCAGCGGCACGGAGCGGCGCAGCACGTAGCCGAAGGGGTGATTTTTAATGCACAGGGGCACGAAATCCTGTTGGCGGGCGTTGTTTAATTGCTGGAGAAATTCCTTCAGGGCCATTAATTAGTTCCTTGGTATATTCTTTGCTGGAAATTCTAACGTCTATTTAATTGCGAGGAATTATGGCTGAACATATTGATGATATGCGGGGAATCCCCCGTGCTGTTTCCCACCAATTAACCTATTTTGACGGCAGTAGGCGGGTGGTTTACTGCAAAGACGAAGAATACGAACTGCCCAACGGCGTCATCATCATGTCCCGCACCGACCCGGACGGGCTCATTCTCAACGGTAACCAGGCCTTCCTCGACGCCACCGGCTACAGCGTCCGCGAATTGCAAAATCAGCCCTATCACCTGCTAAGACACCCGCAAATGCCCCGGGCCATATTTAAGGAAATGTGGGACAAATTAAATCAGGGCAAGGAATGGAACGGCTACATTAAGAATTTACGTAAGGACGGTTCCTTTTATTGGGCCGTAACCCACATCGTGCCGGACATAAATAAGAAGAACGAAATCGTCTATTTCATCTGCACCCAGCGCAAGATGCAGCGCGGCCTAATCAACCGGCAGGAAACTATCTACAACGATTTACGCGCCCGGGAGGAAAAAGGCTTCGGCTTTGATTTCTTCGGCCGCCTCTTTTCCTAAAATGAAAGTTTTGTGAGGCAACTATGAAAATCGGCATACACGGCATTAACGGCAAAATGGGTTTGGCCATCGCGGCGGAAATTCAGCGGCAGCAGCAGGACCAGCTGGTCAGCGCCTCCGTGCGCAATGGCCACGGCTGGGCCGATAAAACTTTGGCCCAGGTTAGCGACCTGAAGCTATTGCCCGTGCGCCTTACCAGCAATTTGCAGCAGCTCTGCGCGCCGGCCGACGTCATCATCGACTTCACCCGCCCCGATGCCACCCATCTGCTGCTGCCGGTCTGCCGCCACTTGAAAAAACCCATGATGATTGGCACCACCGGCTTCACCGGCCCGGCGCGGGAATGGATTGAGCAGGCGGCCACGGAAATTCCCATCGTTTTAGCCTCAAACACCAGCGTGGGCGTAACCATACTGCAAGAGGTGAGCCGGCGGGTGGCGGCCCTACTTGGGCCGGAGCAGTGGGACGTGGAAATCTTCGAGGCCCACCACCGCAATAAGGTGGACGCGCCCTCGGGCACCGCCCTGCGCCTCGGGGAAACCATCGCCCAGGCGCAGAATTCCAATTTTGAGGAGCGCAAGCGCTACGGCTACCAGGGCAAGCGCCGCCCGGGCGACATTGGCTTTGCTGTGCAGCGGGCCGGGGAAATCATCGGCGACCACGAGGTGTCCTTCATCAATGATTTGGAAATCCTTAAATTCAGCCACTACGCCCGCTCCCGGCGTATTTTTGCCCAGGGGGCACTGACCGCCGCCCGCTGGCTCCAGGGCCGCCCCGCCGGCCTGTACACCATGGGCCAGGTTTTGGGCTTTGAAGCCTAACAATGCTAAGATTAGCCCGTTTTTAACCTTCCTTTGGAGCGCAACTCATGAAATGGCTTTCCCTTATCTTTGTGGCCCTGCTGGGGCTGGTGTTTACGGTGCTCGGCATGCACAACAGCGGCCCGGTGGAAGTGGATTATCTATTCGGTAAAAGCCAGCTGGCGCTCATTTCCGTCATGGTGCTGTCTTTCATCTGTGGCGCTCTACTTACCCTATTTGTCTTTGGGGTGAAATCCGTATTCTGGCGCTGCCGGGCCCGGCGGCTGGGCAAGCAGCTGAAGGCGGAGCATTCGGCCCAATCGGAGGCGCAAATTCGGGCGGAATTCCAGGCCGACAATGCTAAATGATTGAATCCATTATTATTCTTTTGCTGCCCCTGGCCGCCTACTCCGGCTGGTGGGTGGCCATGAGAAGGGAGGCACGGGCGTTACGACAAAATAAGGCCCGTGCCTCTTATTTCGCCGGCCTCAATTCCCTACTTAACGGCCGCAGCGACACGGCCCTGGAAATTTTTTCCAATTTTCCCGTGCTCGACAGCAGCACCGTGGAAATTCAACTGACCCTCGGCACGCTGCTGCGCAACCGGGGCCAGCTGGACCGGGCCCTGCACCTGCACGGCCAACTTTACGACCGCACCGATTTAAACGGCGAGCAGCGGCGGCTGACCACCCTGGAGCTGGCCGCCGACTACCACCAGGCGGGCATGTACGTGCAGGCCCAGGAACTCTATGAATTGCTGCTGCCCACGGACTTTCACCGGGAGGAGGTGCGCCAGGCCCTGACCCAGATTTACGAGCGCATGGCCCAGTGGCAGAAGGCCATTGACCTGAATGTGGCGTCCCGGGAAAATCTGGCCCACTATTACTGCTGCCTGGCCGAAGAGCAGCCGGAGCGCCACGAGGAGCTATTGGCCCAGGCTTTGAAAATGGATAGCCAGTGCCTGCGTGCTCACCTGCTGCGCGCCGAACGGCTGCTGGCTCAGGGCTTTCATCTGGAGGCGCTAAGCACCTACCAGTCCCTGGCCCAGCTGGACGCGGACCTGCTGCCGGAGCTGCTGGCGCCGCTGGCCAACTGCTACGGTGCCCTGGAGCGGCTGCCGGACTTTCACCGCTGGCTGCTGAGCCAAGAGGAACGGCCGCGGCGGCCGAGCCTGACTTTAGCGGTGCTGCCCCATCTGCCGGGACCGGAGGCGCGGCGGCTGTTGCAGGAACGCTTCGACCAGAGCGCGTCGCCCTTTTTACTCAGTGAACAGCTGTGGCAGGACCTGCCGGCAGTGGCGCAGAAAATTGCCCCGCAGCGCAGTTACCGCTGTGATGAATGCGGCTTCCGCCACCACAGCCTGATTTGGCACTGTCCCGCCTGTAGCCGCTGGAGCAGTTTCCGGCCGCTGCTGGAGATTAAATTTCGCCAATAAACAAACAGCGGGGCGCTTAGGTTGTATGTTTAATTGCACTAATAAACATACAGGGGAAGCGCCCGTCCGTTTGTAAATTTATTAACCAGGAATTTTATGGATAAGAAAATTATCGTTGCCCTAGATGATGACGACCCCCAACGGGCCCTCAATCTGGTGGCCAAGCTCGACCCGGCCCTGTGTCGCCTGAAGGTGGGCAAGAACCTCTTCACCCGCACCGGCCGCAAATTCGTGGAGGATTTGCAGCGCTCCTACCACTTTGAAATCTTCCTCGACCTGAAATTCCACGACATTCCGAACACGGTGGCCACCGCCGTGCGCGCCGCCGCCGACATGGGCGTGTGGCTGGTAAACGTGCACGGTTCCGGCGGCCTCAAGATGATGGCGGCGGCCAGCGAGGCCCTGGCCAAGCTGCGCAACCCGCCGAAGCTCATTGCCGTAACCGTGCTCACGTCCATGGACCAGGATTCTCTTAAAGAAATCGGCATCGAGCGGCCACTGCTGGAGCAGGTGGAACTGCTGGCGCGGCTGGCCCAGCGCGCCGGCCTGGACGGGGTGGTCTGTTCGGCCCGGGAAACGGAGGTGATTAAAAGGGCCTGCGGCCGCAGCTTTCTGGCGGTAACGCCGGGCATTCGTCCCATCTGGTCGGCGAAGAACGACCAGGAACGTATCTTTACCCCCAGCGAAGCGCTGCGGGTGGGCGCCGACTATCTGGTCATCGGCCGGCCCATCACCGCCGCCTACGACCCGCTGCGGGCACTAGAACGCATCAGCGAGGAAATTAATAATGGTTGAAGAACATCGGGAACCGCGCGACCGGCGGGTCATCATTTATATACTGCCGAATCTAGTTACCACCGCCTCGCTGTGCTGCGGCTTCATTGCCATTCTGTCGGCCATTCAGGGCAAATACATCAACGGCGCCATGCTCATCTTCCTATCTATGATTTTCGACGGTTTGGACGGCCGCGTGGCCCGCTGGACGAAAACGGAAAGTGAATTCGGCGTGCAGTACGATTCGCTGGCGGACCTGGTGGCCTTCGGCGTGGCGCCGGCGCTGCTGGTGCACCAGTGGTCATTAACCTTTGCCAATGTGGTGCCGGTGGTGCCGTCGCGGCTGGGGGCCATGGCCGCCTTCATCTACGTGGCCTGCACCGCCCTGCGGCTGGCCCGCTTTAATGTGCAGGTGGGCGAGGGCGATAAGCGCTACTTCTCCGGCCTGCCGAGCCCGTCGGCGGCGGCCATAATGGCCGGCTTCGTCTGGGTGGCCCAGTACTACGGCTGGAGCGGCAAGAGCGGCGGCCTGCTGGTGCTTTCCCTGTTAATCACCCTGCTCTGCGCCTCGGCCATGGTCTGCGATTTGAAGTACTACAGCTTTAAGACCTTTAAATTGCAGGACACCATTCCCTTTAATAAGGCGGTGCTGCCGGTGCTGGTCATCGGTTTAATCGTGCTGAAGCCGTCCCTGACCCTCTTTAGCATCTTCGCCTGCTACGGCCTGCACGCGCCGCTGCTGGCCCTGTGGCGGCGCTGGCGGCGGCGGAAATAATGCTGAACTGGAGCGACGGCCAGAAATACGCCCTGCGCGCCCTGGGCTATCGCCGCTGGCTGCTGCGCTCCAGTCTCGGTGAGCTGCGGGAGGCGGGGGCGCCCCAAGCACCGCGGCTAAAGCCTGAAGTCACCGGGGAGCGGACGACGGCCCAGGCGGCCCTAAGCTCTGTTTTAACGGAGCTGGTTCAGCCGGCACCGGCTCAGCCGGCACCGGCCCCGTCGGAATCAGCCCAGTCCGCCCTTACTCCGTCCCCATCGCAAAGGGCAGCAGAACCGGCGTTAAGCCAAGCCCTGGCCCCAGAACCCCAATTAATCCGGTGGAATTTTGGCCAACTGCGGCTGGACGACAATTACTGCCTTATTTCCAGCGTAAATCTACGTTACCAATGGCTATTGCCGCCGCCGATTTGGGAAGAAGGCCAGTGGCGACTGCTGCGGCGGGCCGAGGCGGATTTGCTGCTGCGGGCGCTGATTAATTCCGGCGAGGCGGCCGAAGGGCGGGGGCTGGAGCCCTTTTTGCAAGCGTCTCTGCCCGCGCCGCTTCCGACTTCGCAGCCCTTAGATTTAGGCGCCAAAACCGTGGCCCTGGGCAATTTCGTGGCGAAAAATTTAGGTCAGGAGCAGCGGCTCCGGGTTTATTATTTATCACACCCGCAATTTGTACTGGAGCAGCGGGCGAAACGCCAGCTCTGGCAGCAAATTAAAGGGCTAAAGGATTATTGATGAAAAAACTGTTACTACTTTTATTTTTCACCGGCACGGCCTGGGCCGAAACCGCCTGGGTCAGCGACAGCCTGCGGGCCTCGGTCAATGAGGAGGCGGGCCTGAACAAGCGCTTCATCGCCACCCTCAACGCCGGCGATGAGGTGCAGGTGCTGGAACGCAGCAAAGACAAGGAATACATCAAGGTTAAAAAGGGCGACGTGGTCGGTTGGATTTCCGCCCGCAACATCATGAACACTCCCAGTGTGCACGTGCAGCTGGCCAAGCAGAACGCCCTGCTCGGCGAATTGCAGGAGAAAAATAACAGCCTGCAAAGTAGTGCCTCCAACAACGGCCAGGCGCTGAACAATCTCCAGGCGGAATTCCAGCGGCTCCAGGTCAGCGAGCGCCAGGCCAAGGAGGAATTGCAGTCCCTCCAGCGGGCCTCCAGCAATGTGGTGGCCATTGACCAGCGTAATCGCCAGCTGGAAGCGAACATTGCCAAGTCCGAGCAGGAAAACATAACCCTGCGCCACCGCAATAACCAGCTGGAGGAGGCGCTGCATTCGCGGCAGATTTATGTGGGGGCGGCGCTGCTGCTCATCGGCTTCGTGCTGCACTGGCTGCTGGACCACTTTAGGGCCATCAATCGCAATCGCAGCAGCTATGACGATTTATAAAAGTTTCTTTTAAAACAATGGAGTATTTCCGTGAGTAAAATCTTTGATGTGGTAAAACCTGGCGTGGTAACCGGCGACGATGTGCAAAAAATCTTCGCCATTGCCAAGGAAAACAATTTCGCCATTCCGGCGGTGAACTGCGTGGGTTCCGACTCGGTCAATGCGGCCCTGGAAACGGCGGCGCGGGTGAAATCGCCCATCATCATTCAGTTCTCCAACGGCGGTGCCCAGTTCTACGCCGGCAAAGGCATTAAGCCCGCCAGCGGCACCCGTCCCGACGTGCTGGGAGCCATCGCCGGTGCCAAACATGTGCACAGCCTGGCCGCCGAATACGGCATTCCGGTGATTTTGCACACGGACCACTGCGCCAAGAAGCTGCTGCCCTGGATTGACGGCCTGCTGGACGCCGGCGAGCAACACTTTAAGGAGACCGGCAAGCCGCTGTTCTCTTCCCACATGATTGACCTGTCCGAAGAGCCCATCGCGGAAAACATGGCCATCTGCCGCAAGTACCTGG
>CAUSQL010000042.1:0-11685 GCA_963533935.1 uncultured Cardiobacteriaceae bacterium
CCCTGGACGATTTGCAGTCCCAGCGCAGCACCATCAACAGCCATCTGCTGGAGGTAATTGACGAAGCCACCGACCCCTGGGGCGTTAAGGTAACGCGGGTGGAAATTAAGGACATAACCCCGCCTCAGGACCTGGTGGACGCCATGGCGCGGCAGAAAAAGGCGGAACAGATTAAGCGGGCGCAGGTGCTGGAAGCGCAAGGCCATCGGGAATCGGAGATTCTCCGCGCCGAAGGCTTGAAGCAGGCGCGGGTGCTGGAGGCGGAAGGCCGTAAGGACGCGGCCATTCTGGAAGCGGAGGCCCGCGAGCGCCAGGCGGAAGCGGAGGCCCGCGCCACCCAGCTGGTTTCCGAAGCGCTGAGTAAGGGCGATAGCCAGGCCATTCACTACTTCATTGCCCAGGAGTACGTGAAGGCGCTGGCCAAATTTGCCGAGAGCGAGCAGCAGAAAACCGTGTTTCTGCCCCTTGATGCCACGGGGGTGATGGGCTCGCTGGCGGGCATTCAGGAGCTTTTCAAACAGAAACCCCAGGCCTAGGAGTGGACAATGAACGAACTATTTTGGTACTGGCTCAGTGCGGCGGCCGTGCTCATCATCATTGAAATGCTAACGCCCAGTTTTTTTGCCCTGCTCTTTGCGGTGGCGGCGCTGGTGGTGGCTGGCCTGGTGGCGCTCACAAGTATTAATCTCCAGTGGCAGCTGACAATATTTGCGGTGATGGCGGTGATTAATTTCATTTTCTGGCTGAAGATTGCCCGCCACTGGTACCGGCAGGATAGGCAGGCCGATAAATTAAATCAGCGCAGCCAACAGTATCTGGGCCGCAAGCTGCTGCTGAAGGAGGAGCTGCAACACCACCAGGGCAAAATCCAAATTGGCGACACCTTCTGGAAGGTGCAGTTTAAGGAGGAGGTGCTGCCGGCCAACCAAATGGTGGAAGTAATCGCCGTGCAAGACAATTCCCTGACCATTAGGGCGGTGTGAATCCGCGACTTTTTACGTTTGGGCGCCCCTGCGAGGGCGCTTTTTTATGGTTTAAATACAGACGGGCGCTTCCCCTGTATGTTTAAAACCTTAAATAAACATACAGGGGAAGCGCCCGTCTGTTTGTAAATTATGACTAAAAAATTAGGCGGCGGCTATGCTGCCAAGCTACGGCGCCGCCGGCTAACGGGGCGATTCGCTAGGTAAGCAGCGCCAGAAGGTAGAGGCGATTATTAATGGGGAACGGTTTCCGTGCACCTAGGCTGTTTACAAAGACGCCCATCTTTTACAAACGTACGGGCGCTTCCCCTGTATGTATTTATCGGCCTAAATACATACAGGGGAAGCGCCCGTACGTTTGTATTTAAATGTCGAAGCCGAAAATCCGTTGTCGCATGGGATAGTTGCGCGGATTACGCACGGCGATTTCCACATAGCGGCCGATGCGCTTGCCCACCGCGCTGGGTAAAAACACCTTGGCTTTCTCCGCCCCATTGCGAGCCAATTCCTGGCGGAAGAGCGGATTATTCAGTGCCAGCAGCACCCGGTCGGTGGCATTGGCCAAGTCCTCGGCGAAAACAATGTTTTCTTCGGCGCGCCAGTCGTAGAGCACCCGTTCTTCCATGGCCACCGGCCGGCAAATAACCACCGTGCCGCAGGCTAACGCCTTAATGATGGGTTCCACGTCGTTGCCATCTTCCCCCCAGTAAATGAAGATGTCCTCACCCATGAGCCGGCCGCTTAAATCCGGGTTCTGCTCGCTGTTGTAAAAGTGCAGCGGCAGGCCGCGGCTGGCCAGAGCAGTGCGGAAATAGCTGTGTACCGGCGGCGGCCCGTAAATGTGGCAGTGGCTCTGGGCCCGCTGGCCCTGGCGATTATTGAAGTAACGATTGTCAAAGGCCGGCGGCACCCAGTAGGCATCGTAGCCCTCCCCCTGATAGGCGCGGCACAGCTCCGCATTGCTGCCAATCCAGCGCAGCCAGGGCATGGTCTTTAAATTAGATAGGGATTTTTTTAATTGGTCGCGACTCTGGCGTCGCTGTTCCAGGGCCAGCACCGCCAGCGTGGGCAGGTGGCGCAGAAAGGGACTGTGCTGGTAAATGAAGGCCGGCGGAAACATCAGAATAATGCGGTCGAAGTGTTCCAGCCTAATGTGGCGGTGGAAAAATTCCGGCAGATTGCTGCTCTGGCGCGGCTCCAGCGGGAAATAATCACAGGTGCCCACCTGGCTACGCAAAGCCACATAGAGGGCTTCGGTGTAGCTGGGCGCTTCCTTCGGCGAGAGCAGCAAAACCTTCATGGAATTTCGCTAGGAACCGGGGCTAAAGCGGCTTGTACTTGACTAATTTCAGCAGGAACATGTTCTGGTCGTTCTTAATCTGCTGCAATTTCACCAGCCGCCGCGGGTTGTCGGCAATGTACACCATGGTCTGCCGGTTACCATTGGTCTGGCGATAAACCCGCACCGGAATGCTTTTGCCCTTTTCGTCCTGCCACTGCTGGTCCTTCAGCTGTTCCACCTTGTAGCTGCGCACCTTATCTTCACTAACCATGGTATAGCTGCTGGCCTTCTTACCCAACTCATCGTCCATCAATGCCTGAATAACCAGGGCGGTGGTATCCAATGGCACCTGGTCTTTGTAGTCCAGCTGCACTTTTTTCCCGCCAACGGTGGCGTCAATGGTTCTAGCTTTTAAATCGAAGTTGTAATTCAGGTGATACTTTTCGTTATCTTCCATGGTGCGCTCATACTTGCGCGGCCGCAGGTGGTTATTGTGAATTTCGCCGCTGGCGATTTCATTAACAAAGCCGTAGCCAAGCATTTTCGCCGGCAGGGACGGCTCTGTCTTGGCGTTAATAGTGTAGCTCTGGCTGGTCAGCACCGCGTCCATGGTCATCTGGCCGGCGTGAATGCCCCGCACCTTCACGTCGTAGCTGGCGCGGAAGCTGGGCAATGCCCAGGCCTGGCCCAGCATTAGGGTTAAAAGCATAAGTAGGTAACGTTTCAAATTAGCCTCCTCGCAAACGGGCCAGGGCCTCGCCGGCGGAACGGGAGCTCATCAGCGTCGTGCCCACCAGAAAGGCGAAAATGCCCTCGTTTTGCATGTGTTGAATGTCCTCGTGGCTTTCAATGCCACTTTCACTAATCAATATGTAGTCGTCCGGCAATTCCTGGCGGATTTGCAGGGCCACGTCCATGGAAATGGAAAAATCCTTCAAATTGCGGTTATTGACGCCAATCACACGGATTGGCAGGTTCAGGGCCCGGCCGAATTCCTCCAAAGAATGCACCTCCACCAGCACGTCCATGCCCAGGTCGTGGGCCATGAGGGTGTAATCCAGCAGCTGGCTATCGTCAAGAATGGCGGCGATGAGCAGAATGCAGTCGGCGCCCAGGGCCTTGCTTTCCAAAATCTGGTACTCGTCAATGATGAAATCCTTGCGCAGCAGCGGCAGGGACACCGCCTGCTTCACCTGGCGAATGTAGGAGGGACTGCCCTGGAAATAGTGGCTATCCGTCAGCACCGACAGGCAGGTGGCGCCGTTGAGGGCGTAATCCCGGGCGATTTCCACCGGGTCAAAGTCCTCGCGAATGATGCCCTTGCTCGGTGAAGCCTTCTTCAGTTCGGCGATGATGGCCAGCCGCTGGCTGAGTACGGCATTTTTCACGTGGCGCATGAAATTGCGGCTGGGTTCCGCCTTCTCATTGATAATCCGCTCCAGATTGGAAATTTCCAGGGCTTTTTTCTGCTGGGCCACCTCCGCCCGTTTGGTTTTAACGATTTTGTCCAGAATGTTCATGGGGCCAATTCCTTGCTAATTGCGATAATTTTTTCAAAATGTTGCCACGCGTCGCCGCGGTGGATTAGGCCCTTAGCCCTATCAATGGCCGTGCCAAGCTCACTATCCTGGCCCGCCAATAGGAATAGCGGCGCCGCATTAAGCGCCACCAGGTCGCGGGCCGGCGCCGGACCGTTTCCTTGTAATACGGCCCGCAGCAGCGCCAGGCTTTCTTCGCCACTGCTGACCCGCAGCCCATCGTAATTGTCATAGTTAAGGCCGTAATCCTGGGGATTAATGGTGAAGCGGCGCAGCTGGCCATCTTTTAGTTCCAACACCGTGCTCGGCGCACAGACGGACAATTCATCAAGGCCGTCTGCACTGTGAATGACCCAGAAGTGCTGTAGCCCCAGAGCCTGGCCCACCGCCGCATAAAGTTCCTGCAATTCCTGGCTGTAAACTCCCAGCACCATGTGCTGCACCCGCGCCGGATTGGCCAGCGGGCCGAGGATATTAAAGATGGTGCGAATGCCAATGGCGCGGCGGGCCGGTGCCACGTGGCCCATGGCCCGGTGGTGATTGGGAGCGAACATGAAGCCGAAATTGCTGCGTTCCATTAGGGTTTTTAACGCTGCCCCCTGGAGATTCAAGTTATAGCCGGCGCTTTTCAGCAGGTCGGCGCTGCCCGAAGAGCTGCTGACGCCCACATTGCCGTGCTTGGCGATTTTTACGCCGGCGCTGGCGGCCACCAGGGCGCTGGCGGTGGACACATTAAATAGGCTCATGCCGTCACCGCCGGTGCCGACCACGTCAATCCAGGGGCCGCCGGCGGGCAGCGGCTGTACGGTCATTAGTTCGCGCATGACTTGCACGGCGGCGCTAATTTCACTGCCGCTGGCCCCCTTAATAGATAAAGCGCTTAAAAAAGCGCCTATCTGTGCATCGTTAGCTTCGCCGCTCATCATTGTTCTTATGGCGCGGCCCATGATTTCCGGGCTTAATTCCTGGCCCTTTACCACTAACGCGATTGCTTCTTTCATTACGGCTCCTCCTTGCCTACTTCCCCTGGAAGATTAATTTTAATTAACGGGCCGATTCGCGGGTGCGCCCGCGTCCGGCCTTGAATCCGCGTAGCGCCACTGGCCCAATGATAAATTATCAAGGGTGAATTTACCAACGGCCCAGCGCACCAGCCGCAGGGTGGGAAAGCCCACTGCCGCGGTCATGCGTCGCACCTGCCGATTGCGGCCCTCGCTGATGGTCAGGGCCAGCCAGCTGGTGGGAATGTGCGCCCGCTGGCGGATAGGCGGTTCCCGCGGCCAGAGTTCCGGCGCGGCAATGCGTTGCGCCCGGGCCGGGCGGGTCAAACCGTCCTTGAGCGGTACGCCACGGCGCAGCTGCACCAGCGCTGTTTCGTCGATTTCCCCTTCCACCTGCACCAGATAGGTTTTTGGCCATTTGAATTTGGGAGAACTGATGCGGGCCTGCAGGGCGCCGTCGTTGGTGAGCAGCACCAGCCCTTCGGAGTCGTAGTCGAGGCGGCCGGCAGGGTAATAGTTGGGCACGGCAATGAAGTCCTTCAGGGTGCGGCGGCCGCCGTCGTCGCTGAACTGGCAGAGCACCTGGTAAGGCTTGTTGAAGAGTATGAGATTCATGGCCTAAGCATACTAAAAACATACAGGGGAAGCGCCCGAGCGTCAGCGATGGGCGCGTGAGCCCCACAGGGGCGAACAACCGCCCGTTTGTATGTTTAAGGTTAATTACGTACAGAGGGGCGCTTCCCATGTATGTATTTTAAGCCTTTAAACATACAACCTAAGCGCCCTTATGTTTGTAAATAGCCTTATACAAACGGACGGGCGCTTACTATGTATGTAATTAATGGGCCTTACGTTGCAGCAGCACACCGCTTTCCAGATGTGCCGTGTCTGGAAACTGGTCGAAGAGGGCCAGGGCAGCGATGTGGTGGCTGGCGGCCAGCTGTTGCAGGTTCGCCGCCAGGCTGTGGGGATTGCAGGAAATGTAGAGAATGCGCGGGAATTCAACGATTAGGGCTAAGGTGGCCGCGTCCAACCCCGCACGCGGCGGGTCCACCAGCACCGCGGAAAAATCGTAGTCCGCCAGGGAAACGTTTTCCGTCAGCAGGCGGCGGAAAACCCGCTGGCCGGCGCGGGCCTGGCAGAATTCTTCCGCCGACAGCCGCGCCACCTGCACATTATTTATGTGGTTTAGGGCCAAATTCTCGCGCAGGGCCTGCACCGAACTCTTGCTAATCTCCGTGGCCAGCACCCGGTCGAAATTCAGGCTTAAAGGTAAGGTGAAATTGCCGTGGCCGCAGTAGAGTTCCAGCAGGTGGCCGCCGGCCAGCTGCGCCGTGGCCCAGTGCAGCATGGCCTGGCAAATCAGGCCGTTGGGCTGGGAAAAGCTGTTCTCGTACTGGCGGTAGAGGAAGCGGCGGCCGCGCACCGGCAGGCATTCCTCCACGTAGTCGCGGCCGAGGACGATTTTCTGGCCGCGGCTGCGGCCGATTACATTGATATTAAAGAAGTTTTGCAGCCGTTCCGCCGCCGCCCGCCAGTGCTCGTCCAGGGGCCGGTGGTAGATGAGCGTCAGCAGCAGGTCGCGGCTGGTAGTGCCGAGGAATTCCACCTGAAAGAGCCGTTCCTTTAAAAGGGCATCGCCGTTGAGGTAATCCCGCAGCGGTCCCATGAGGCCCTGAATGTCCGGCACCGCCCGCGGGAATTCATTAATAATCACTGGCCGCCGCTGGCTGTCCCACATGGCGTAGTCCAGCCGGTCGTCCCGGTGAAATATGCTGAATTCCGCCCGCAGCCGATAGCCGGTGGGCGGGCAGGGGAAGAGTTCGATTTCGGGCAGTTTAAAGTCGTGGAGTAGCTGAATTAGTAGATTTTTCTTGGCAATTAGCGACATAAATGGCCGATTTTACGGCACATAAACGCTAACTTCGGCCCTTTTTGTGTCCAGCCGCTGGCGCACCGCCGGCATACATTTGCCGCAACAGTCGCCGATGCCCAGCTGGCGGGCCACGGCCCCGGCACTGCCGGCGCCGTCTTCTATGCTCTTATCAATGGTTCGATGGCTCACGCCGTGGCAAATGCAGATAATCATGGCTGTTCTTAATGTGAAGGGTTCGCATTGCCATTCTAGAGAAATTTCCGGGGCGGTCAAGAAAACATTGGATAATAGGCCAATTACAAGGATTTTTAAGATGAAACCCCAAACCGAAGACAATATTTTTGACAATCAGGGCTTTCGCTTTAACGTGGCTATCCTGCTGCTGAACGGCAGCGGCGACAAGGCCTTTTGGGCCAAACGCATTGGTGCCGATTCCTGGCAATTTCCCCAGGGAGGTCTGCGGGCCGGGGAGTCGGATTTGCAGAGCGCCTACCGGGAAATTTACGAGGAATTGGGCCTGGAAGCCGACGATGTGGAGGTAATCGGCAAGACGCCCTCCTGGTTTAAGTATCGGCTGCCGGTGCGCTTTCGCCGCCCGCGGCGCCAGGGCCATAACCAGTGCGTGGGCCAGAAACAGCGCTGGTATCTCATGCGCCTCAATTGCCCCGAAGATAAAATTAATTTAAACGCCACCGATGAGCCGGAATTTGAACGCTGGACATGGCACGACTACTGGCAGGCCTGCCAGGACGTGGTGCATTTCAAGCGCAAGGTCTACCGGCAGGCCCTGGACGAATTGGCATTCTTTTTTCCCGATTTTTTGAGGAGTAAAAGTGAATCAAATCAACTTTAAAAATAGAAATATCAGCGTTATTTCCGTCATCTTGGAAACGCTGGACCTGGAGGAATTAGCCTTTGAGTTACGGGAAAAATTAAAGCAATCGCCCCAGGGCTTTTTTGCTTCCCAGGCGGTGGTGGCCGATTTAAACAAACTGCCGCGGCCGGGCCGCGAGGCTCTGCTCAATATTCAGCGGCTATTTCAAATGAATCATTTAAATCTGGTGGGCGTAGAACACCGCGACCTGAAACCCCAGGATTTAATTGGCACGAATCTCAATCTAATCCGCTCCCTGGGCGATAAAACGGTGAAGAACGGCCCGGGCAATGCGTTAAGTGCCAATCCCAAGCGTGGTGAGCTGCTGAACCAAACGAAAATTGTCGAAAAAACCGTACGTGGCGGCCGGGACGAAGTGGCCGAGAACGGCGATTTATTGATAATTGGCTCCGTCAATGAAAGTGCCATCGCCAAGGCGGCCGGCAGCGTTTACATCTTCGGCACCCTGCGCGGCGGTGCCATTGCTGGCGCCAGCGGGAATAAGAATTGCGTCATTTACTGCCGTGATTTAAGCGCCGAATTCATTGCCATTGGCGATAAGTATCTGGAACGGCGCTATCTGCAGGAGTTTTCCGACAAGCATAAATACATTTTTGTCGATGGTTTTTTCCGGCTGAATGACCAAGACCAAATGGAATTTCTCGACCCGAGAAAGCAGCTTAAAATTACTTTGAACTAAATATTCAAGAGGATTATATGAATAATAACTTTGACAGCGACCAACCGGTGAAGTCAGCCCATGATTGCAAGGTGGTAGTAGTTACCTCGGGCAAGGGAGGCGTGGGCAAGACCACCACCAGCGTGAGCATGGCCATTGGCCTGGCCAATCGGGGCTTTAAGGTCTGCATCATCGACTTTGACATTGGCCTGCGCAATGTGGATTTGTTAATGGGTTTGGAAAACCGCATCAGCAGCGACATTATTCAGGTAATTGCCGGCTCAACCAGCCTGCGGGCCGCCCTTATCCCCGACCGCTACTTTAAGGACAGTCTGTTTCTCTTGGCGGCCTCCCAGCGGCACAACAAGGACGACCTAACCCTGGAAGGTGTGGGCCGGGTGCTCAATGAGCTGCGGCAAATGGGCTTCGATTACATCATCTGCGATAGCCCGGCCGGCATTGAGAATGGCGCCCTCTACGCCATGTATTTTGCCGACGAGGCGGTCATCGTTACCAACCCGGAGGTTTCCTCCATGAATGATTCCGACCGCATCATCGGTCTGCTGGATTTAAAAACCAAGCGGGCCGAGGAGGGACGTGAATTAAAGAAACATCTACTTATCACCCGCTACGATCCGGAACGGGTTACCGCTGAGGAAATGCTGGATACCCATCACATCATGAGCATACTCGCGTTGAAATTGCAGGGGGTTATTCCTGAATCCAAGGACGTGCAGCGGGCCTCGGCGCGGAAGGTGCCGGTCATTGCCATGGAGGACTCGGACGTGTCCCAGGCCTACTTTGATTTCATTGACCGCTTTTTAGGCAAAGAGGTGCCCTGGCGCTTTGTGGAAGACAGACGCAAGGGATTTTTCGCGCGCTTATTTGGGAAGAAATAATTATGGTTTTTTGGGGTAGTAAGAAGCCGAAGAAAGGCTCCATGCAGGACATCTATGAGGGTGAAGACCGGGATAAGAGCACGAAGGAAGTGCTGTGGTCGCGCTTTATTTCCATGCGCATTGAACCGGGGGTGCTCCATGAATACACCATTCAGCGCATTCACCAGGCCATTGAGGACATTATTAAGGAAGAGCAGCCGGAGCTGGGCTATATCCAGGTGCGCGCTCTGCAGGGCAATAACAGCGCCGGCTACTCGGAAGGCTTTGAAATCAATATGAAAGTTACAGGGGCCAGCCGCTAATGGAGGCCTTGGAACTGCTCTGCCGGCGCCGTTCGGTAAGGAAATTGACCGCACCGGCGCCAAATTCAGAGCAGCTGGCGGCCATGCTTCAGGCGGCGGTACAGGTGCCGGACCACGGTGATTTAACGCCCTACCATTTCACGGTGATTCAGGGGGACGAAGCCAAAGGGCGCTTCCATCAGGTGCTGCTGACCGCCGCCGGTGATGACCCGTTGCTGCGGGATAAGGCCAATAATTTCATTAATATGGCGCCACTGATGGTGGCGGTTATTGCCAAGCCCCAGCTGGAGAATAAATTCAACGTGCCGCGCTGGGAACAGGAACTGACCGCCGGCTGCGCCACCTACGCCCTACAGCTGGCGGCCAAGGCCCAGGGCTTTGACAGCGTCTGGATTACCGGCGCCTGGGCGCGGGCGGAAGCGGTAGCCACAGCGCTAAATTGCGGCGCCAACGACCGACTTATTGCCCTAGTGTTAATTGGCACGGCGGTGGAGCCGAGCGCGGGGCCGAAAAATCAGAATAAGCCAATGTTGGTGAGCTACTTCTAATGGCCGACGATTACCGCAACCGGCGCACCTTTGCCATTATTTCCCACCCGGACGCGGGGAAAACCACCGTAACCGAGAAACTGCTGCTCTTCGGTGGTGCCATTGCCATGGCTGGCACGGTGAAGGGACGCAAGGCCGCCCGCCACGCCACCTCCGACTGGATGAAGATGGAGCAGGAGCGCGGCATTTCCGTAACCAGTTCGGTGATGCAATTTCCCTACAACGGTAAGGTAATTAACCTGCTCGATACCCCCGGCCACGAGGATTTCTCCGAAGACACCTACCGCACCCTCACCGCCGTGGACAGCGCCCTGATGGTCATCGACTGCGCCAAGGGCGTGGAGGAGCGCACCATTAAGCTGATGGACGTCTGCCGCCTGCGCGACACCCCCATTTTCACCTTCATCAATAAATTAGACCGGGAGGGCCGCGAGCCCATGAGCCTGCTGGACGAGGTGGAAGAGGTGCTGAAAATTCGCTGTGCGCCGGTAACCTGGCCCATCGGCATGGGCCGCAGCCTACAGGGGGTCTATCACCTGCTGGAAGACCGGGTTTACCTCTATGAATCAGGCAAGAATGCGGAGGTGAATAACGGTGAAGAAATTGACGGCCTGGACAATCCGCGGCTGGACGAACTCATTCCCGACATCGCCGCCTTCCGTGAAGAGGTGGCCTTAATCCGCGAGGCCGGCAATGCCTTTGACCACGAGGCCTACCTGCGCGGCGAGCTGACCCCCGTCTACTTCGGTTCGGCCATCAGCAATTTCGGCCTGCGGGAAATGCTCAACGGCTTTGCCCAGTACGCGCCGCCGCCGCGGCCGCGGGCCACCACGGTGCGGGAAGTGAGTCCGGAAGAGCCGAAATTCACCGGCTTCGTCTTTAAGATTCAGGCGAATATGGACCCGAAGCACCGCGACCGCATCGCCTTCATGCGCATTAACTCCGGCCGCTTCCAGCCGGGCATGAAGCTATTTCAGGTGAGGCTGAAGCGGGAAATAAAGATTCCCGAGGCCCTCAGCTTTCTGGCCGCCGAGCGGGAACACATTAGCGAGGCGGTGGCCGGCGATATCATCGGCATTCACAACCATGGCACCATTCGCATTGGCGACAGCTTCAGCGAGGGCGAAGCGCTGGAATTCACCGGCATTCCCGACTTTGCCCCCGAGCTGTTCCGCCGCGTCCGTTTAAAGGACCCGCTGAAGATGAAGGCGCTGCTCAAGGGTTTGGAACAGCTCTGCGAGGAGGGCGCCACCCAGTTCTTCAAGCCGCTGCTCGGCAATGATTTAATCCTCGGCGCCGTGGGTGTGCTGCAATTTGACGTGGTGCGGGAACGGCTGGCGGCGGAATACGCCGTGGCTTGCCAATTTGAATCGGTGGCGGTGGCGACGGCCCGCTGGGTCTCCGGCGACGAGAAGGCGCTGAAGGCCTTCCGCGACAAGAACGCCGCCAACCTGGCCGAAGACCACTATGGTCAGCTGGTCTACGTGGCGCCGTCCCGGGTAAATTTGCAGCTCACCGAGGAGCGCTACCCGGACATCAGCTTCCACGCCACCCGCGACCATCTGGCCCAGCTTTAGATAATGGGGCTGCGGCCCCTTTTTCTTTAATAAATGCCGCTGGGGCCGGCCGGCCGCCGTAGAATTAGCGGGTTTTAATTTCTAGGAGTTCTCTTTCTCATATCTTTTGGTTCTTTTTTCCTTAGT
>CAUSQL010000043.1:0-11372 GCA_963533935.1 uncultured Cardiobacteriaceae bacterium
TGTGGAAGCTGTGGCGATATGCCCGCCAGCTGCGCGCCTTTCAAAGGGTCTTTGATGTGGGCAGCCGAGAGGCCAAGGAAGCCAACGCAGTGCCGAGCTTTTACCTGGATTTGCTGGCGGTGGCGCCGGACTGCCAAGGCCAGGGTCTGGGCGGTGTTTTCCTGCGGGAGGGGCTGGAGGCGCTCGCCCGGGAGGAAAAAATCGGGCGCATTACCCTGACCACCAACACGGCCAGCAACTGCCGCTTCTATGAACGTAACGGCTTCCGCCAGCTGTCCGTCCGCGAGGTGGCTGGGGTTCCCGTCTGGACCATGGAGAAGCTGCTGGCCAACCCTAAATCCCATTAAACATACAACGGGGTGCTTCAGCTGTTTGTAAATATGGCTATTTTACGTACAGCTAAAGCGCCCGGCCGTCGGTAAATCAGCGAATGGCGCCGCTACTTCTTAGCATGCTTAGGGGCGGCGCCGGCCAGCGGTGGAGCAGCGGCAGGCCACTGGCGGCGCTTAATCTTTCCGCCAGCCGCTGGGCCACGGCGCCGTTGCTGCCGTACCAGGAATTACCGGCGGGAATGGCGAGGTCTGAATCTCCGTCCACGCTGGCCAGCCACAGGTGGCACTCGCCGACGCCCCGTTCCCAGTAGATGCCGCAGAAATGGCCAGCCCCGACTTCTTCCCGCCATTCACATTTACCCCAGTAAAAGCTGCGCTCTAGGTAAAAGCAGTCGCCGGCCGAGTCGTAGCCGCCGTGCCACTGGAGCCACACCTCATGGCGGCAGCCGTGAATGAATTGGCCAAAGACCAGGGGCAGCCAAAAAACCATTAGCTGGTAGGAACCGCTGGCAATGACCACGGGCACGGTGCAGAGCAGGAAGCGAATGGGGAGCGTAGGGAATGGGCGACAGCAGTTCGACGCCGGCCGAGTGATTAACGTCGGGCACATCGGTGAGATTCATAAATTTATCCGCTTAAACATACAAGGGGGCGCTTCCCCTGTTTGTAATTACCCCTGAAAAATCTCCCGCGGCGGCGCCGGCCAACGGTGCAGCAGCGGCAGGCCGCTGGCGGCGCCCAACCGTTCCGCCAGGCTCTGGGCAGTGCTGCTGCTTTCCCGCAGCCAGTAGCTCGGCAGGGGCAGCTGCACATCGTCCCGGCCATCGCTGCCGGCCAGCCACAGCTGGCCCGCGTTGTCCGCCGTCCTATCGGTGTAGAAGGCGCGGTAATCGGCCGCCGGGTAGCGTTCCACCTCCTCCCATTTAAGGTTCCGCCCGCGCCGCTGGAAACAGAAATAATCGCCCTTAGCCCGGTAAACCCAGCGCTGCCGCGGCAGCAGCGGCGAATACCACAGCACCAGGCCGAGGAACAGCAGGCTGATGAGCAGGTCGTCCCACTGGCGGTGGCGCAGCTCGTACTTCAGGGAGAAGGCCAGAAAAACGGTTAGCAACAGGGCGAGGAAGCCGGTCAGCAGGGAGGCGCCGCTCACCTTGACCGACCGGCGGGCCGGGCCGCGCTCTGGCAGGCGGTGGGCGTTGGCGGCCGGGGCCTGAAGCTGTAAAAGCATCAGCCGCCGGCACCGCGGCAGGTCAGCCAGATTGCCGAGGGCCAGGGTGGCCATTACCGGCGTAATCAGCAGCATCACCAGCCGGTCGGAGCGCGGCCACAGCTTTTGCAGGCTGTAATGGGCAAATAGGGCGGCGCTGGCCAGCAGCAGTAGGTTCAGCAGCAGGCTGCGCAGCCATTTCACCGGACTGCTGTAGGCGACGAAGGCCACATCGGCGGGCTGGACGGCGTAGGGCGGCACCAGCGGCATCAGCCGCCAATGTTCGATGAGTTCGGCCAGGGCCCACAGCAGCAGCGCTAGGGCCACCAGGGGCACAATCAGTAGGAATGGGTCGGCCGAGTCAATGGGCAGAAGCACCAGCAGCGCCGCCGCGGCCAGCAGGGTTAGCAGAGCGATGAGGGCGTTAAAGATGAGTTCGCGGCGGTTCAAAGCGACCAGGGAAAAGGGAATGGGCGACAGCAGGGCCGGGCGGGCCGGGCGATTTTTAACGGTAAGGGGTTCAGCGGGTTTAGTCATGGATTATTCCTGGTTACGGCTTTGCCAAGGCCCAACGCAGCCCGTGGCTGCTGGGCCAAACGTAGGTGGGTGCGAAGGGCTTAGCCATTATCTAACCCTTATTTTCGAGATTGCCGAGGCCCAAAGCCGCTTGCGGCTGGGCCAAGATAATGGTTGCAGAATGATTTAGCCATTATCTGACCCTTATTTTCGAGATTGCCAATAGGCCCAAAATCCGCCGCCCGCCAGCAGGAGCAGCCAGCCGCTCAGGCCCAAGGAATTGCCGGTGCGCTGCTGCTGGCAGCGTAGTTTTTCCGTCGGGTCCTTAATGTCCCGGCAGGTGCTAGCACTGCCGCCGCCTCCCACGTGGTAGCTGTTGCTGCGGAAGCTGGACCGGCCGCCAGAACGGCCGCCGCCGCGCCCACCGCGGGCGGTGGCTTCCGGGGCTAGGGGCAGGGCGAGCATGAGGCCTAAGATGATTTTGCGGCGGGTGGGGTTCATGGTTTTCTCCGTGGTTAATTTCCCTAAAAATGCAGTTCTACGGCCAGATTGTTGCCAACAGACGGGCGGTTGTTCGCCCCTGCGGGGCTCACGCGCTGCGCGCCTCTTCTGTATGTATTAAGCTCTTAAATACATACAGGAGAAGCGCTTCCATGTTTGTAATTAGCGGAAATTTTAGAGTTCGGGCTGAAGGACAGCAGGGAACAGCGCGATAATTAGCGCTGATTTTTTAACCGGAGGAGTCAATGTATTTACGGAAATTAATCGTCGGCCTGGCCGCCCTGGCCCTAGGCCAAAGTCAGGCCCTGGACTGCGCCAAAGCCAAGGGCGCAGTGGAACAGGCCATCTGTGGCGACGCGGAGCTGAAGGCCCTGGACGCCAAGCTGGGCGCCAGCTACGGCAAGCTGCGCGCCGCCATGTCCGCGGGGGAGTTCGCCGCCCTGCGCAGTAGTCAGCTGAAATGGCTGAAGGAGCGCGACCAGCGCTGCGGGGCCAAGACCGATTGTCTCAGCGAGGAAATGCAGATTCGCATCAACGCCCTGGACAGCGTTCGGGAGCAGATGGCCGCGGACGGGGCCGGCGACAAGGCGAAGCAGGAGGAAAAAGCCGCCGCCGAACGGCTGAAGAAGGCGGAGCAGGCGGCGGCCGAGGCCAAGCGGGCGGCGGAAGAGGAGAAAAAGGCCCGCGCGGAGGAATTGGCCCAGGCCAAGGACGGCGATGAGGTCAAGGCCACCGCCGAAGGCGATAAAGTCGAGGCTGACAGCGAGGACGCGGCGCCCAAGACTAAAGCCAAGGCCAAGAAAAAGCCTAAGAACAGCGACGACGGCAGTGAAGAGCCCAAGGCCAGCGAGGACGACGACACCGGCGCCACAGTAGAAGAAGCTGAAGAAGCATCGGCCGACGACGCTAAAGGGAAGAAGAAGGCCAAGGCCAGCGAGGACGCCGCCGTTAAAAAGGCGAAGAAAAAGGCCACCGCCAGCGACGAGGTGGAAATTAGCGATGACGACGAGGCCAGCGCCGGCGACGAAGCTAGCGGGGAGGCCGCTGACAGCGCAAAAAAGCCCGCAAAAAAGCAGGGCGCCGCGAGCACTAAGGACGACGCCAGCGCCGCCAGCAAGGTGCTTAAGGGCATGAAGAAAAAGGGCAGCGAAGGGGACAGCGATAGGGTGTTAATGGCGGCCAAGGACCAGGCCATTAAAGCCAAGGCCAGCGATGAAAAGCCAAGGAAAGCCCTGACTTCCCAGGAAATCTACAAGTTGGCGGCCAAGTCCGTGGTTACCATTACCGCCAAGAACAGCGAGGGCGAAAGCCTGGGCAGCGGCGTGGTGCTGTCCAAGGACGTGGTCGCCACCAACTGCCACGTTACCAGCGACGGGGAAGACATCATGGTGCACTTCGACGGCGAGCAGTACCCGGCCCTGGCCTCCCTCGGCAACGACGGCCTGGATTTCTGCCTGCTGTTCACCCAGGGGCTGCCGGCCACGCCGGCGCCCATCGGCGCTCTGGCCCAGGTGGAGCCGGGCGCACCGGTCTATTCCATCGGTTCGCCCAAGGGCCTGAAATTAACCATCGCCAACGGGCTGGTCTCCGGCCTGAAGGAGGTGGAAGGCGTGGAAATGATTCAGACCTCGGCGCCCATTTCCCACGGCTCCAGCGGCGGCGGCCTCTTTAACGAGTATGGCCAGGTCATCGGCATTACCACCGCGAGCCTGGCCGACGGCCAGAATCTGAACTTCGCCCTGCCAGCGGAGCTGGCCATTCAGGTGGCCCAGGAGGCGGTGGCGGCAAAATGGGCGGCGGAAGATAAATAGGCGCGGAAAATTTACCGACGGACAAGCGCTTAGGTTGTATGTATTTTTAAGCCAATTAGATACATAGAAAGCGCTCCGTTGTATGTTTATGACGATTAAACATACAGCGGAGCGCTTTAGCTGTATTTAATTAAGGTTGGGAACTCAATTCTTCGCCTTCGCGGGCATCTCCTTCGCCAGGTACAGCCAGGTTTCAATGACCGTGTCCGGGTTCAGCGACATGCTCTCAATGCCCTCCTGGGCCAGCCACAGGGCGAAATCCTTGTGGTCCGACGGCCCCTGGCCGCAGATGCCGATGTATTTGTTCAGCTTGCGGCAGGCCTTGATGGCCAGGTGGAACATGACTTTCACCGCGTCGTTGCGCTCGTCGAAGGTGCTGGCGATGGCGCCGCCGCTGTCCCGGTCCACCCCCAGGGTCAGCTGGGTCATGTCGTTGGAACCGATGGAGAAGCCGTCGAAGTATTCCAGGAACTGCTCGGCCAGAATGGCATTGCTCGGCACCTCGCACATCATGATGAGGCGCAGGCCGTTCTTGCCCCGCTCCAGACCGTTGTCCTTCAGCGCCTTCACCACCTGCTGCGCCTCCTTCAGCGTACGCACGAAGGGAATCATTATTTCCACATTGCTGAAGCCCATCTGGTCGCGGACGAATTTCAGCGCCTGGCACTCCAGGGCCCAGGCGTCGCGGAAGTCCGCCGACACGTAGCGGGCCGCGCCGCGGAAGCCAATCATCGGGTTCTCCTCGTTCTGCTCGTAGGTGGCCCCGCCCACCAGGCCGGCGTATTCATTGGTCTTAAAGTCCGACATGCGCACGATGACCTTGCGCGGGAACACCGACGCCGCCAGCGTCGCCACCCCCTCGGCGATTTTCTGCACGTAGAAATCCGTGGGCGATTTGTAGCCGCCAATGCGCGCGGCAATTTCCTCCTTAACGTCGGAAGGCTGATTGTCAAAGTCCAGCAGCGCCTTGGGGTGAATGCCAATCTGCCGGTTAATGATGAATTCCATGCGCGCCAGGCCGATGCCCTCGCTGGGCAGGCTGGCAAAGGAGAAGGCCAGCTCCGGATTGCCCACGTTCATCATGATTTTTACCGGCGACTTCGGCATGTTGTCCAGCTGAATCTCGCTGATTTCCACCGGCAGATGGCCCTCGTAGATCAGGCCGCTGTCGCCTTCAGCGCAGGAAACGGTAACCTCTTGGCCGTCGCTCAATTTCTTCGAGGCGTCGCCGCAGCCGACCACCGCCGGAATGCCCAGCTCCCGGGCAATGATGGCCGCGTGGCAGGTGCGCCCGCCCCGGTTGGTGACGATGGCCGAGGCGCGCTTCATCACCGGTTCCCAGTCCGGGTCGGTCATGTCCGCCACCAGCACGTCGCCGGCCTGCACCTTGTCCATTTCACTGATGGATTTAACCAGGCGCACCTTGCCCTGGCCCACCTTCTGGCCGATGGCCCGGCCTTCCACCAGCACCTTCTTCTGGCCGCCGATGGTGTAGCGGCGCAGCACCCGGGCGCTTTTCTCCTGGGATTTCACCGTCTCCGGTCGGGCCTGGAGGATGTACAGCTTGCCGTCGAGGCCGTCGCGGCCCCATTCAATGTCCATGGGCCGGCCGTAGTGCTCTTCAATGATGGTGGCGTAGCGGGCCAGCTCGAGGATTTCCTTGTCCTCAATGGCAAAGCGGCGCCGGTCGGCCACGGGCACTTCCACCGTTTCCACGGATTTACCCGCTTCGGCCGCGGCGCCAAAAATCATCTTGATTAATTTGGAACCGAGGGTCTTGCGCAGTATGGCCGGCTTGCCGGACTTGAGGGTGGGCTTGTAAACGTAGAATTCGTCCGGGTTCACTGCCCCCTGCACCACCGTTTCCCCCAGACCGTAGGCGGCGGTAATGAAGACCACCTGGTCAAAGCCGCTTTCCGTGTCGATGGAGAACATGACCCCGGAGGCGCCGCTGTCCGAACGCACCATGCGCTGCACGCCGGCGGACAGGGCCACCGCGTCGTGGTCAAAGCCCTTGTGCACCCGGTAGGAAATGGCCCGGTCGTTGTAGAGCGAGGCAAACACCTCCTTGATGGCGTGTTTAACGTTGGCTAATCCATTGATATTTAAGAAGGTTTCCTGCTGACCGGCGAAGGAGGCGTCCGGCAAATCTTCGGCGGTGGCGGAGGAGCGCACGGCCACGGAAATGTCGGCACCGCCGGCGTCGGCGACCATTTTCTCCCAGGCTTCGCCGATGGCCTTATCCAGGTCGTCGGGGAAGGGGGTGTCGATAATCCACTGGCGGATTTCCTTGCCCACTTCGGCCAATTTGCTAACGTCTTCCACATCTAGAGCCTTCAGGGCGGCGCTGATGCGCTCGTGCAGGCCGTTGTGGGCGAGGAACTCCCGGTAGGCCTCGGCGGTGGTGGCGAAGCCGCCGGGCACCCGCACGCCCTTGCCCGCCAACTGACTAATCATTTCCCCCAGGGAGGCGTTTTTGCCACCCACCCGCTCCACGTCCGTCATGCGCAGATTTTCCAACCAAATCAATAAATTACTACTCATAAATCCTCCGGTAGCATTAAGTTTTAATGTCAGTTTCATTTTAAACCAGTACGGCCGCGGCCGGGGCCACGGCCCGGGTTTTTATTAAATTTCCTTAAGGGGACGTCAGCAGCGTGCGACCGTAGGCCTCCAGACTGAAATCCGGCGCGCAGGCGGGAATGTCCCGCGGCTCCTTAGCACAGCTCTGGCGGGCCCGCTCGTCCACGTAGCGGTAGAACAGCTCCTGGGGCGATTTATCGCTGCTGTTCATGCGGGTGAATTTGGTCAGCTGTTGCAGACCCAGGCGTACTTCGTCGGGCCGGTCCAGCAGCAGCTTGGTGGCAAGGTTGATGCGCATGATTTCCAGGTCTGTATGCCACAGGTACGGGCTCTTTTCACGAATGCGCTCCATATATCTATCCGCCAGCCGGTAGTTGTTTTCCAGCCGCAGCAGACCGTCCGCATACTTGGCATAGGTGTGCATTAATTGGGAGCCGGAAATGTAGGGTATATGTTGCTCCATGATTCGCAGGCTCTCCGGGTCTTCGTAGAACTTCAACAGAAAATCTGCATAGCTGATAAACAGATAGTGACGTAGGGGCATCTTCTCATCGGCAAGTTTTTCCTCCAACTCAATGTAATGCTTGATATAGGGCAGATTCTCCTTGTGCTGCAGCAGGAGGTTAAAGTAGCCAACGCTGGCGCGACCGTTGAAGTAGTGGACGTATTCCTCGTTTATCTTTTCCCAGAACACCTGATTGTTCTGCCAGCGGTTGGTATGGCTAATGGCAGTAATTAGAAGCGCCACCAGAGCCAGACCGGCGCCCATTTGCAGGGACCGGCGCAGCGGCCGCTGCAACCATAGCTGGGCCAGGGCCATGACCACAAAGGTTAGGGATAGGGGGAGAAAACGATTCTGCTTAATGCTGTCATCAATTACACGCATGGGTATGAAATGCAGCACCAGCACCAACCCCAGGCCATAGGCCAGGGCCAGCAAACTCCAGCGTTGGCGCTTGGCCACGGCCCAGGCGATGGCTCCCAAACTAACTAGATCTATGAATAGAGAACCCAGGTAAAAGGAGCGGTTAGCGCTGAGATTGTTCAGCGGATCCACAAAGTAATTGTCAAGGTAGGGCAGGAAAGTCAGCTGCAGATAGGCGCGCCAGGCCAGTAGTGGTGCCTGCTTCTCCAGGTAGAACTCCTTAATGTAGGCCCAGTCCACCGGTTGATTAACCATGCCAGAGCCATAGCGGCCGCGCAGCCACAGATAGGCCAGATTCATGATGACTAGGGAGATGTACAGGCTCCGGTTGCGCTGCCAGCAGCCGCGCAGCTGTTCCCGCCAGCTCTGCCTATGGTCGAAGTGTTGATACAAATCCATGAGCAGCAGGAAGCCGATTAGCAATATGCCCGTTTCCTTGGAGAACAGGGCCAGGCCGCCGCACAGCAGAATTGCGCCGGTGCGCCAGAAGCCGCCTTTAAAGCGGAAAAACAGGGTGAGGGCGGCCAGCATGAACAGGTTGGCTAGCAGGTCGAAGCGGTCGGAAATCCAGCTGACCAGCTCGGCGGTGGCCGGATGCAGTAGGTAAACAACGGTGGCGCCGGCGGCCACCAGCGCCTGGCGCGGGTGATTTTTCAGGAAGGCCCGCAGCAGCAGCCACATTTGCAGGCCCATTAGATAGAAAAATATTAATTGGAAGCCGTGGCTCACCATTGGATTGGATTTAGGAGTCAGCTGCACCTCCAGCCACCAGGTGAAAAAGGCCAACGGCCGCAGATAACTGGTGTCTTCCAGCACCGGCCGGGCGACTAAATCCCAGCTCAGCGGCGCATTGACCAGCATTTGATTCTGTTCCAATAATATTAAGTCGTCAAAAACGTAGCCGAAGAAGAGGGTACGGCCGTAAACCAGCAGCACCAGCAGCAGTAGGGCCAGGGGGAAGAACCAGCCCTTGGCCAGCAGCACATTAAGTCGTGTCATGGGAAATCCTCAATAAATAAAAACACTCCTTAGCCGAGCAAGAGCCGTTCCCCATTCAATCCAATTTCGCCGCAAATAATCCCTGCCTAACCCAATGGAGCAAAATCTGCCGCAGCGCCGGCCGCTGGCTTTCCACTCCGGGCAGGTGTTCCGCCAGTGCCGCCAGCAGCCCGTTCAAACTCTGCGGTGCCGTGAAATGGGCCAGCATCTGTGCCACCGCCGGGCTAAGCACCGTGCGCTGCACCCGGTCGTCGTGGTCGCGCCAGACTAGAGACCAGCATTCGCCGGGCTCTAAATCTCCTTCCACCTGCCAGCCATAACATACAAGGGAAGCGCCCGTCTGTCTGTAAGACAAGGGCGCCTGAGCCGCCGGCGACCAGCGAAGCTGGCGACCGCAGAGCGAAGAACCGCCCGTCTGTAGATAAATGGGCAATGCATCATCAAATTCCCGCACCAGCGCTTCATCGGGGCCGATTTCCGCCGCCAGTTCGCGTCGCTCCACGTCCAGGGCCGCCAGCAGCGGTAGGGCCAGCATTTTTTCCCGGATTAAAAACTCGTGGAACTGGCCGGGAATATCGGTGAAGAAGGGCGACAGGGCTGGGCCGCGCTCCAGATAGGCCTCCTTTAAATCCGCCCACTGGTCCGCCGGCAGCCGGGCTAGGGTGCGATTGAAGCAGCGGTCGAGGAAGTTATGCAGATTGTTGCGAATCAGCTGGCGGTAAATATTTACCCCCGCGGCGGCCGCCGCCGTGGGCCCGCGCAGCTGCTGAGCCAGCGCCGCCCGGTAGGCCTTTTCCTTTTCAGAAATCATGGCGCCTCCGGGGTTGGTTCACGGCCGTAGTCCCGTTGAATTGCTCTAATTTTTGCCACTTCCCCTTGCAACTCGGCCAGTGGCGGCAGATTGAAGTCCCGCTCCAGCAGGGTGGGCTGATTCAGCGGCAGCCGCTGGCAGCAATATTTATAGATGTCCCACACGTCCTCGCTGACCGGCGCCCCGTGGCTGTCGATGAGCAGCCGCGGATTTTCCGCGCTGTGGCCGGCGATGTGGATATAGACTACCCGCGCCCGGTCCACCCGGTCGATGAAGGCCCGCGGCGCCACGTGGCCGTGGTTGATAGCATTAACGTAGATGTTATTCACGTCCAGATGAATGAGACAGTCCGCCTCGCGGGCCACGGCATTTAAAAAATCCACCTCGTCCATTTCACAGTGGGGCGCATGCAGGTAGTAGGAGGTGTTTTCGATGGCGATGGTTATTTCCAGAATGTCTTGGCTGCGGCGAATGCGCGCGGCGGTGTGGCGCACGTTCTCCTCGGTGAAGGCCAGCGGCAGCAATTCGTACAGATGGCCGTTGTGCTCCGAATAGCTGAGGTGCTCGGAGAAGAAGCGGCAGCGGTACTGCGCCATAAAGACCTTAATCCGCCGCAGCAAATCCTCGTCGAGCGGGGCGGTGCCGCCCAGGGACAGGGACAGGCCGTGGCAAACCAGCGGCCAGCGCTCGCAGGCGGCGTCGAAGTTGCGGCGGGCCGGGCCGCCCTGGTGTAGCCAGTTTTCCGGCGCCGCTTCGATGAAGTCGATGGAGCGGTCGGCGGCGGGCAGGGCCAGCATCTCGGCGGCCAGGGAACGGCGGTAGCCCAGGCCGGCGCCGCTTAATTTTCTAATCATATTTACTCCAGCAAAAAGGGCAGGAAATTCCTGCCCCTCTGTTTTCCTGAAAGCCGATTAATTAGCCGGCGCCGCAGGCCCCGTCGGAAACCTTGGACGCGTCGCTGGCCGCACCGCCGCAGCTGCCTTCGCTGCTCTTACTGCTAAAGGTGCCGGTCTTGGGCTTGACGCCGATGCCGCCGCAGCTGCCTTCGTCGGCCTTGGCCGTTTCCGTGGCGGTGGGGCTGGCGGTGGCCGTAGCGCTAGGGCTGGCGCTGGGACTAGCCGTGGCAGTGGCGGTTGCGCTACTGGTGGCCGTGCTGCTGGGGCTGGCCGTAGGTGTGGCCTCGGCGAAGGCGCCGTTGGCGATGAGGCCGGCCAGGGCCATGAGGGTGGTTTTTTTCATATAAATCTCCAGATGGAAAAGGGCGCATTGTGGGAAGTAAGGGGGCGGAGGTAAAGGCAAGGGCGAGTTTTACGCTGGATTTTGCGAGTTTAAAACCACATTAACCGTTTATACAAACAGACGGGCGCTTCCCCTGTATGTAATTAGCGCCTTAATTACATACAGGGGAAGCGCCCGTCCGTCGGTAAATGGCCCGAGGGGGACTAAATTATCTCAGTCTTCTCGATGACCACCTCTTCCAGCGGCACGTCCGAATGGTAGCTGCGGCGGCCGGTGGGCACCTGGGCGATGGCGTCCACCACCTCCATGCCCTTAACCACCCGACCGAAGACCGCGTAGCCCCAGCCCTGGGCCGTCTTGCTCTGGTGGTCCAGGAAGTCGTTGTCCTTCAGATTAATGAAGAACTGGGACGAGGCCGAATGGGGGTCGCTGGTGCGGGCCATGGACA
>CAUSQL010000044.1:0-11217 GCA_963533935.1 uncultured Cardiobacteriaceae bacterium
TTCTCACCTCCGCCACCCGGGAAAAGCAGGGGGAAAAGTACCTGCGTGAAGCGGTACAGCTAAATCCGCAGCTGGCCTTTGCCCTGGCGGAAAACCTGGTGGTGCAGGGGAAGAAGAAGGAAGCGCTAGCGGTGCTGGCGGATTACCTTAAATTGCAACCCGACGACGCGGACGCCCAGCGGCTGCAACGGGCTCTAAAGGGCGAGGACGACCTGAAGCTGTCCGTCGAAACGGCGCCCTTTAGTCCATCTGCCAAATAGATATTTTTAATTTTCTTCCCAGTTGGGCTAATTATCTGGAAAATCCATGGAATTTTTCTTTCTCTTTGTCCTCATGGTTCTTGTTGGTTTCCTGGCAAATAACTATTTGCTCGCCGCGGCCATCGTTATCTTTCTGTGGCTACTCTTTAGCCACCGCACCGAACAGCGGCTGCAAAGCCTGGAAGAGGAAATCGACCAACTTAAACAGCGGTTGGCGGCGTTGGAACGGGCGGAAGGCCGGAGCGCCGGCCGAGCGTGGGCCGCTGCCGAAGCGTCCCCGCCCCTGCCCGCCCCTAAACCCGCCTATGGGTCGGAAGCTGCCGAGACCTGGCCCATGCCGGAGTTTGAAAAAGCTCCCGAACCAGTTAAAGAACCGGCCATTAGGGCTGAAAATTTCGATAGGAAACAGCAAGCGATCTTGCGGCAGCAGCAGCGTTTTCTAGAGCAGCAGCGGCTACTAGAGCAAGAGCGCTTGCTGGAACAGGAGCGCTTGCGAGAGCAACAAGAACGCTTACGGCAGCAAAATTCCCAAGCTTCTTCCCCGGCCCGCGCCCCGTCGGCCAGCAGCGCCGATTGGGAAGAAAATCCCTTCTTCGCCTGGCTGCTGCGCGGCAATCCGCTGTTGAAGGCCGGCATTGGCGTGCTCTTCCTCGGTCTGGCCTTTCTGCTGCGCTACGCCTCCGAGCGCATTTATATTCCGGTGGACCTGCGCTATCTGGCGGTGGCCGGAGCGGGGCTGGCGGCCCTGGTGGCCGGCTGGCGGCTGCAAACTAGGCGCCGCGACTACGGCCTGATGTTGCAGGGCTTCGGCGTGGCGGTGATGTACCTGACCACGCTGGCGGCGCTGCGGCTGCACGGCCTGCTGATGCCGGGCATGGCCTTTTTGGTAATGCTGGCCCTAGTGGGGCTGATGGCCGCTCTGGCTCTGAAACAGAACGCGCAGGCCCTGGCCCAGGTGGCGGTCCTTGGCGGCCTGGCCACGCCGCTGCTGGTTTCCAACGTACTAATTAATCACATCGTATTGTTCGGCTACCTGGCGCTGCTGAGCGGCGGCGTGGCGGCCATCGCCTGGTTTAAGGCCTGGCGGGGATTAAACCTAACTAGCGCCAGCGGCACCTTTGCCATCGCGCTGCTGTGGGGCGCGTTCAACTACACGCCGGAGCTCTTCCTCAGCGTCGAACTATTTCTCATCTATTTCTGGCTGCTCTACGGTCTAATCGCCTATTTCTTCGCCCGCAATCGCCTGCTGGAGGGCGCGACAGAGGAGCCGGAGGAAGCAGCGGCCGACAACGCACCGCTGGCGGAGCTGTGGACGCGGCTGGGTCGGCGGGGCTGGAACGTGCCCATCTACGACTACGGCCTGCTCTTCGGCACCATGGCGGCGGCCTTTTCCCTGCAATACCTCATTACTGCCCACTGGCCGGGCGGCGGCAGCCTGTCGGCGCTGGCCTTCGCCGCCGTCTACGGTTTGGCCGCCTGGGAGCTGCGTAAAGAATCACCGCTGGTGCCGCTGCATCAGGCCTTTAGCGCCATCGCCCTATTCTTTTTAACCATCGCCGTGCCGCTCTACTTCAACCGGAGCCAGACGGCCCTGTTCTGGACGGCGGAGGCGGCCCTGGCCTATGGCTTCGGCCTGCACCAACGGCGGCCGCTGCTGCGGCTGGGGGCCTTAACCATCTATCTGCTGGCGGCCCTGGCCCAGCTGACCGACTACCGGGCCGGCACCGGCACCCTGCTGGCCGGTTCCTGGTTCAGCACCCTGCTAACTCTGGTCGGCGGCGGCGCCATTTACCTGCTGTGGCAGCAGGAACGGAGCAACGGTTCGGCCCTCTGGGAACGGCGGCTCCAGGGCGCCACCCTCACCGCGGCCCTGGCCTACGCCAGCCTGCTGCCGCCGCTGTTCTGGGCGGAACGGGGCAGCATCGTCGGCCTGGCAGCGCTGGCGGCCCTGTGGGGCTACAGCTGGCGGCGCTGGCAATTCGGTGTGTTCAGCGTCTTTGCCCTACTTAACGGCCTGGCGGCCCTGGGCCTGACCAGTCTGATTTTCGGGGGTGAACGGGGGCCCATGAGCCAGCTCCACCTATTTGCTGCGGCGCCGCTGCTGCTGGTCGCCGCCTACGGTCTGCGGCGCAGCGCCACCGCTGGGCCGAAGGACGAATTGGCTCTCAATGAAGTGGTCGGCTGGCCGCTGTTACTCATTGGCCTAATGCTGGGCGCCGGTGCCATCTACGGCCAGTGGACGGGTGCAGAAAGCAATTTCACCGAGCTGTGGACGCTGCCGCTGCTGGCGCTGCCACTGACGCCGGTGGCGCGGCGGCTGCGCTGGTTTGAACTGGGTCAGGCTCTCTGGGCCCTGCTGCCGCTCTTCGCCCTGCACTGCCTCTATTTCCACCTGTACCACCCCTGGACGCTGGCCACCGGCCTGCCGCTGGCGGTGGTCAGTGCCCTGGGCTTCTTTATCACCCTCGGCCGACCGCGGCCACCGCTGGATTTGCACCGGTTGAACGTGCTGCTGCTTCTGCTGCTCTGGACTCTGTGGGCCGGCCGCGGTCTAGCTCTGCCCGGCGCCTGGGGACAGCTGGCCTGGCTGGCACCGAGTGCGGGCCTGTGGCTGACCATTCACTGGCAGCGCTCCTGCCGGTTCCTAATCCGCCACCGGGCCGTCTACCGGGACTTCGCCCAACCGCTGTGCGCGAGCCTGGCCGCCGGCTGGCTGCTGTGGGTGAATTGGGTGACACCGCAGCTGCCGCTGCCCTTGCCCTACCTGCCGCTGCTTAATCCGCTGGAACTGACCGCCGCCGGCCTGCTCTATCTGGCCTGGCAGTCTCTCACCCCGGCCACGGCGGAAGGCCAGCAGTCGCTGCGCAGCACCATTGGCGGCCTGGCCTGGCTCACCATCAGCGCCGGCGTCATGCGCCTGTGGCACTTCTACGGCGCCATTCCCTGGCGGCTGGGCGAACTGCTGAGCTCCTTCGGTCTCCAGGCCAGCCTGTCGGTGGTCTGGGCGCTGACGGCCATTGTGCTGATGGTGAACGGTAACCGCAGCCAGCGGCGCGCCCTCTGGCTGACCGGCGCCAGCCTGATGGCGCTGGTGGTGCTGAAGCTGTTCCTCGTCGAACTGGCCAACCGCGGCGGCATCGCTCGCATCGCCTCGTTCATCAGCGTCGGCCTGCTGCTGTTGCTGGTGAGCTGGTTCGCGCCGGCCCCGCCGAAGGAGGATTAGGCCAATTACCGCCGGTCCGTTCCTTTATACAAACGGACGGGCGGTTATTTGCTTGCGCTCACGCGCCCTTACCTACGGACGGGCGCTTCCCCTGTATGTAATTAGAGCCCTAAATACATACATAAGAAGCGCCCGTCTGTCGGTAAATCGCCGGCAAAGCCCCATTAGCCCATTGCATAAAAAAGCGTAATTGGGATAATGACCGCGTCGCCCGGCGCATAGCAATCGCCTTTGCCGGGCGATTTTTTTTAATTTAAAAAGAGGAAATCATGCAATTACGACACACCGTGCTCGCCGCGCTCTGCGCCGTATCCCTAAGTGCCCTAGGCCACGACGACCACCCCCACTGGTCCTATAGCGGTGATAACAACCCGGCCCACTGGGGCGACCTCAGCCCGTCCTTTGCCGCCTGCCGCCAGGGCAAAAACCAGTCGCCGGTGGATTTGGCCACCGCCGTAGCGAAGAGCGGCAACAGCGTGGCGGTGCAGTACCCGCCGCTCGCCTACACCGTGGAGAACAACGGCCACACCATTCAGGCCAGCCCCAAGGAGGAGGTGAAGCCCCTGAAGCTGGGCGACCAGGAGTACACCTTTAAGCAGTTCCACTTCCACGCGCCCAGCGAACACACCTTTGACCACAAGAATTTCCCCATGGAAGCCCATTTCGTGCACCAGAACGGCCAGGGCGACCTGGCGGTGCTGGCGGTAATGTTCAAAGAGGGGGCGGAAAATCCAGCCCTGGCGCCGCTGCTGGCGAAATCCCTAAAGGCCGGCGAAAAGACCGAGTTGAGCGATAAGTTGGACATCGGCGCCCTCCTGCCCAAGGAGCAGAGCCATTTCCGCCTGAACGGCTCGCTGACCACGCCGCCCTGCAGCGAGGGCGTCAGCTGGGTGGTCTTTAAAACGCCGGTGGAAGCCAGCGCAGGCCAGCTGCAGGCCATGGCAGCCATGATTGGCCAGGCCAATAACCGGCCGGTGCAGCCGCTGAACGCGCGCATCGTGATTGAGGAATAAGGCCGCGTAAGCGCACCGACGGGGCGCTTATTCGCCGCGTCGGTTCACGCTTGTTCTCCCTCCGGTCGCCGGCCAGCCGGTCGCTGAAGCTCGGGCGCTTTTCCTGTATGTAAAAGATTAAACATACATACAGAAAAAGCGCCCGTCCGTTTGTATAAAGCCATTTAACCGCATTGGGGTGGTTTTACAGACAGACGGGCGCTTACCCTGTATGTTTGCAGGGCGCCGAAGTAATTAACGGGGCAGAATGCGGCGGAAGGTTAGATTAACCCGCTCGTCGGCCACCTGGCGGCTCTTCATCAGCGCGTGTAGCCAGTGCCGCTGGGTCTGACCGGCCATAACAATCAGCTGGCCGGAGCTAAGCATGAGTTCCCGCCTTTCCCCGCTGGTGCGGTGGCGAAAGGCGAATTTGCGCGGCGCGCCGAAGCTCAGGGAGGCGATGGTCGGCGCCATGTCCGGCTCGTTGTCGCTGTGCCAGCCCAGGCCTACGGCGCCGGAGCGGTAGCGGTTCAGCAGGCAGGCGTTGAAGGCCTCGCCGGTGAGCGTTTCCACCCGGGCCTTCAGCTCCAGCAGGAAGGGCGGCCAGCCCAGGTTGCGGTGGCTTACGCCGGCATAGCGGTAGGGCAGGAGCCCGTACCAGGCCACCTGCCGCGCCGCTTCAATGATGGTGCCGTTCACCCGCACCCGGTCCGCCTGCCAGGGCACCTGGTTCAAAAATATTTGTAGCCAGCGCTCGGCCTCCACCGGCGGAAAAATAAGGCCGTAGTCGTACAGCTGACCGTCCCGGGGCAACAGATTCAGCCGCGGGTCGGCGGGGAACAGTTCCAGATTCATGGCTTATTTCATGGCTTTAACGACGGATAGGCGCTAGTTCATATGTTTGATTAGGCTTTTAAACCTACAATCTAAGCGCTTCTATGTTTGTAAATAATCCGGCGGCCCATTCCGCCCGCAGTCGCATCAGCACAAAACCCAGCAGATTCAGGCTTGGCCATTGGGGCGGCCGGTTTAGGCGGGGGTCGTTGTAGGCCAGGCCGGCGCCCCAGATGCAATCCAGCGGGCTGGCCTCCACGAGAATTTTCGTGTGGCCCCGGAAGGGCAAATAGTGCAGCTCCACACCACCGGCGGCGCGCAGGTCCTCAAGGTTGTTAATGTTCATGGTGCTCCCGTTTCGGCAAGATGGCGTTAGCATAGCGACTTTTTACTTAACCATAGAAGCTTAGCCATGAATCTACGACCATTATTAGCGCCACTGGCTCTGGTGGCCCTGCTGGCCTACGCCGACGACTTCGCCCCGGAATTCCTTAATAAAACCTATCCGGTCACCGGTGAAGCCCTGGCCACCTTCAATGAAAATCACGTTGGCTCTGAACCGCTGAAAAACTGCCATTTTGCGGCGGCGGCCAAGGGCAGCAAGGACGGTTACTGCCTGGAATTACTCGGCGAAAAAACCGTCGGCGACCGGCGCTACCTTTTCTTTTCCGGCCCGAATTTGGATAACACCGTCGCCGCCAGCGGCCGCGATGAGCTGTGGCTCTTGGCCAAGGAGGGCGAGGGCTGGAAGGAATTAACCCACGGCGGCGGCGCCAGCTTCGCCAACGAGGGCCGGGGCAGCCTAGGGGTGGAATGGCTGCAAATCGGCCCGGAACGCTGGGCGGCGGTGGCCGACGGGGGAATGACGCAAAACGGCCTGAGCGAGGAGGCGAAAACCCTCTACTGGGTCGAGGGCGACGCCATTAAATCCACCCTCCTGCTCAGCGGCAGCAACGACGGCGGCGCCGGCGGCTGCGATGACAGCGTGGAGCTTAAGGGCAGTCGCTGCATTGATTTAACTGGCACCCTGGCCGTGCGCAGCGATTTACCCGCCGTGGCCGGCTTCTACCCGCTGGAAATAACCATTAACGGCAGCACCGGCCTGCCCGGCAGCAGCCAGCGCATCTATAAAGATAAAAAATTCACCTTTAACTATGATGAAAAATCGGGCCGCTACCGGGAGCCGAAGGATTATCCGGGCGAGCTTAAGGCCCCGAGCGACGATTAACGGCGATACATACATGGAAGCGCTTCTCCTGTATCTAATCCGCCAGTTCCCGCGCCAGCAGTGCCATTTTCCGCCCCCGCGCCCAGCGGTAATCGCCGATGACGCCGCTGGCGCAGATAACCCGATGGCAGGGAATTAAAAGGGCAATGGGGTTGGCGCCCACCGCCGCACCCACGGCCCGAGCGGAGAATTCCCGCTGCAAATGCTCGGGACTGACTTGCACCACCGCCGCCCGGGTCGCCAAATCCGGCTGGTCGGCGGCGTGGCCCTAGAGGCACTCGATGGCGCGGGCCATGCGCGCAAATTTACGGCTGTTCAGGGGCTTCATGGCGCCAGTCTAAGGGGGCGAAAGTGAAGCCGCGACCCGGTTCTTGATTAATTTAAATACATAGAAGCGGTTCTATATTTTTTAAATTCCATTTATTTCTATAGTAGATATATAAAATAGTAATTTGAACTTTTTATTTTTTATCCTGATTATCAATAGGAGAATTTTCGTTATAGTGCTCGAGGGTAGCTATTGTATTATCATTTTGTGGTGTTGCTGGTTTGGGGCGGTTATTCTGCGAACTTTCTTGTTCATTAGATTTTTGTTGATAAAAATTTTCTTTTTTTGACATAAATTAATTACTCCTTAATTTGTATATTTAATAACTAAAAGTAAAGATATTGTAAAAGAAATCATAATAATTGATACAAGTACCCATATAGCAGCATTTTTAATTTTTGATTGTTTGCCTTTTAATTCTTTCATTGACTTATTTATTGCTTGCTGATATTGATGAATTAAATAACTTTTAAATTCGACACTATTTCTTATCGCGGGATCTTCTAATTTTTGTTCTAAATCTTCTAATTTATACGAGATTATAAAATTCAAACATCTACTAAGCAGTATTATGGTTGTTACACTAGACAATCCAGCCAATACTAATAAAATCACTAGCATATTTGATAAATGATTTTTTAATATAGGTAGATTAGTTTGGAATACTAAATTATCCATAAGGGGACTTCCTAAAATTATAAAAAATCCAGCAATAAAAATAGACATGACAACTAAGTATTTATTAGTTTTCTCATCAGCCTGTCTTATGGATTCAATCTGAATTTGATACTCTTGGCTTAGTGCTGTAAGAACACAATCATATCTACATTTCCAGTCTTCTAAATTAGATTTATCGTCAGATTCATTAACTTGTGGTTCCCGTCTATTTGGTGCAATCTTATTCACCTGTTTTATATTTATTGTTACTTTGTCATTCTTCATAAGTGCCTTTTTAAGTAAATTTTCTTTAATAAAAATTATTGCAATATTTATACCTAAATCCCTTACCTAAATAACTTCATAAATATCCTTAAGCCTGTTCTTATAGTTTTTACAAACGACTAAGCGCTTCCTCTATATGTAATTAAGGCTTAATAAATACAGGGGAAGCGCGCAGCGCCTGAACGCAGTGAAGAACCGCGCAGCGCCTGAACGCAGTGAAGAACCGCGCAGCGCCTGAACGCAGTGAAGAACCGCCCGTCTATTTGTAATTGCCTTAACCTAGCCAGCGGAAGGCCCGTTCCAGCTCCGCCGTGCCGTTTGCCAGATAGCAGCGGCCGTGAGCCAGCAGAATCTTTTCCGGCTGCCAGCCGTGAATCTTGCCGTAGCTGGCGCGGGCGGCGGCCCGGTCGGTGAAGGTGGCGCGCATATCGATGGGCGCCTTGCCGTCCGGGTGAGTATTGCCGGCCAATTTCATCATCAAACGCCAGAACCAACCCATTTTTTCCGTCTCAAAATTCTCGATTAGGTCCGTCAGAATCAGCGTTTTGCTCGCTTTATGGAAGAAGACCACCTCCCGCATCACCTTACTGCCCTGGAAAATGTGCTGGTCCAGCGCCGCCGCCCAGTCCGCCGGTGCTGCGTCGCCTAAATCCCGGTCAAAGTGCACGGCAATGCGCTGCGCGGCGGCCCGTTCCCGCACCCCCGGACTGGCCCAGGCCACCGCCTGCGGGTAGCGTTCCTTCCAGGCGGCGATGTGGGCGTAGTGAATGTAGTTGGGGGAAATGAGATGGCGCACCGGGCCCAGCTGGTCGATGGCCCGGAACAGCTCTCCAGCGGGAGCGAGGGGTGAATGGCACCACAGGCCGCCGTCGGCCAGGCGCACGATGGCCATGCGGGTGGAAAAGGGCACGCGGAAGGGACCCAGGGCCATGTGAATGATGGGGCCGTCGGCGACCCAGAGATTTTCTCCGATGGCCTTAAGTTCATTGAGGGGCGCGTAGAGCGGTACCGGGGTTTTCATTGACTATCCTAATACTTGGCCAATAAGCCCAAAATTTCCAGCAATAGCATGAAGCTGCCATTCATATCTCCACTATTGCCCAAATTCAACGCCAGGCAGTCGCCATTTTCCGGGTTGTACCAGGCGTGGACGGCACTAAGGCCCAGATTACCCTGAAGGAAGGGCAGCTTTTTGTAGATGAAGAAGAATTCCCTCGGCCGCACTTGCATCATGCCCAGGCCGTAGTGCAGACCGGTTCTGAATTTATTATTGAACTGGGCCATTTGCCCGATGGCGGTCGCACTGACGAGCTGGCTGGCGGCGAAGGCGCGCAGGAATTTCAGCAAATCCGCCGCTGTCAAAGACAGGCCGCCGCCGGAAAAATCGCAGCTTAAACTGGTAAATAAATGAATGTCCGTGCCCTTAAGGTAGAGCGGCGCCAGCTCCTCCTGGCGGAAGCGCGGGTCGTAGAAGGTTAAGCAACTGTCTTGCATGGCACAGGGCTGAAAGATTTGCCGGTTAAGCACCTGGTACAGCGGTGCCCCGTAGACCTTTTCGATGATGAGGCCAAGCAGAATGTAGCCGCTGTCGGAATAGAAGAATTTTTCGCCCGGGCGGCCAACGGCCCGCTGCCGTTCCCTGGTGTAATCCAGCAGCATGGTCGGCGTCCAAAAGGTGTCCGGCTCCCGTACAACCAATTTTAAGAATGGTATCTGCCCCAGCCAGTTGCTGGTGAAATAATCATTGATGCCAGAGGTGTGGCCGAGCAGCTGACGCAGGTCTACTTCGGCGCGGTAATCGTGGCCGGCCACTACGAAGAGCTTGTCCAGGAGTTCCGGGGCGAGCAGGTCGATGATTTTCGTATCTAGAGTTAATTGGCCCTGCTCGATGGCCTGAAAAATCAGCGTCGCGGTGAACATTTTGCCCACGCTGGCGCTGTGGAAATGCTGATTTAGCTGCCCGGTGGACGAATAGATATAGTCCAAAGCCCGTGTCGGTGAACTAATGCCGAATTGCAGGGTTTTAAATTTCTTGGCCCGTTTTTCCAACAGGGCAGCGATTTTTTCCTCAAGCATGAAAACTCCTTGGTCTCCTGGTTAGAAATATCAATAATAGATTGATTTAGGCCCGTTGTCTTGGCTAAATTTTAGCCATTTAATAGCTGAAGCGGGCTATTATTAACGTCATTGCTAATATAAAGAGTTACATATGGAAATTAAGGAAATATTTATCCGAAACTTTAAAAGCATAGGGGAAATTTTTCTGGAAGACATTTCACCGCTGATGGCGCTAGTGGGGCCTAATGGTTCAGGGAAAAGTAATTTCGTTGATGCGCTGAAATTTATTGGCCTAGTGCAGAAATATGGACTAGCTAACGTGCTGGAAGACGAAAATAATGACTTTTATCCTGACAATATTAAAAATTTTAATTTAACAACAGCCGAAGATAATCATATTTTCTTTGCCTTTTCCGTTTTAGATGAACAGAAAAAATTACAAAAATTCACATATTCATTAGATTTATTGAATCTGCTTGAATCGATAATGGGAAAAGAACTAGTTGAATGGGCTAGAAAAAATAATGAGCGGGAATATAGAAAAATCATTGCTAACACTAAGGTTTTTCGCATCGACCCATTTGTGATTAAAAACCGCAGTTCATTAAACACAAATCCAGATTCACTAAACGAAAGTGGCAGCAATATCGCCGCGGTTTTAGAGAAACTAGAACAAGACAACGAGCTGCGGGAAGAAATTATCGACTGGCTTGCGCTTATTGTCCCCGAACTAGAGAATATAGAAATAAGCAGTAACCGGCTGGACGGTTCAAAAGGTCTAGTTTTTCAGGAGAAAAGCGGCCAGCAATTCCCTGCCCATATGATTTCCGACGGCACTATTTACGCCCTCTGCATGCTGGTTGCCGTGCTGACACGGACGAAAGAGCCGGGCATAACTATTATCGAAGAGCCGGAACGGGGTCTGCATCCCCAGGCCATAGAAGAACTCATCGGTTTTATGCGCAAGAAGGCCAGTTTGGAGCACCCCATTATTTTGACCACCCACAGTGAATCGGTCGTGCGGGCCTTAGAATTGAATGAACTCTACCTAGTTAGCAAGGAAAACGGCGCCACCAAAATTAGAAGTGTAAAGAATACGACGGTGGATAAACGCAAAATTCCCCTGGATACGGCCTGGCTAAACAATTTATTTAACGGAGGTTTGCCGTGGTAAAAGTTGGCTTTATCGTGGAAGGGGCCAGCGAAAAAATTGTAATGGAATCGGCAAATTTTCGTGATTTTTTAAGGCGCACTGGCCATGAACTAGTGCATATTATTAATGCGAAAGGCGGCGGCAATTTGCTGCCAGAATTTATGGAATCTTACCTTGATGAGCTGCGGGCCAATGGGGC
>CAUSQL010000045.1:0-11066 GCA_963533935.1 uncultured Cardiobacteriaceae bacterium
TAGGACACTATCAGGGTTTTACCAACGGCCCTAGTATTACTAGGGCCTTTTTATTTACTATATGCACTACTTTTTAGCTTCTAAATTAACCAAGGAGTGTTTATGTCATTTACAACTATTATCTATGCCCACCCATACGAAAAAAGCTTTAATTATGGGATTTTGCAGCGAGTACAGGAGCTTTTAACAGCAAAGGGCGAGAAATATGAACTAGTTGACCTTTATAAAGATGGTTTTAATCCAGTCTATACCAAGGAGGAGTTGGCCTTATTTAATAAGGGACAAGCATTGGATCCACTGGTATTACGCTATCAGGAGTTGTTAAAGACTACCCAACGATTAATTTTTATTTTTCCCATTTGGTGGGCGGATATGCCTGCCATAGTTAAAGGTTTTGAGGATAAGGTATTTTTAAAACAGTTAGCTTATATACCGACTGCCACTGGCATAAAAGGGAATTTAACCAATATTAAAGAAGCATTAGTTATTACCACTTCAACTGCTCCTACCTGGTATTTAAAATGGTTTGGGGGCAATGGAATTTCTCGGGCCATGCTAAATCACACATTAAAGGGCATTGGAGTAACAAAAAGAAAATGGCTGAATTTTGGCAATATTGATAAATCCACTCTTGAGCAAAGGCAAGCCTTTTTAACTAACTTGACGCAGAATATTTAATTAGTTTTACCGATTATAAACCATTAATATACAAGGGAAGCGCCCGTATGTATTTAAATGCTTTTTAAATACATACGGGCGCTTCCCTTGTATGTTAATAATAAAAGCTAATCGCTGGACATAATGCTCATCGAGCGGGGCATAAACAATAATGCCTTACCGCGAGAGGCGTTAATTTTCACCTCATTTTCCGTGGCTTCATTGCGGCAGGCAGTGGCTTCATAGGGTTTAATTACCTTATTATCCATTTCCCATTTCAACCCATTGGCGGTAAGCATTAGCTCCTCAAGGGCGATAACGCTAAAAATATCCCCAGCTTTGGCCTTAAATGCAAAGGAAAAGGGCGCGGGGGCATAAATAATATTGTGTTGTTTAGCGCTAATTAGGGCGCGGAAGGGATAGCGACCGAGCGACCACATATTGGCGAACACATGGTCAGGTTCATTGCCAGTGGCGCCAATTACTGCCAGCATTAAATCTTCTCCGCTGAAACGTGCCTTCACCTCTTCCAGAGCCAGTTCCCAGTCGGTCTGGTCCTTCTCCGTTGGAAATCGTTTCTTTTGGCCAATTTGCATATGTATGTACTTATTGTTATAAAAGCTGCTGCTGTCAAAATCGCCCAGCCATAAATCCACCTTACAACCCAGGGCCTGGGCATGGCGAATGCCACCATCGGCGGCAATAACGAAGTCCGCCTGCTGCACATTAAAAGTTGGGGCGTGAAAATCGCCATTTAAAAAAATTAGTATTATCTTCATAGAGTTAGCTTCTCTGCATTTATATTTTGTCGTAGAGCCTCATAGAGAACCACGGCCACCGCATTGGCTAAATTTAAGCTGCGGGAATGGCACTGCATGGGCAAACGCAATTTCTGTGCTTGGTCTAACTGGCTGTGAATGGCGGGCGACAGGCCGGAACTTTCGCTGCCGAACAGCAGCACGTCGTTGGGATTGAATCTGGCGCTGAATACACTGCGCTGGCCCCTGGTGGTTAGGGCCCAGATACGCCGCTGGCCCATAAGCTCCTGGAAGTGTTCCCAGTTGTCATAGTGCTGGACGGAGGCAAATTCGTGGTAATCCAGGCCGGAGCGGCGCAACTGCCGGTCGTCCCAGTGAAACTTCATGGGGTGAATTAGGTGTAATCTGGCGCCGCTGTTGGCGCAGAGACGAATGATATTGCCGGTATTTTGTGGAATGCAGGGTTCAAAGAGGACGATGTTAAACATGAATATTTTTTTGCTGGCGCTGCCGTTCCACCAGCAGCAGGAGAAGGATAAAGCTGACGGTGGCCACTAGCACGTTCTGCATCATGAAGCCCAGCAGCACGCCGTGGGCGCCATATAGATACTTACCCAATAAAATCAATGGGATAGAGCCGAAAAGCACGCGGCACAAATTGGCCACGGTGCCAAAGAAGGGTCGCCCCAAATTATTAAAGGAAGAAATGGTGTAGAACATCATGCCGTCAAAGCCAATGAACAGGGTCAAGCCGGAGGTGAAGAATAGGAATAATTCGGCGCCGAGGCCGCGCAGTTCAAAGAGTTGTAGCAAATGTTCACGCCCCAGCCACAGTGCGCCACTTATCAGCAGCACGAGCAGCCAGTTAAACCACAGCGCATGGTAGAGGGTGGCGTGCACCCGGTCATAGTAGCCGGCGCCGGCGTTCTGACCAACGATGGGCGCCACTGCACCGGACAGGGCCAGAATCATGGCCGAAACCAGTGGGAAGAAGCGCATGATGACCACATAGGCGGACATGGCCTCGTTGCCGAAGCTGGCCATGGCCCGGGAGGTGAAGGCCAGAACCAGCGGCGTGGCCATATTAGTTAGGAGCACCGGCAGGCCGTTGGCGAAAATCGGACTGATGTCGGCGGTAAATTGATGCAGTTGGCGGAAATTTACGAAATTAAAGCGCCGCCACAGCTTGCCCCAGGCCAGCAGACACATGCATACCTGGGCCGTGGCGGTCGCCAGTGCGGCACCGTCAATGCCCAGATTCATTTTGAAAATCAGCAGCGGGTCGAGTAGACCGTTAATTAGCGCCACACTAATGCTGACGGTCATGGACTGGGCGCCCTGGCCAAGGGCGCGCAGCAGCTGGCCGCCGCAGAAGCCGGCGGTGAGAAAGGGGGCGGTTAGCAGCACGTAATTTAGAAAATCACTGGCCGCACTAAGACTTGCGCCGCTGGCGCCCAACATTTGTAGCAGCGGCCGGCGCAATAGATAGGTGGAAAGGCTAAGCAAACTTACTAGACCCACCGCCAAGAGAGTGGCATGGCAGCCGAGGCGCCGCGCCCGCCGTTCCTGGCCGGCGCCGAGATTGCGGGCCACCAGGATGCCAGCGGCGATGGACAGGGCCAGCCCCGCCGCCCGTACGAAAAACATTAGATTTAGGGCAAAACCCACCGCGGCGGTTTTATTGGGGTCGTTCAGCTGGGCAATAAAGTAAATATCAATGAAATCAACGAGAAAGACCGTAATCAGTCCCAGGGAGCCAGTCAGAGCCATGACAACCACATGGCGCGCAGTGGAACCGGTGGTAAAGCGGCCCCTCATAGTCCCTTAACGAATTGCTCGGCCACCCGGGCGCTGCGGGAACCCCGGGCTAGAGCGAATTGCAATGCCTGCTGTTCCACCGCTGCCGTCAGATTATCCACCTTCAGCCAGTGGCGCACGGCAGCCAAATACTGGCGCTGGGATAGGGGGTGAAAGGCCAACCGCAGGCCGAAGCGTTCGGCGAGGGAAATTTGCTCTTCCACCTCCTCTTCCGGGTGCAGGGTGGCTTCGTCCTGATGCCGTTCCGCCAACAGATGGCGCCGATTGGACGTTACCAATAGGAATACATTGCTGGGAATGGCACAGATGGCACCGTCCAGCACGGACTTCAGGGCGCGATAGGCCTTGTCTTCGCTGGCGAAGGATAAATCATCAATGAAAACAATGAATTTCTGGTTAATTTGTCCCAGCTGCCAGAAGAGCTGGGGCAATTCGGTTAAGTCGTCGGCGCTAATTTGCACGATGGCCAGCCGCCGCTGATAGCGGAGAAATAGGGCGCGCACCAGCGACGACTTGCCGGTGCCGCGGGCGCCCCACAGCAACGTCTGGTTGTAGCCTTGACCGTTAAGAAAATTGACTAGATTTTTTTCCAGCTGCTGTTTTTGTTCGTCAATACCTAGCAGGTCTTCCCAGCGCACGTCTTCGCGCACATTAACTGGCAGCAGCTGGCCATTGACCAGCAGAAAAGCCCGGTGCCGAGGCAGTAATTCATCTTCGCCGAAGGGCTCGTTCATTAGTTCTCCAAAGTTTTAAACGGACAGGGCCAAGCACTAGCTATGGCCCATTGGGTAAGACCTCCTGGCCACCCCACGGGGAAATTATCCCCCGCTCGGGCAGGGCTTTCAACCGGCGGCGGCCCTGAGCACATTAATTTTACGGACATCTGCCGGCGGGTCAGTTACGGTACTCAGGCGCTTCCCCCGGTTGTAATTAGGCTTAAATACATACAGGGGAAGCGCCCGTCTGTTTGTATATGTGCTAAAACACCTGCCAACCCTATAAATCAAAGGCCGAGGCAATCAGCTTCCTGGTGTAGGGATTCTGGGCGTTAGTGAAGATGTCCTCGCTATTGCCCCGTTCAACTACTTTGCCGGCATTCATTACCAGCAGCTGGTCGCTGAGCGCCCGCACCACCGCCAAATCGTGGCTGATGAAGATGTAGGACAGGCCGTATTTCTTCTGTAAATCCCGCAGCAGCTCCACCACCTTCACTTGAATGGAACGGTCGAGGGCCGAGGTGGGTTCGTCCAGCAGCACGAACTTCGGTTCGAGAATTACCGCCCGGGCAATGGCAATGCGCTGGCGCTGGCCGCCGGAGAATTCATGGGGATAGCGGTTAATGATGCTCGGGTCCAGGGCCACCTCAGTCAGCATGGCCGCCACCTTGGCCAGCCGTTCCTTCTTACTCAGCTGCGGCCGGTGCACCTGCAGGCCCTCGCCGACAATTTCCCCGATGGTTAAACGCGGTGACAGGGAGCCGAAGGGGTCTTGAAAGACCACCTGCATTTGACTTTTCAGCGGCTTCAGCTGTTCTCGGCTGAATTTAGTCAGGTCCTGCCCCTGAAAAAGCACCTGGCCCGAGTGTGGCAACATGGCCAGCAGCGCCTTGCCCAGGGTGGACTTGCCGGAACCGCTTTCGCCCACGATGCCGAGGGTTTCGCCCTCGCGCAAGGTTAGGGAAATGTCGTGCACCGCCTGGAAACGCTTCAACGGCCGGCCAAGGAAACTGCGCTTGGTGATGAATTCCACCGCGATGTTCTTGGCCTCCAGCAGCACCGGCGCGGCGGCGGCCACCGGCTCCTTCAGGCCGCGGGGCGTGGCGTCCAGCAGTTCGCGGGTGTAGGGGTGCTGGGGATTATTGAAGATGTCGGCGATGGCGCCCTGCTCGACGATTTCCCCCAGCTTCATGACGCAGACCCGGTCGCTGTAGTGGTGGGCCAGGCCCAGGTCGTGGGTGATGAAGATGATGGCCATGTGGTAGGTCTTCTGCAATTCCTTAATTAAATCAAGGATTTCCCGCTGAATGGTTACGTCCAGGGCCGTGGTCGGCTCGTCGGCGATGAGCAAATCCGGCTCGTTGATGAGCGCCATAGCAATCATGATGCGCTGCAGCTGGCCGCCGGAGAATTCATGGGGGTACTGCTTCAGCCGCCGTTCCACCTCCGTAATGCCCACCTTCTCCAGCAGCTCCTTGGCCCGGGCGCGGCTGGCGGCGCGGGACAGCTGCTTGCCGTGCACCTGGAGCGCTTCCATCAGCTGCTGGCCGATGGTCATGAAGGGATTAAGGGCGGTCATGGGTTCCTGGAAAATCATGGCGATGCGGTTGCCGCGCAGCTGGCGCAGCTTTTCCCCGTCGGCCTTGAGCATGTCGATGCCTTCAAATGCGATGCGGGAATCGGCGCCGTAGCTGGCCAGCCCCTTGGGCAGCAGCTGCACAATGGACATGGCGGTTACGGATTTGCCGGAGCCGCTTTCGCCCACCAGGGCCAGGGTTTCCCCCTTGTTCAGCTCGAAGCTGACGGATTTAACCGCCTCAATGCGTTGGCCGTTAATGTTGAAAGTTACGGATAAATTCTTAATTTCTAATAGTTTTTCCATGATTTACCGGTCCTTGGGGTCGAGGGCGTCGCGCAGGCCGTCGCCGATGAAGTTAAGGCAGAAGAGAATGGTCGCCAGAATGAAACCGGGAAACAGCAACGTCCAGGGGCTTGCCTGCATCTGGCCAGCCCCCTCGGAAATTAGCACGCCCAGGCTGGTGAGCGGCTCCTGCACCCCCAGGCCCAGATAGCTGAGGAAGCTCTCCATGAGGATTACTGCGGGAATGGTCAGGGTGATGTAAATGGCCACGGTGCCCAGGGTGTTCGGCACCACGTGGCGCCAGATGATGTGCCAGGTGGAAACGCCCATGGTTTCCGCCGCGCCGACGAATTCCCGCTGGCGCAGGCTCATGGCCTGGCCGCGCACCACCCGGGCCATGGTCAGCCATTCCACCGCACCGATGGCGATGAACATTAAATAGATATTGCGGCCGAAGAAGACCATCAGCAGGATTACGAAGAACATGAAGGGCATGGCATAGAGCACGTCCACGAAGCGCATCATCAGGTTGTCGATGCGGCCGCCCAGGTAGCCGGCCAGGGCCCCGTAGGCCACACCGATGACCAGCGACACCACCGTGGCGCAGAGGGCCACCATCAGCGAGATGCGCACGCCGTACATGGTGCGGACAAATAAATCCCGGCCGTTGTTATCGGTGCCGAACCAGTGGCCGTTGGCCAGCGATGGCGGCGTGTCGATTAGGTCCCAGAAGACTTCGTCCAGGGCGAAGGGGCGGAGATAGGGCGTCAGCAGGGCACAGCCGCCGATGAGCAGCAGAATTATCATGGACGCCAGCGCGGCCCGGTTGCGGAATAGGCGGCCCATGGCCAGGCGGAAGAGACTTTTACTTTTCATTATTGCAATCTCACTTTCGGGTCAAGCATGGCGTAGGTGATGTCCACCAGCAGATTAAAGAGAATGATTAGGCTGCCATAGAGAATGACCACGCCCATCACCAGGGTGTAGTCCCGGTTCAGGGCGCCCTTCACAAAATGGGTGCCGATGCCGGGGATACCGAAGATTTGTTCAATGACCACCGAGCCGGTCATGATGCCGGCCATGGTCGGGCCGAGCACACTGATGACGGGCATGAGCGCCGGCTTCAGACAGTGGCGCAGCACCACCTGCCATTCGGGCACGCCCTTGGCGCGGGCGGTGCGCACGTGGTTGGCGTTGAGGGCCTCAATCATGGAGCCGCGCATGAGGCGGGCGAGGTAGGCCACCTGCGGCAGGGTTAGGCAAAACAGGGGTAAAACCCAGGATTTCCAGCCGCCCACATTGACCGAGGCGGGGAGAATTTTCCAATAGGTTTCGTTGGTCAGATACAGCAATAGGATATTAGCCATGACGAAGTTGGGAACGGTAATGCCGACCATGGCGCCACCCATTAGCAGATTATCGCGGGCGCTGTTCTGGCCCATGGCGGCCCAGATGCCAATGAGGGAACCAAGCACAAAGGCGATGGCGATGGCCAGCAGGCCCAGTTTCATGGACACGGGGAAGCCCTGGGCAATCAGCTCATTGACGGTGTAATCCTGATAGCGGAAGGAGGGGCCGAAGTCGCCCTGGAGCACGTTGCCGAGATAGTGCATGTACTGCATGGGCAGGCTTTCGTCCAGGTGGTACATCTTATTGAGGTTGGCCTGAATTTCCGGTGGCACTTGCCGTTCCTGGTCGAAGGGGCCGCCGGGCACCGAACGCACCAGAAAGAAGGCCAGGGTAACTATGGCAAATAGGGTGGGTATGGCCGCCAGCAAACGGCGCAGCACATATTTCAGCATTACGATTCCTTTATTACTTGGTTTAGCAAAAAATAATAGCGGAAAGCTTGGCGCCGCGCGCAGCTTAAGTGCGGAGGGTGCGCCACGCATCGGCCCATTCGTCCATTCGCCTTCTCTCTCCCGTCGCCGGCGGCGGCGTTCACCCCGATAAAAGCATTAATTACCGACAGAGGGGCGCTTTATATGTATGTTTAATAAGGCTTTTAAACATACAACCGAAGCTCCCGTCCGTTTGTAAACTATCCCGTTTAAGGGGAGAAAACCATGGAAAACAACGAGTTAATGCAACGGGACGTTCATCTGGAGGCCCTGGCCGCCACCTTCGCCCACATTGCCGTCCGCGGCGCGGCCAGCGACGAGCTGCGACGGCTTAGCCGCTGGCGCCGGGAAATTTACTGGCTCGGCACGCCGACGGGGATAGATTTACCGGCGGCATTGGCCCGGCTCCGTGCCACTTACACTTCATCACCGGCGGCCGCGGACGCCCTGGCTTTAATCTGGGCCCTGCTGACGCTGGAACCGGTCAGTGAACCGCTGCGGCCCACCCTCTACCTGCTCGGCGGTCTGCCCGGCAGCGGCAAGGCAGCCCTAATCAAACGGCTGGGCCTCAGCCCCCTCATCATTAACGGCGACGAAACCCGCTATTTCCACCCGCAGCTGGCGCAGTTCGGCGCTGGGCTGGCGGTGCAAACCCAGCGCTGGGCCGGGGAAATGGTCGGCCGGCTGCGCGACCGGGCGCTGGCCGCGGGCCAGAGTGTGGTAATTGAGGGCACCTTCCGCACCAGCCGCGTGCCACTGGCGGAGCTGGAACGCTTTAAGGCGGCGGGCTACCACACGCGCATTCTTATCGCTGGCTGTAATCGGGCCACGGCCTGGGCCAATGCCGAATGGCGCGGGGCAGCGCTGCGGGAGCTGGGATTGCCGCCGCGTCTGGTGGCCAGGGAGCATTTTGCGCAAACGGCGGCGGCGCTGGCGGCCAACGTGGCGACGGTGTGGGCCAGCGGTCTGGCGGACGAGCTGCGCCTTTACCAGGACGGGCGCATCGTCTGGCACAGCGACTTCAGCAACCCCGGCACCATCGCCGAGCAGCTGACGACGATTCTTAACGGCCCGCCGCTGCCGCCGCTGCGGGCAGGGGAAATTTTAAGCCCGGTGGAACAGTTCGATTTGCGGCGGGATTTCGCGGAAAGTTCAGCATTAATGCGGAAATTGCTGGCCGCTAAAAATTGAACACCTGGTTAAAAACCGGCGTATAATTAGGGCTCTCATATTGTGTTGAAGGAAAAATAATGAAAGCAGTAAAACTAATGGCGGCCCTGGCCACCTTGACCCTGGCGCTGGCGCCGGCGGCCCAGGCGGCGGAACGGACGGAACTGGCCAATTTCGGTGCCCCGCCCAAGGGCTTTAAGGAGGGCTTCCGCGACATGCAGAGCGGCATGATTATGGTCGAGCTGGTGCCCAAGGGGGAGACGGTGCATAACTGGAAGCGGCTGATTACCCAGCAGTCCATGCAGGGATATGTGTCCGGCGTCGACAGCCTGCGCGACTTCATGACCGGCGGCTGGCTCAGCAGCTGTCCGCAGGGGGGCGACGTGATACTCGTTACCGAGGGGGAAGAAAACGGCTATCCCTTCGCCCTGTGGCAGATGACCTGCCCGCTCAATCCGCAGACCGGCAAGCCGGAATACACCTGGGTTAAGGCCGTGCAGGGGGAAGAGGGCATGTATGTGAAGCAGTTCGCCTTCCGCTACGCGCCGAGCAAGGACGAATTGGTCGCCGCCACCCTTAATCTGAAGAAATTGGCGGTCTGCGACGGCAGCCCGGCCCACCCCTGTAAGAAGAAGAAAAGGTAGCAGAACGCTCTTTTAGTTTAGGTTTAGATACAGCTGGGCGCTTTCCATGTATGTATTAAGGTTTTAATTACATACAAGGGAAGCGCCCGGCTGTTTGTAATTTGCACTACCATGGCCCTTTTGGAACCCATGGGAGTTAGCCATGTTTAGGAATTTATTTAATCGTTTTAAGGATAAGGCCGCCGCTGACCGCGAAGACCCGGGCCAAGACGCCTTCGACGAAGGTGCCCGCTATTTTTTTGGTGCCGAGGTGGAGCAGAACTTTGCCAAGGCGCGGGAATACTGGGAACGGGCCGCCGCCCTGGGCCACGGCAATGCCCTCAGCAATCTGGCCATACTCCATAAAAATGGCCTGGGCGTGGCAGCGGACCCGGACAAGGCCCGGGCCTACTGGGAGCAGGCAGCGGCCCTGGGTAGTTCGGTGGCCCATTACTATTTGGGCACCCTCTACGAAAACGGCGATGGGGTGGAGAAAGACCTGGCCCGCGCCCGCGATTACTACCAGCGCGCCGGCAACCTGGGCCCGGCCCTGTACAACCTGGGGCTGATGCATCGCCACGGCCGCGGCGGGCCGCAGGATTTAACCCGGGCGCGGCAGTGCTGGGAACGGGCCGCGGAATTGGACTACGGCAGCGCAAATGTGCAGCTGGCGGCGCTCTATCTCAATGGCGAAGGGGTGGAGCGAGATGCGCACCGGGCACGGGCCTATCTGGAACGGGCCGCCGCCGCCAACGATGCGGACGGTCTGGTTAATTTGGGCGCCCTGTACATGGAGGCCGACGGGGTCGAACAGGATTTTCACCGGGCCCGCGAATACTTTGAACGGGCGGCGGCGCTGGATTCACCGGAGGGCCTCTTCAATCTGGCCGTAATCTATGAGAACGGCCTCGGCGTTGCGGTGGACTACGCATGCAGCCGCGCCTACTTTGAGAGGGCCGCCGCCGCCGGCTTTTCCCCGGCCCTGCTAAGTCTGGGTTCCATCTATGAGCGGGGCAAAGGGGTGGAGAAAGACCTGGTCCGGGCCCGCGATTACTACGGTCAAGCCGCCGCCGCCGGCCAGGTTATGGGCCTCTTCAATCTGGGCACCCTGTACTTCCACGAGAACGACTTCATCGCCGCCCACGAGCACTGGGAACAGGCGGCCAAGCAGGGCCATCTGGATTCCCTCTTTTTCCTCGCCCTCCTGTACCTGGACGGCGCCGGCGTGGAGCGGGATTTGGCGCGGGCCCAGCAATATCTGGAAACGGCCGCCGCCGCCGGCCACGGCAACGCCCGGGAGCTGCTGGCCAAGCTCACCGGCGGCTCTAGCCCTTAACCTACATCGGGGCGGTTGTTCGACCTGGCGGTCTCACGCGCTACGCGCTTCCCCTGTATGTATTTAGAGCCTTAATTACATACAGGGGAAGCGCGTAGCGCGTGAGACCGCCAGGTCGAACAACCGCCCCTGTGTTTGTAAATCGGCAAATTGCGCTTAATCCGTCGGCCAGGGCTTTTCCCGCCAGAAATCTTTAATGGCCCGGGCCACCGCCGCTGGCTCGTCCATGTGCAGATGGTGACCGCCGGCCAGCCGCGCCACGCGTATGTCCTGGGTCAGCTGGTAG
>CAUSQL010000046.1:0-11029 GCA_963533935.1 uncultured Cardiobacteriaceae bacterium
CGACCGTACAACCGACCGTACAACCGACCGTACAACCGACCGTACAACCAACGGTACAGCCAACCACTCCCGGCAATAATAATGCGCAAAGTGACAAGGGAAAATTTACTGGGACCTTAATGACTGTACGTGAAAGAGGAAAGCATAAGCATCTGTATATCAATGGAAATCTGGATAGTGAACAAAGTAAGTTGGCTTTAGCGGAAAAATCAACAATTATTGAACTAAATTCCGGGCGCCATTTGCTGACATTACCAACCGCAGCACCAAGCGCCCAACAAAATGGCATTAAGATTTATAACCGTGATATAGCTCCCTATAAAGAGCTAATGGTTAGCGATGACCGCTATAAACACGTGCAAATTGGCTATCTTGCCGACAACGATAACACCCACCAGCTCTTCTATCGCCATGACCAGGAACCAACAAATTTACCGCTGGCCGGCAAAGCCAACTACAAAGGCGATGCCATTCTTCATCTCAGCAGTCAGTATGATTTTAAACATTTGAAGACCGAATCCGGCGAGGTCAATATTGGCGTTGATTTTGGCAGTAAGCTTGTTGACTTTAATATTAAAAGTCCAAGCTACGAATATGGCCTTTTAGGCGCAATTGGCAAAGTGCCGCCAGTTAGTGATGTACCGGATCAATACAGACGTCCAAGTACTGCCAATTTCTCTGAGCTATCATCTCTTGCCTACGTTGACTTAGATACTAGACGGGAGGTAGATGGATACTTTGCCGGTCCCAATGGAGAAGAAGTTTATGGTGTTTATAGGGACTATGGACGGCATAATTTCCATGAAAATGTAGATGCGGTCTTCGCTGGTAAAAAACAGTAATTGCTGAAGCCTAAAAATATAAAACGCCGACCAGTTCGGCGTTTTTTATGGTTTTATGGGCTCTTACCGACAGACGGGCGGTTGTTCGCACATTCGTGCTCACGCACCCATCGTTTTACAAACGGACGGGCGCTTAGGTTATATGTAAAAATAGCTGTTTTACATACAAAGAAAGCGCTCGGTTGTTTGTAAAACGCTAATTACAAACAACGGGGCGGTTCTTCTCCCTTTAGTCGCTGGCTTCGCCAGTCGCTAGCGCTCAGGCGCTATGCGCTTCCCCTGTATGTATTAGAGAGAAAGGCCGGAGCCTTGGCCCCAACCCTTTTCTTAAGCCCTAGGGTTTCAGGTCGGTGGCGTCCTTAATATGCAACTGGCTGCGGTCGAAGTCCCTTACCTTAAAGCCAGATGCCTTCAGCTCACTGGCGCTGGCACGGCCGTCGCCCGAACTGCGCACTTCTACCTCTACGCTCTTATCAAGGGACTGCAAATTATCGCGGTAAACGCCGTCGTTCCACAGCTGCGGCTGGAGACCGCGGCCCTTCAGGAACTGGCCGTTCTCACTGACAAATTTCAAAAATGCCCCGTTGTTCTCCCTCTGGCCGGCGAACTCGCCGCCGCCCATGTGGAAATGTTTGCCGTTCGGCAGCACGTTGATTACCTCACCGTAAATGCCGCGGACAAACTCGCCGGCGGCGGCCACATCGTGGGGCTGGCCGTTGCGCTGGAATAGCTGCGCTGCCCGCTGCGGGTCCTTGGCCTTCAATAGCTGGTAGACGGCGCGGGCCTGGCCGGGGAAATCAACCTCAGCGATGAGCTCGATGTCCTGGCGTTTCGCATAATTGGCGAGGGCGCCCAGCTGGTCGCGGCCGTAGAATTTCTGGCCCAATGTGTTTACATAGCTGCCGTCACCGTTGCGCGTCGCTGTGGCCGTGCTCTGGCCCAGCAGCTCACTTTCCAGGGCGTAGCTGTCGTCCGAGGACAGGCGCAATTGCAGATACTGGCCGCCGCCGGCTTTCACCGCGTCAACCAGCCGCTGCAGTTCGTCCGAACCGTAATAGCGGGCGGTTAAATCTACCCGCAGGCCCTTGGCTGCGCTCGGTTTAGCAGATTCAGAGCTAATTGCCTCGCTGTTTACATGCAACGGGGCGCTTCCCCCGTTTGTATCTTCCCCATTTAAAGCCACGTTCTTAACGGTGATTTTGCCGTCCGCGTCTTTGCTGGCACTCACCGCCACGCCGGAAACCTGGGCCAGCCCGTTGCGGCCGGAACCAAGCTGGTTGTTGATGTCCACGGAACGGAAGTCTCCCTTGCCCAGGGCCGGCGCGCCGACGAGCTGGGCGAAGGCCCGCGGCTGGTAGAAGTCGCCGCTGCCGTCCGGGTCGTAGGAGAGAATGCCGTTCTGGTACAGCACCCTGGTTTCCACCGTGGCCTGGGCCGGGTCCGTAACGAACCAGTTGCCCCGCAACTCGCCGAAGACCGTCTTCGCCAGGCCGATGCTGTCGCCCTCGGCCGATTTAAAGTCCATGATGGTGTCCAGATTGTTGTTGTCCCGCGTGCTGCGATATTCCAAATGCTGGCCGCCGAGCCTTTCCGGCCGGTTCTCCTGCATCTGAATCTTACTGGCGAAGATGAAGCTGTCGGCGCCCGGGCCACCGGTCAGGGTGTCGTTGCCCACGTTGCCGTCCAGCTGGTCATCGCCGGCCCCACCGGCCAATTTATTGGCCTGGCCGTTACCCAAAATAACGTTGCTATTGCCGTTGCCGGTGCCGTTGATATTGCTTTCCTCCGTAATAACGCCACCGGGGCGGCCAAACTGGCTTTCGCCCACCAGCACCAGATTGCGCTCGCCGGCGCCGAGCACGTAATCCCGGTTGCTGTAAACGGTGTCGCCGCGGCGGTGTATACCCTCGGCCCGCACCAGCAGGCCGTTGCCCTTAAGCTCGATGCTCGGCAACGGCAGATTGCCGTTGGTGGTGCCGCGGTGCTGGCGAATGCCCTCCCGCTGCAGTCCCGGCCTTAGTTCCGGCATGACCAGCCACAGGTTGTCGCTGATGGTCAGGTTGGTGATATGGCCGACGATGGACTTATTGCTCTTATCGACTAGAGCGGCGCTGCCCAGGCCGGTGGCCGTGTCCGCCCCCACGTAGATGAGCGGCGCAATGTCCGTGGCCTGGGTATCGCGGGTCAATTGCACGCCGAGGATATTGCCGCTGATTTGCACCCCGTCCAGATTGCCGTGGCCGCCCTTGTAGCTCACATAGTGGCTGCTGATGTCCGCGTCGTCGGCGCCGGTACCGTAGGCGTAGGCAGCCTTCTCGTTGCCGGCGGATTGGCTATCCCAGACCGATTCCACGGCGATGGCCGCCTTGCTGGCCCGGCCGCTGAGCAGATTGTCCTTAATCTGGCTGTGGCTGGAATCCGGCCCCACGTAGGCCAGGTTCATGGAAGCGTTGGAAATGCTATTGACCCGGTTACGCTCGAAGATGTTCTTCTCACTCTTCTGGTAGGCCTGCAGGGGCGGCTGGCCGGTGCTGCGTTCGCTGGCGATGGCGTTGCCGCTGATGACGTTGTCGTGGGCCTGGTAGGCCAGGTGCACGGAAGCGGATACGGCGTCGGTCAGCAGGTTATGGCGCACCTGGTTGTTGGCCGTGTGATTCTGTAAGGAAATATTGCGCACGTTATTGGTGATGTGGTTGTCCTCAATAACGCTGTCGCTGACTGTGGAGAACTCGATGCCGTAATAGCCGCCGTCGATGATGTTGTTTTTAATGGTAATTTTCCGCACCGGCCGGTTCGGGTCCGCCGGTTCAATTTCCCCCAGTTCGGTCATTTCCTGCCACAGGCGGGCCGGGGCGGACAGATAGGCCCGATTGACCAGCAGGGCACCGTTAAAGCGCAGGCCCACCGTGTGGGCGTCCCGCTGGCCGGCCTGGCCCCGGTCGCCGCCGATGGTGGCCTTTATCAGGTTGTGGGCGATTTCAATGTCCTCGATGGCTCCGGTGAGACCGCTGATAAAGCTGATGGCCGCCGCCGGCTTACTGGCGGTGCCGTTCACGTTCAGGAACTGGTTATTCCTAATCTTAATGTGCGCCGCGGTGTAGGCCTGAATGCCCTGCAGCCCCGGGGTATCGGCCAGATTCAGCCGCAGCCCTTCGATTTCAATGTTCTTACTTAAATTATCTAGATAAATGGCGCCATCGTTGGGATAGCTGCCGCCGCGCACCGTGCTCAATAGGCTGTTATTGCCCTCCAGCTTGAAGTCGCTGGGCAGGTTCATCTGCCTGCTGATGGTCAGGCGGGCTTCCTGCGGGAAGCTGATGGTCATATTCTTTTTGCCGGCCACAAAGCGCAGAGCCCGTTCCATGGCGGCGCTGACGTTATCGTTACTGTCGATTTGGAAAATCATCAGCGGCACCACCCTGTCGAGGTTTGCGGTCCAGCCGGCCAGGTGCGGCGAGCTGTAATTGCCGGTGCCGCCCCTGGTGAAGGTTACGGAGTTTTTGCCGTCATTAATGGTAATGGTGCTCAGGCGGCCGTCCTTGGCCACGGCGTCCCGGGCTTCGGCCATGCTCCTGACGGTGGCAGCCGCCAGCACGCTGGCCGTTGGGCTGGGTGCGGCGCTCGCTTGGGCCGTTACCGCTGGATTTACCGACGCCGAAGGCGCAGCCGATGCCGTAGGCGAGGCTGACGGCAGGGCGCTTGGACTGTTGGTAAGTGTGGGGTTTGCCGCCGGTGTTGCCGAAGGAGCCACCGTTGCCGTGGTTGCTGGATTAACGGCATTGCTTGGAGTTGGCGTGGCCGTTGGCAGCGGACTGGGGGCGGCTGTGGCCGTCGGACCGGGTGAGCTAATCGGTGTAACGGCTGCCGTTGGGCTGGGTGCGGCGCTCGCTTGGGCCGTTACCGCTGGATTTACCGACGCCGAAGGTGTTGCCGTTACCGCTGGATTTACCGACGGAGGGGCGCTTGGACTGTTTGTAAATGCCGGATTTAGCACCGGCATAGCGCCGCCGGCGCTGTAATTATTGCCAATGCCCACCGCCGGCCGGGGATTAGGTGGAGCCGCCACCTGGGTGTTAATGCCAGGTGCCCGGTCGGGGCCGGCGCTGTCAGCGATGGCCGCCCGCTGGCCGGGGCTGAGCAGCGGCACTCGAGGGTCGCTGCTGTCCCGCCGGTCGCCGGCCGGTGGATTAACGCTCAATTCCCGCTTCGTCCAGCCGCGGAAGCTGTTGCGGCCCAGGTGGTTGCCGCCGCGCTGTGGGCCGTTGTACTTGACGGCGTAAACCATATCACCGCCCTCGATGTAATTGCCCGCCACGTAGCTATTGGCCGCGTCCTCCAGGGCAATCGCGGCGTATTCCTCCTTCTCCCGCAGCGCCGCATTCTGGCGGCCAATATTATGAATTTCGTTGGCAACGATGGTGTTGTTATGGCCGCTGATGGCAATGCCGTGGTTCCAGGCGCCGTTGGTGTAGTTCTGAATGACCAGATTATTACTGGAAGTAATGGACAGACCGTTGTCAAAGGACGGTTCCGTGCGGTTCCAGGCAATGATGGCCCGGCCGGCGCCACTGGTGAGGCCTATGCCCTCAAAGGCAGTGCGGGAACGGGCCATTTCAATGTGGTTATCAATGACAACCATGCCAACGGGCGCGCCCAAATTGGTGTCATGGCCGCCGATGCCCATGCCGCCCTTCACATTGACAATGCGGTTACCGACGATGGCGGCGTCGTTGCTCCGGTCCTTAATCATGACCCCGAAGCCGTCGGTGCCATCGGCCAGGCCGGCGCCGTTGATGTAGTTATCGACAATGCGCGCGTGGTTGCTACCGCTGCCGAACCGCCGGAAGCCCTGCACGAGAATGGCGCTGCCGCCGGTGTTGCGAATGTCCAACTTGCTGACGTGAATGTGCTCGCCTTCGGTGATTTGAATGGCATTGGCCGGCACGTCGCCCGGCCGCCACTGCATGTCCAGTACGAAATTGCGCAGGTGTACATGGTGGGTCTTACCGTTGGAGGGAATGAGAATGGCCGCATCGCCGGCGCTTTTGTTAAAGACGAGGACGGTGTTAATGCCGCGGCCGCTGATGATTTTGTTCTGCACGCCGGCCAGCCGGATTTGCCCAATGGTGTGGCGGCCGGCGGGAATATTGATGCGGCGAATGCCCGGGTGGTTGATGGCATTTTGCAGCCGCTGGGTCATGGTGGCCCCCCAGCGGGCGTCGCTAAGGTCGGCGGTTTCCGCCGCGCTGGCGGTAAAGCTCAACAGACCGCTGCGGGCCCGCCGTTCCGCTTGGCGCACCCGGTTCAGCCACTCTGTGCCCTGTTTACTGGCGTAGGGCACGGCCGGGCCGGCCACCGGTACGGGACTTAATGAGGAATTTACCGACGCCGAAGGCGCAGCCGATGCCGTAGGCGAGGCTGATGGTAGGGCGCTTGGACTGTTGGTAATTGTCGGATTTACATTCGGCGGGGCGCTTGGACTGTTGGTAATTAAAGGCGCAGTTGTGGCAGAAGGCGTCGCCGCAGGAACTGCCGTTGCCGTCGCGGTAACCGTTGTTGGACTTGGCGCCGTTGTTGGGGTAGCTGTAGAAATTACAGACGGAGACGCCGAAGGGGCAGCCGGCGCCGTTGGACTGGCTGCCGCGGCCGGTGGCGTAGCTGTCGGGCTGGGAGAAGCGCTTGGTTGTGTAGTTGCTGTAGGACTTACCGACGCCGAAGGTATTGCCGTTACAGCTGGATTTACCGACGCCGAAGGCGCAGCCGATGCCGTAGGCGAGGCTGACGGCGGGGCGCTTAGACTGTTTGTAAATATTGGCGTTGGGCTAAGCGATGCGGTGGCTGTCGGGCTGGCACTCGGATTGGCGGGCGGCCGACCGTTGCCACCGGAATTATTGCCACCGCCGGGCGTTGGGGCGAAAGTTGGGCCGGCCGTTGGCACCGGATTCGGCGCGGGATTGGCCGTTGGCACATCGGTTTTAAGTGCGCTGCCGGGGGCGCGGGGAACAAAGCTGGCCAAGGCCGGGTTAGCATTGCCGCCGCCACAGCCGGCCAGCGCCGCCGCAATGAGTAGGGGGAGTAGTTTCTGTTTCATGGGGAGTTCATTAATAAAAAATTGCTAAGCAACTAGCGCACCGCCGCCCCAGCAATCCCCGCGGTCGGCGACTTAATCTTTAAAAATACAGGACGGGCCGCCGGGGCCAGAGCAATATACAAACAAAGGGGCGCTTCCTCTGTATGTATTAAGAGCTTTAATACATACAGGGAGAGCGCCCCGCGCCTGAGCGCTAGCGACTGGCGAAGCCAGCGACTGAAGGGAAAAGAACCGCCCCACGCCGGTAAATTAGGGGTTTATGACCGGTCTAGCTCCAATATCTATCGATTTATTGTCGCTCAGCGCCAATATTTATCAATTTCTTCCCGCAAAGCCCCGGCGGTGGCCGGCCCCTGCTCGCCCACCAGCGCCCGGCCGGCGATAAACACCTTCGCGTTGGCAATGTCCTTAAACAGATGAATCTGCTCGGGCACAATGCCGCCGGTGATGGACAGCTCCAAACCTAGCCCGGCCAGCCCCTGCATCTTCTCGATGTCTTCGGGAGTCCAGCCCTTGCCGGCCAGCTCCGCGTCCCGGGAACGGTGGAATATGGCCTGTTTAATGCCCAAATCCACCCAGCGGCGGCCGTCCTCCAACGTCCAGTTGCCGTAAATCTCAATCTGGATTTCCCTTTTAATCCGCTGCTCCGGCCGGCTGCGGTTAATCTCTTCCGCCACCTTCTGCGCTGCCGCCATGGTCGCCGGGTGGGCCGCCGCTGACACCGTCAGCCAGTCGGCACCGGCCTCGAAGGCCATGCGCGCCAGGATTTCGCCGGCGTCGGTGGTCTTTAAATCACAGACCAGAATGTGCTGCGGGTGCAGGGCGCGCAACACCCGCACCGCCTTCATGCCCTCGGCGCAGGCGAGAATGGTGCCCACCTCGATGATGTCCACCAGCGGCGCTGCCTGCTGGGCGTCGGCCACCGCCTTTTCCAAACTCAATGAATCCAGCGCAATCTGCAACAATGGTTTTGCCATAAACAACTCCTGAAATAAAAAAAGGGGGAACATTCCCCCTTGTTAGACTAGGCCCGCTTCCTTCAGGCGGGTTTTCGCCTCATCGACGGAGAGAATGTTCTTCATACCGATGACCTTTACGCCGGCGGCCTCCGCGTCCTTAAACATGTCGATGAAGTTCGCCGAACAGAAGACCACGTCGTACTGCTTGGCCGTGGATTTACCCTCGGAAATTGAGCAGTGGTGAATGTTCTCCACGTTCACATTTAAATCCTTCAGCGCCTGCTGCACCTTCATCTTCATCATGAGGCTGGTGCCGGCCCCGTTGGCGCAGGAAACTAAAACTTTCATAAAAACTCCTTATTTTTCCGGGAATTGTCGCTTGTACTCCTCATAGTCGCTGACCATTAGGAAATAGCCCTTGGGATTGCGGTAGTACTCAATTTGCGGCACAACGATAAAGAACAGAATCACTAGCGCGTAGCCGATGTAGTTGAAATTATGCATCAGCCAGGTGAGGCCCGGCCACAAAATCGCCCAGTCCCACATGCCCAAGTAGCCGGTGTCCAGGCCCACGCTCTGCCCCTGGTACTGAATGATGGCGAAGTGCACCACCGCGGCCGTACCCAGCACCTGGCAGATGCCGGAAATCAGCGGCAGCACCAGCGCCGCCTTGTAGCCGCCGTGGCGGTTGGCATAGAGGGCGATGGTGGCGTTGTCGAAGAACATGGGAATGAAGCCGGCGATGATGATTACCGGACTGCCCAGGGCCAGCAGCAGGAATAGGGCAATGAACTGGCCGATGGCGCCCATGAGGAAGCCGATGGTAATGGCGTTCTGTGAACCGAAGCCGTAAACGGCGGCACAGTCCACCGCCGGCACGGCGCCGGGTAGCCACCGGTTGGAAATGCCCTGGAAGGATTCGGTCAGCTCGGCCACGAAGGTTTTAACCCCCAGTTGCAGCACCGCCAGCCACACGGCAAATTTCATGGCCGTACCGATAACGAAGAACAGGAAGCTCTCCTTGCCCGACCAGATGGTTACCGGCGGCTTACCGGCCACCACCTCGTGGGGCGCCTTCAGGTATTCCGGGCCCAAGGCCAGCAGAATTACGCCGAAGAACAGGGTCATCAGCACCGTGGTCGCCACCATGTTTTCGTTAAAGATGGACAGCCAGCCGGGCAATTTAACGTCTTCGATTTTCCTGGTCTCGCCGTCGGCCTGGCGGAAGAATCTCCGCGCCACCCAGCTGAAGAAGGCAATGCCGAACATCTGCTGGTGGCCCACACAGTAGCCGGCCCCGTCGGTCAGCCGCTGCGAGGGGGCAATGGTGATGTTGGAGCCCACCGCCCAGTAAAGGCCTAGGGCCAGGGACATCATCAGCATCAGGGTGTTGTCGGCCACCTCGGGGAAGCAGTAGAAGAAGAGCCAGAAGGCCGTGGCCGCCTGCTGCACCTGAATGTGGCCGGTGGTGAAGACCGCCCGCAGCTTGGTGTACTTCTGGAAGCGCACGAAGAGCAGGTTCAAGATGAAGGCGATGAGCAGAATAATCATCACCGAGGAGAAGGACTTGCCCAGCTGGGCCAGCCCCTGTTCCACCGCCGTTTGTCCCCAGTAGGGGTCCATGACCGCCGCCTTCAGATTGAAGCGCTCGGTCAGGCCGTAAAGTATGGGGCGGAAGGTGTTAATCATGCCGGCGGCGGACTCGGACAGAATCAGATAGCCCACCGACGCCTTCACAAAGCCGGACAGGGCCTCGTACCACTTCTTCTTCAGCAGGATATAGCCCGCCAGCACCATCAAACCGATGAAGTACTGGGGCTGGCGCAGAATGTTATTGACGAAAAATTCCCAGGGAACCAGTAAGAAATCCATAGCTACTCCTATACCTTATATTTCTGGGCCAGCGCCTTCAGATCGTCCACGTTCTGGGCCTCCAGCAGGTCGGCGATTAGGGCCTCGTTGTCCAGCATGGTGGCCAGGGCCGCCATGTTTTCCAGATGGGCCTCGTGATTCTGCGATGCCAGGGTGAAGAACAGCCGCGCGTCCTTTTCCCGGTCCTGCTCGTCGAAGCGCACCGGCTCATTAACCTTCATGAAGGAAATGGCGGTCTTAAACACGCCGGCGGCGTTCTCCTGGGAGTGGGGCATGGCCACCTCGGGAATAATCACGATGTAGGGGCCGAATTTCTCCACGCAGGCGATGATTTCCTCCGCGTAGCTGGGATCCACGGTGCCCGTGGCAATGAGGGGTTCACAGCCGCCGCGCACCGCCGCCTTCCAATCGGGAAAGCGGTCCTTGAAGTTCACGTGGCCCGCATTAATCATTTTGGTTAATAGCATGGGCTAGTCCTTAAAGCATTGATTTAAATTGAATATTTTGCTCGTGCTCGAAGCAGTCGTCGAAGCCCCGCGGGTGGTGGTATTCCAGCAAATCCTTATCCTGGGGATAAACGTACTTGCCGCCCACTTCCCAGATGAAGGGGTGGAATTTGTACTGCAGCCGGTCCTTGCGCATGCGCCACAGCTGCAAAATCTCGTCGGTGCTGGCCATGAAGTTGGTCCAGATGTCGTGGTGCACGGGGATAATCACCTTGGCCCGCAGCGCTTCGGCCATGCGCAGTAAATCTACGGAGGTCATCTTGTCGGCAATGCCCACGGGATTTTCGCCGTAGTTATTGATGGCCACGTCGATGTCGTAGTCCTTACCGTGCTTGGCGAAATAGATGGAATAGTGGGAATCAGCGCCGTGGTAAATGTTGCCGCCGGGGGTTTTAAACAGGTAATTGACGGCTTTGCGGCCCATTTCCTCGTCGGAGGGACAGATTCCCTTCAGCTCGTTGTCCGGCGCCCCCTCCACAGGCAGGGTTACCAGGCAGGTGCGGTCGAAGGAGTCCAGGGCGTGAATTTCCACGTCCTTCAGCTTAACCACGTCGCCGGGCTTCACGGTGATGCAGCGGTCGGCGGGCACGCCCCAGTCCGTCCACAGCTTGACGCAGTGCCAGGGGCCGACGAATTTCACATGGTTCAGCTTCGGATTATTGACGATGGCGGCGGCCACGTTCACGTCGATGTGGTCGCTGTGGTAGTGGGAGGCCAGAATGAAATCCACCTCGTTGATGGCGAAGGGGTCCAGCACCA
>CAUSQL010000047.1:0-10459 GCA_963533935.1 uncultured Cardiobacteriaceae bacterium
GGTTTGGAATTCTAGGAGTTGTTTATGTGTGGCATTGTCGCCGGCGTTAGCGGGCAAAACATCGTTCCCTTACTCATTGACGGGCTGAAGCGCTTGGAATACCGCGGCTACGACTCCGCCGGCATTGCCCTGTTGCAAAAGGGGGAAATCCTACGGCTGCGCGCCCAGGGCAAGGTGCAGAGCCTGGAGGAGAAGGTTCGGGAGGCTAAACCCAGCGCCCACACGGGCATTGCCCACACCCGCTGGGCCACCCACGGCATTCCCAGTGAGATTAATGCCCACCCCCACGTGAGCGGCAAAATCGCCCTGGTGCACAACGGCATCATTGAAAACTACCAGCTGCTGCGGGAGGAGCTGCAGGGCGCCGGCTTTAAGTTTTCCTCGCAGACGGACACGGAGGTGGTGGCGCACCTCATCAATTTTTACTACATGAAGGAGCAGGATTTTCTTACGGCGGTGCGCAAGGCCAGCCAGCGGCTGGAGGGGGCCTACGCGCTGGCAGTCATCTGTGCCGACCGGCCCGACGAGGTCATCGGCCTGCGCCGCGGTTCGCCGCTGGTGCTGGGCCTCAGCGATAGCCAGGGCATTTTCGTGGCCTCGGACATCTTTGCCCTGCTGGCCATCACCCGCTCCTATTTAACTCTGGAGCAGGGCGAGCTGGTGCACGTGCAGGGCAAGGGCTACCAGCTCTACGACAGCGACGGGGAAAAAATCAGCCGCGCCCCCCAGGAGAGCAGCCAGGACGGGCAGATGCTCACCAAGGGCCAGTACAACCACTACATGCAGAAGGAAATCTTCGAGCAGCCTAGCGCCGTGGCCGACACCCTGGAGGGGCGGCTGCTGCACGGCAAGATTAATCGCCACGCCTTCGGCGACGAGCTATTCAATCTGCTCCAGCGGGTGCGGCAGTTGCACATTGTCGCCTGCGGCACCAGCTACCACGCCGGCTGCACCGCCAAGTACTTCATTGAGGAACTGGATATTCCCGTGGCCGTAGAGGTTTCCAGCGAGTACATCTACCGTTCGGTGGCGGTGCCAGATGACACCCTATTCATCTGCATTTCCCAGTCCGGCGAGACCGCCGACACCATTTCCGCCCTGGCGAAGGCCAAGGAATTGCCCTATCTGGCGACGTTGGCCATCTGTAACGCGCCGGAAAGCTCCATTACCCAGCAGGCCGACCATGTGATTCTGACCCGGGCCGGTCGGGAAATTTCCGTGGCCTCGTCCAAGGCCTTCACCACCCAGCTGGTGGTTTTACACCTGATTAAGGGGCTGCTGGCGGAGGCCCAGGGCCGGCCACTGACCCTAACGGCCTTTGACAATCTGCCCGGCGCCATTCAGCAGGTGCTAGCGCGGGAGGAAGACATAATCCGCGCGGCAAAGAACCTGGCGAACCGCTCCGGCTGCTTATTTCTTGGCCGCGGCGACCTCTATCCCATCGCCCTGGAGGGGGCGCTGAAGCTGAAGGAATTAACCTATATGCACGCGGAGGCCTACGCCGCCGGCGAGCTGAAGCACGGCCCCATGGCGATGATTGACGAGCAGATGCTGGCGGTGGGCGCCCTGAAGAGCGACGAGCTGAGCCAGAAAACCCTGAGTAATTTCCAGGAGGTGCAGGCCCGCGGTGGCCAGTTCATTATTTTCTATGACGGCAACCTTAATCTGAGCAGCCTGCCCGGCCACTGCAAGATTTCCCTGGGCGACCTGGACAACCAGACGGCGCACATTTCCATCACCGTGGCCCTGCAGCTGCTGGCCTACCACACGGCGCGGCTGCGCGGCACGGACATTGACCAGCCGCGCAATCTGGCCAAATCGGTAACGGTGGAATAGGGATTTCTCCGGTTTTACCGACGGCCGGGCGGTTCTACGACCTAAAGGTGGTAGCGCTGCGCATCTCATGTATGTATTAGGCCATTAATTACCGACAGCTAAAGCGCCCCGCTGTTGGTAAAAGTCCATTTAAGGGTGTTTACAAACAATAGGGCGCTTCCCCTGTATGTTTAAAGGCCTGAATAAACATACAGAAGACGCGTCCGAGCGTTAGCGAGGAAGCGTGAGGCCATTGGGCCGAACAACTGCCCGGCCGTCGGTATCTGGCCGTTTATGCGCCTTAGCCGGGCTAGCGACAGCGGCCCATAAAACTCCGATTGCTCCACAGCTTCGGACTCCAGCCCTTGCGGCTAGCCCACGCATTCAACGTTCCCTAAACATACAACCTAAGCGCCCCATTGTCGGTAAATGGCCTTAAATGGGTTTTTACAAACAGACGGGCGGTTCTTCGCAACTGCGTTGCTCAGGCGCCCATCTTAGATGGGCGCCTTATATGTATGTTTATTAAGGCTTTTAAACATACAGGGTAAGCGCCCGTCCGTATGTTTAATTCACCCCAAGCCTTGTTTTATCATGGCGCCATGAGTCAAAAATTTGAACTGCGGGCCAGGAAGCACCTTGGCCAACACTTTCTCCACAATCAGGCCGTCATCGGCCAGCTGCTGCACGCCATCGCCGGGCGGCCGGGCCAGCAAATTCTCGAAATCGGCCCCGGCCTCGGCGCCCTCACCCTGCCGCTGCTGGCCCAGGTCAAGGCCATGGTCGCCATTGATTTGGACACCCGGGTCATGGAAATCCTCGCGGCCAAGGCGGCGCCGGTCGGCACCTTGGATTTGCGCCACGGCGACTTCCTGCAATTAACCCTAAATGAGCTGGGCCCTGGCCCCTGGCGGCTGGTGGGCAATCTGCCCTATAACCTGTCCAGCTCCATACTGGTGCACTGCGTGGCCCAGCGGGCGCACATCGCCGACATGCACTTCATGCTACAGCTGGAAGTGGTGCGGCGGCTGGTAGCGGCACCGGGCAGCAAGGACTACGGCCGCCTCAGCCTGCTGGTGCAGCGCTATTTTTACTGCGAGGAACTTTTCACCGTCGGGCCGGAGAATTTCACGCCGCCGCCGCGGGTGCAGTCGGCGGTGGTGCGACTGACCCGGGAGGCGGCCAGCCGCTGGGCCGTGCGGGACGAGGGCTGCTGGGATTTAATCCTGCGCCGCGCCTTCGGCCAACGGCGGAAGATGCTGCGCGCCAGCCTGGCCGGTCTGCTAGACAGTGAGGAATTGGCAGCGCAGGCGGTGGCGCCGACGGCGCGGCCGGAGCAGTTAAGTGGGGCGGACTTCGCCCGTTTGGCCAACGCCCTGGCCGCAAAAAACCTGGAGGATTAATGAAGGCCTTTACCAAAGAAACCGGGCTGCTGGTGCCGCTCTACCGCAGCAACATCGACACGGACGCCATTCTGCCCAAGGAATATCTGAAGAAAATCAATAAGATTGGCTTCGGGGAATTCCTCTTCGACGACTGGCGCTATTTGCCCGACCGCCGGCCGAACCCGGAATTTATCCTGAATCGGCCGGAGTTGGCCGGGGCGAAATTCCTGCTGGCCGGCACCAATTTCGGCTGCGGCTCCTCACGGGAACACGCGGTGTGGGCCCTGGACGACTACGGCATTCGCGCGGTCATCGCCCCCTCCTTCGGCGATATTTTCTACAGCAACTGCTTCAAAAACGGGGTGCTGCCGGCGCTGGTCAGCGGCGAAAGCGCCGAAGCGCTCTTCGCCCTGAGCCAGGCGGTGCCAGCCCTAACGCTCACTGTGGATTTAGAGGAACAGCTCATTTGGGCCGACGAGCACCGTTTCAGCTTTCAGGTGGACGACTTCCGCCGCCAGAGCCTGTTCCAGGGCCTGGACGACATCGGTCAAACCCTGCGCCACCGCGACGAAATCCGCGCCTTTGAGGCCCAGCACCTGGCCCGTTTCCCCTGGCTGGTGGCGGACAAGTAGCGGGAAAATTTTGCCCGGTGGAAAAAAGCTGCTAAGGTGCACGGTTTTTACAACTCGGAGTTTTGTATGAAGAACTTTTTAATCCTTACCGCCGCCTTCGCCCTGGCCGCTTGTACCAGTGGCATGAATAAGAAGCACCCGAAGCCCAGCGACAGCAGCAATGACAACGGCCGGCCAGCCAACGCCGCCAGCTGGCAACACCAACGGCCAGGCCGCGATGAAATTGGCAATCCGGCGGTTCAACCGGTAGCCACCGACAGCAACGGCAACTACAGCCAGGCCCTGCCAATTAATCCGGCCACCGGCGCCCCCATTGCCCAGAGTGGCCCAGTGAGCGGCAGCCAGACGGTGGTTCAGCCCATGCCGGCCCAGCCCTACGGCACCACCGTTGCCACCGACCAGTCCCAGCCCATCACCTTCCCGAGCCAATCCGGTCAGCCGGGCCAGAGCATTGGCAGCGGTTCCGCCGCTGGCAGCCAGGGCATTAATCCGGCGGTGCAGAGCGGCCAGTAAGCGATTTTTAGCCATAAAAAAACCTCGGCGCGTACCGAGGTTTTTTTATTTATGGGCGGTTATTGCACGAAGCTGCCCTTCTTGGCGTCAATTCTCACTTCACTAATCACGCTGTTCTTGGAAGTTTTAATGTAGAAGATTAGGGGGCGGCCTTTCACCAGATGGGCCTCAACGGTGCGGCCCCCGGTTTTTTCCTCGGCCAGGCGCAGGGCATCTTCCATTTTTATCTTACCTTTGGGCACGTTTTGGTTATCGCCGCTGCCCTGGCGCACCATATTGCCGGTGCCGCTATTGACGGTGATGAATTTCAGCGCATTGGGTATCTGTATGCCCACAATGTAGTTAACGGCCGCATTGTTCTGTTCAAAGGTGAGGCTGACCGGATAGCCGTTCTTATCGCCCAGGGAAGCTAGGGCAATGCCCAGAGCCTCCACGGGGGGCACCTTGGCCTTTTCGATGATTTTGTAGGGGTCGCTGTCCGTTAGGCCCAATTCTTCACAGCCGCTTAAAAATAGGCTCAGGGCCAGGAGTAGTAATTTCTTCATGATTTGATTCCAAATAGTTAATTGCAGGGCCCATGATAAGAAAAGCCAGGAATAACGGCAAAGGCATTTTTAGGGCGGGAAAATTTACCGACGGTCGGGCGCTTCCCCTGTTTGTAAAAGCTCGCCGAAAGCCCAATTTAGGCGAGTACAATGGCCTTATTACGGTTTATTCATAATTGTGAGGTTTCCATGAACGAATCCCTATTGGAAGAATTTTCCGCCATCTACTACCAGAACGGCGACTTCGACGAACAGGAGCCGGCGCTGCGGCAGCTGCGGGCCGAAGAGCATCTAAAACTGCTGCAGCGGCTGCTGAGGGAACCGCTGGTGGAGGTAACGAAGGGGAAATTTGCCCCAGACCGGACGGTAATCATGGTGGCCACCCCGGATCGGCCCTTCCTCATTGATAGCCTGCGCATGGCCCTCGACGAGGAACATCTGGTGCTACACAAATTGATGTACCAGGTCATGACCATCGACCGGGACAGCAGCGGCAATATCCTTAACATTTATGAACGCAGCAGCGACGAAAACGACGAGCGCGTTTCCATCATTTACGGCGAAATTGACCAGCTGGACAGCCCCAAGGAGCTGGCGGAAAAATTACACCAGAAGGTGCAGCTGCTAAATCTGTTGGCCGAAGATTTCCCCCGCATGTCCCAGCGGCTGGAAGAAGTGGTCAATCAGCTGGAAGCCATTAAATTCCCCCCCAAGGCCAGCTACGACCAGAAGCAGGTGGGCGACTTCCTCCGCTGGCTGCTAAACGATAACTTCACTTTCCTTGGCTTCCGCGCCTACGAATTCCAAGAGGGCGACCTGAAGTCCGTCGCCGGCAGCGGCCTGGGCCTGCTGCGCCAGGAGGGCGGGGCCCAGCCGTCCGCCAGCTTCAGCGAATTGCCGGCGGCCCTGAAGGCCGAGCTGCTCAAGCCGGAGATGGTGCTAATTTCCAAGTCCAACCACATTTCCCCGGTGCATCGGCCGGTTTACATGGATTTCATCGGCATTCAGCGCTATAACCTGAAGGGTGAACTGGTGGGCGAGTGGCGGCTGCTCGGTCTTTTCACCGCTTCCGCCTACCAGCTGCCGGTGCAGGAAATTCCCCTGCTGCGCGATAAGGCCAAGCTCATTAAGGCTAAGTCCGGCTACATCAAGGGCGGCTACCGGCAGAAGCGGCTGGATTTCCTGTTGAACGAATTCCCCCGGGAAGAATTCTTCCAGTGGCCGCTGGCGGAGCTGTATCCCACCTTTAAAACCCTCGTTAATCTGGTGGACGGCAGCCGGCTGCGGCTCTTCCGCCACATCGACCACTACCAGCGCTTCGTGTCCGCCCTGGTCTACGTGCCGCGGGACAAGTTCAACACGGAAAACCGCGAAAAATTGCTATCCCTGCTGGCCCTGGCCTACAAGAGCGAGCAGGTGAAATTCACTCCGCATTTCTCCAATCAATTCGTACGGGTGGCCTTCCACATTCGCACCACCCCCGGTCAGGTGGCCCAGCTGGATTTGGACATGTTGGAAGAGGCGCTGAACAACGTCATCAGCGACTGGAACGATGAATTCGCCCAGCTAAGTGAGAAGCCGGAACTGCGCGCTCTTGCTAAGGCCATGGGCGGCGGCTACCGGGAAAAATACACGCCCGAAGAGGCCCTGCCCGACATGGCCATGCTTTACCAAATCCAGCGGGAGAAACTACTGCCCCAGGTGCTGGTGCCGAAAATCGACGTGGAGCATTCCCTCCTGACGGTGAAGGTGCTCGGCGGCGGCGCCGAGTATTCACCCAGCGCGGTGTTACCGCTCATGGAGCAGTTCGGTCTGAAGGTGGAGCATCTGTCTTCCTATCCCAACCAGCAGGGCTTCTGGCTCCAGGTCTATGACCTATCCTTCGCCGGCGAACTGAAGCGCTTCGACGAGGAACGCTTCCGCGAGGCCCTCGGCCATGCCCTACATCACGGTTCCGGCGATAACTTCAACCAGCTAATCATTACCACGAAGCTGACGGACAACGAAGTGCTGGTGCTGCGGGCCCTGGGCCGCTACATGCAGCAGGCCGCCGTGCCCTTTAGCGCCGACTACATTCAGCGGGCGGTGAACGATAATCCGGCCATTGCCGAGGCGCTGCTGCGCTACTTCCGCATTAAATTTGACCCGCGGCAGAAGGACCGGGATTACGGCCTGAGCCAGGAGGAAAATGCCATTAACGAGGCCCTGCAGCTGGTCAGTTCCCTGGACGAGGACCGGATTCTGCGCTGGTTCTTCAATTTAATGCGGGCCATGGTGCGCACCAACTATTACCAGCACGGCCGCCTGTTGCCGCTGGCCTTTAAATTCTCCGCCCGCCACATTGAGGAATTGCCACAGCCTAAGCCGCTATTCGAAATCTTCGTCTATGGCGACGACGTGGAGGGCGTTCACCTGCGCGGTGGCAAGGTGGCCCGCGGCGGCCTGCGCTGGTCCGACCGCCAGGACGATTACCGCACGGAAATCCTCGGCCTGGTCAAGGCGCAAATGGTGAAAAAAACCATCACCGTGCCGGTGGGCTCCAAGGGGGGCTTTATCGTGCGCAAGGCCAGCGCCAACCGGGAAGAATTCCTCAAGCAGGGTCAGGAATGCTACAAGCGCTACATCGGCGCCCTATTAACTCTGACTGACAATCTGGTGGACGGCCAGGTGGTGCCGCCGCCGGAGGTGGTGCGCTACGACGAGGACGACCCCTATTTGGTGGTGGCGGCAGATAAGGGCACCGCCAGCTTCTCTAACCTGGCTAACGGCGTGGCGGCGGACTTTAATTTCTGGCTCGGCGACGCCTTCGCCTCCGGCGGTAGCGCCGGCTATGATCACAAGGCCATGGGCATCACCGCCCGCGGCGCCTGGGAAAGCGTGAAGCGCCACTTCCGCCATTTGGGCAAGGACATTCAGAACCGGGACGAAATCAATGTGGTGGGCATCGGCGACATGTCCGGCGATGTGTTCGGTAACGGCATGCTACAGTCGCGGAAGATTCGCCTCCAGGCGGCCTTTAACCATCTGCACATCTTCATTGACCCCAGTCCGGATCCGGAAAAATCCTACCGGGAGCGGGAACGGCTCTTCCGTTTGCCCCGTTCCAGCTGGTTGGACTACGACAAAGCCCTGATTAGCAAGGGCGGCGGTTGCTTCAGCCGCAGTGATAAAGTCATCGACATCACCCCAGAAATGCGGGTGGCCTTTGACATCAGCGAGGAAAAATTAAGCCCCAATGAGCTGATTAAGAAATTGCTCGGCGCGCCGGTGGATTTAATCTGGAATGGCGGCATTGGCACCTACATTAAGCACAGCGAAGAAACTAACCTTCAGGTGGGTGACCGCAACAACGACCGGTTGCGCATCAGCGGCAACGAAGTAAGGGCTAAGGTCATCGGTGAAGGCGGTAATTTGGGCATGACCCAGCGCGGCCGCATTGAGGCGGGGTTAAACGGTGTGCGCCTGTACAGCGACGCCATCGACAATTCCGGCGGCGTTAATTGTTCGGACCACGAGGTTAATATCAAAATCCTACTGAATCAGGTGTTTAAGGCCGAAGAGGTGGGCGCCCGCAATGAGTTGCTGGCCTCCATGACCGACGAAGTGGCCCAGCTGGTATTGCGTCAGAACTATCTACAGCCGCAAATCATTGAACAGGCCATGGAAGAGCCGTTGAGCCAGCACGTGCGGCTGATTCAACAGCTGGAGCGGGAAGGACTGCTGGATCGGGCTTTGGAATTCCTACCCAAGGACGAGGAGCTGCAACAGCGCGAGCACCTCACCCGTTCGGAACTGGCCGTATTGCTGGCCTATGTGAAAATGCGGGTTTATGACCAGTTGCTCAATTCGGATCTAGCCGACAACGACTATTTGCAGGAAGAGCTGAAACATTACTTCCCGCAACAGCTGGCCGCCTATGGTGAGGCCATGGCCAAACACCCTCTGCGCCGGGAAATTATCTGCACCTATTTGACTAACGACCTGGTTAATCACATGGGCCTGGGCTTCCTCAGCCGCATGCAGGAGGAGAGCGGCTGCAGCGCAGCGGATATTGCGCAGGCCTACTGGGTGGCGCGGGCGGTCTTCAATGCTGAAGGCTACTGGCAGCGCATCGACATTCAGGACAATCTAATCGCCGCAGAACGGCAGGTGGAAATGCACCGGCAGGTGCGTAGGCTGCTGGAAAGCGGCACCCTGTGGTTCCTGGACCAATTCAGCCAGCTGGACGTGGCCGGTCTTATTCAGAGCTTCCGGCCGCAGGTTAAGGCACTCATCGGCGGTAACTGGTTTAAGGAGAAATTCGCCGTGCAGGGCTCCGACCTAAGCGCGGAAATGGTGCTGTTGCCCCACTACGTCAGTGCTCTGGACATAGTGCTGTTGGCCCAAGCCGCCAAGGTGGAATTGGCCAAGGTAGGCGACCTCTACTCCCAGCTGGATCAACGGCTACACGGCAGCTGGTTCCGCGAGCAAATAGCTAATTTGCCCGGCGACAGCTTCTGGGATAAGCAGGTGCAGCGGAGCATGTTGCAGCACTTTGGCAATCTGCTCCGCCAGCTGGCGCAGCGGCTGCTGGATTCTTCCCTGAAGGACTGGGAAGGTCAGCATGGCGTCGCACTGGCTCGGCTTGACGAGCAACTGGCCAGCCTGCAGGAACGGCCGGTCAATCTGGCAGTACTGTCAGTACTTTTGGACCAATTACACAATTTGGCCTAATTGCCATTAAATAAAGGCTCCTCTTTAGGAGCCTTTATTTAATTATTTTTTAATTAAATAAATTACATACTAGGAAGCGCCCGTCCTGTATGTTTAGCTCTTAACCCTGCTGAACTGGAACAGAAACCTAAGCATTTCTTCAACAAAAACAAATTAATAGCAATTTGTCACTGGTCAGGCTATACTGCCGGCTATTTTATTTGGTTCCATTTCTGCTAGTTCAGACTTGGATAAGCCTTTTAATCCATTTAATTATCAAACAATTAATTTTTTATTACTGTTAATCACTTCGGAGAATTAAATATGAAAGTGAAAGCACTAGCCCTTGTAATTGCCACCGCATTAAGCGCCTGTGGTGGTGGGCCAGCTAACCCAAATCTGTCCCTATTCATTCCGCGAGCTCCCGGCTCATTAAATAATAATAACGGTGGCCAACCTACCGTAGCGCCACAGCCTACGATAACCACTAGCCCAACAATGGCTCCAGCACCAACGCCTACAGGTAATAATGGCGGCGGTGGTGGCGGTGGTGGCAATCCTACAGCCACTCCGACAGTGACCACATCACCAAGTCCAACAGCTACTGCTACGACAACTCCAAGTGCAACTGCAACAGCTACTTCAGTACCTACTGGTGTGCCAACAACCAGCCCAACAGCCACAACTACGCCTAGCGCGACTGCTTCGCCAAGTGCAACAGCTACTGCCACTCCAAGCGTAACTGCTACCGCAACTCCAAGTGCAACAGCGACAGCAACTACTTCGCCTTCAGCCAGTCCAAGTGCTTCACCTTCCACAAGCCCAAGCACCTCTCCTAGTGCTACGGCTACCGCTAGCCCCACTGCCAGCACCAGCC
>CAUSQL010000048.1:0-10148 GCA_963533935.1 uncultured Cardiobacteriaceae bacterium
GCAGCATCAGGGAAATGTAGGTGCCGCAGAGGCCGGGCAATCTGCGCCAGCCATTGCGGCCCCGCGCCAGGCCGCCGCTGCTAAACATTTGGCTGACCCGCCGCTGGCGGCTGGCCCACCACAGATAGTAGCCGGTGAGAATGAGCAGCACGGTCAGCGCCGCCGCCGTTTCCAGCAGGTAATCGCCGACGGGGCCCAGCAGCAGGTCGCCGTGGATTTCGTCCATCAGGTGATAGGCGCTTTTATTGCGCGGGGAAACTTTCAGCACCTGGCCGCGGTAGGGGTCGAGGGCGGCCAGAACTGCAGCCCCGTCGCTCCTGTCAACCCGGAAAATGGCCACCTTGTCCGCCGCCCGCGGCTTGAAGTATTGGACTAATTTTCCGGCCGGGTCCACCTGTTCCAGCACCTTTGCGCTCTGGACGCTCAGGGGCAGCGGCGAGCCGCTCACCGGCACCGTTTGCAGGTCGCCCTCCTTGCCGACGGTGTGGGCGAAGAAAATCATGGCCAGGCCGGTGGCGGCGAGCACCATCAGCAGTGGGGCGACGAAAATGCCGGCGTAGAAATGCCAGCGCCAGATGGTGAAATAGCGCTGGCTGTTTTGTTTAGCGGAGTTTTGCATGGTTATCCTTTGTTAATGAATAATGAAATTCGGCAATAGGGTAACCGAAAAATTTCCACCTTTACGCCGTTTATACAAACGGACGGGCGCTTCCCCTGTATGTATTTGTAGCCTTAAACGCATAAAAACTATTAAATTTCATGACATTAAAGGATTTAAATCAAATAAATATTTACCTTCTCAGCAAAATTTTAAAAATGACTTGAAAATTAGTTCAGTGCGAGCTAATTTATTAATGAATTAACTTTTTGGAAATTTTATGAAAAATAAGTTCAAAGAATTATGTAAACAAATTTTTGATTACATTAAAAATAACCCCACAAAGGAGTTTAAAATTACAGAACTTTATGAAGAATTAATAGATAAAGAATTAATAGATAAAGATATAAGTTTAGAAGAGTGTTCTGAGGCGATAAGAAGTCTAGAGTCAAGAGGATATATAAAATTTCCTTCTAAACCTGAATATTTTCAGGGAATGTGTATGTTATTTAAAGCTGATATATTAAAAGAGTTGGAGTAGTCTTTTAACTCCAGTCTTGGCTAATCTTAAGAAAGACATCTAATTTAATAAGTTAAGAAGAAGTAAGAGCTAATAGAATTTATACAAACGGACGGGCGCTTCCCCTGTATGTAATTAACGGCCTAAATACATACAGATAAAGCGCCCGTCCGTCGGTAAATTAACGCCCGAGAAAGGTTTAGGCGTTTAACCCCTGGTTAGTTGAGAATGGCCACGCCCGGCAGTTCCTTACCTTCCAGGTATTCCAGCATGGAGCCGCCGCCGGTGGAAATGTAGTTGATGCGGTCGCCGGCGCCGAACTGGTCGATGGCCGCAATGGTGTCGCCGCCGCCGGCAAAGCTGTAGGCGGCACTGGCCGCGATGGCTTCGGTGATGGCCTTAGTGCCCTTCTCGAAGGCCGGCATTTCAAAGACGCCCACCGGGCCGTTCCAGACGATGGTTTTCACGTTCTTAATCACGTCCGCGTAAATCTTGGCGGTCTCGGGGCCAATGTCCAGAATCATTTCGTCGGGCTGAATGTCGTCCACCTTGGCAATGCGGGTGGGGGCGTCGGCGTTGAATTCCTTGGCTACGGTTACGTCCACCGGCATGTAGAGCTTGACGCCCCGCTGTTTAGCCTTCTCCATCATCTCCTGCGCGGCGGGAATTAAATCCTCCTCGTAGAGGGACAGGTAAACCTTATGGCCGGAAGCAGCCAGGAAGGTGTTGGCAATGCCGCCGCCGGGAATGAGCACGTCCACCTTTTCCAGCAGCGATTGCAGCACCAACAGCTTGGTGGAAACCTTAGAACCGCCCACGATGGCCAGCAGCGGCCGCTCCGGCGATTTCACCACCTTTTCCAGGGCGCCGATTTCCTGTTCAATGAGCAGGCCGGCGCAGGCGGTCTTGGCCTTCTCGGCCACGCCGTAGGTGGAAGCCTGGGCGCGATGCACTACGCCGAAGCCGTCGCTGACGAAGACGTCGCAGAGGTCCGCATATTTCTGCGCCAGCGCCGGGTCGTTCTTCTTCTCGCCCTTGTTGAAGCGGCAGTTTTCCAGCAGTACCACTTCGCCGTTCTTAACTTCTGGAGCCTTATCCAGATAATCCTTAACTAGCCGCACCGGCTGGCCCAGCAGCTCGCCGAGGCGCTTGGCCACCGGCGCCAGAGAAAATTTCTCGTCGTAAACGCCCTCCTCCGGCCGGCCCAGGTGCGCAAGAATTAGCACGGCCGCATTCTGTTCCAGCGCCTTCTTAATGGTCGGCAGAGCGGCGACAATGCGCACGTCGCTGGTTACCACGCCATCTTTCACCGGCACGTTGAAATCCAAACGCATGAGCACGCGCTTATTTTTCAAATCAAAGTCAGACATTTTTTTCATGGTTTTTCCTCTTGCTAAAAATTAAGGGGTAGAGCCCTATTATGGACCCTACCCCGGACGCTGCAATTGCCCTTTATTAATCCGCCAGGGCTAGGGCGCGGCTCACCACATTGGCCACGGTAAAGCCAAACAGTTTAAACAGCTCGCCGGCCGGAGCGGAAGCGCCGAACTGGTCCAGGCCCAGCACCGCGCCGCGGCTGCCCACCAGCTGGTACCAGGGGGAAGTTACGCCGGCTTCCACCGCCAGTTTTGGCGCATCGCCCCTCAGCACCTGGCGGCGGTAATCCTGGTCTTGGCGCAGGAAAATATCCAGGCAGGGCACGGACACCAGCTGCACCCGCTTGCCCTGGCCGCGCAGCTCCTTGGCCGCCGCCACAATCAGGCTCACCTCTGAGCCGGTGGCCAGCAGCACCAAATCGGGATTTTCCGCCGCCTCAAGAATGTAGCCACCGCGGTAAATGTTCTGTTGGCTGGCCTCGTCCCGCTTCTGCTCGGGCAAATTCTGCCGGCTTAGGGCCAGGGCGCTGGGCGTTTCCTTGTTTAAGGCGCAGTGCCAGGCCACCAGGGTTTCCTGCTGGTCGCAGGGGCGCCACACATTTAAATTTGGGATTAAACGTAGGGAACTGACCTGTTCCACCGGCTGGTGGGTGGGGCCGTCCTCGCCCAGGCCAATGGAATCGTGGGTGAGCACGTAAACCACCGGCTGCTTCATCAGCGCCGACATGCGCATGCCATTGCGCATGTAGTCGGAGAAGACCAGGAAGGTGGCGCCGTAGGCGCGCAGGCCGCCGTGCAGGCTCAGGCCGTTCATGATGGCGGCCATGGCAAATTCCCGCACGCCGTAGTGCAGATAGTTACCGGCAAATTCGCCGGGTTTAATGGCCACCGAGGCGCTCTTCGCCCAGGTCAGGTTAGAACCGGTTAAATCCGCCGAACCGCCGATTAATTCCGGCAGCTGCGGCTTCAATAAATTCAGCACGTTCTCGGAGGCCTTGCGGGTGGCCACGGCGCCGCCCACCTGGTTGTATTCCTGTAAATGCTGCTTGACCGTGGCGGCCAGATTGTCCGGCAAATTGCCAGCGATGGCCCGCTGCAGCTCCGCCGCTTCTTCCGGATAGCTGCGGCCGTAGTCGGCGAACAGCTTCTGCCACTGGCTTTCCCACTGGCCGCCGGAGGCGGTCAGGTCGGCCGCTTCCTTGGCACCGGCGGTAATCGCAAAATCGCCGGCGGGCAGGCCTAGGGCCGCCTTGGTCTTCGCAATTTCCTCGGCCCCCAGCGGCGCCCCGTGGCATTTCTCCGACCCTTGGAAGCTGGGCGAACCAAAGCCAATCTTCGTCTTACAGATGATTAGGCTCGGTTTATGGCCCTCCTCCTTGGCCAGGTTAAGGGCCCGGTCCAGGGCCTGCACATCGTGGCCGTCCACGTCGCGAATCACCTGCCAGCCATAGGCCTCGTAGCGCTTGGCCACGTCCTCGCTGAAATAGGGGGCCACCTCGCCGTCAATGGAAATGCCGTTGCTATCGTAGAGGCAAATCAGCTTGCCCAGGCCCAGGGTGCCGGCCAGGGAGCAGGCCTCGGCGGACACGCCCTCCATCAGGCAGCCGTCGCCGACGATGCAGTAGGTGTAATGGTCGATGAGGGGGAAATTCGGCCGATTGTATTTGGCCGCCAGGTGCGCTTCCGCCAGCGCCAGGCCCACCGCATTGGCAATGCCCTGGCCCAGCGGGCCGGTGGTGGTTTCCACGCCGGGCACGTCGCCAAATTCCGGGTGGCCGGGGGTTTTGCTATGCAGCTGGCGGAATTTCTGCAGGTCTTCCAGGCTTAAATCAAAGCCGCTTAAATGCAGGAGCGCGTACTGGAAGGCCGACGCGTGGCCGTTGGACAGCACGAAGCGGTCCCGGTTGAACCAGCGGGGGTTCTGGGGATTAACCCGCAGGTGGCCGCGCCAGAGCACGGCGCCCATTTCCGCCATGCCCAGGGGGGCTCCCGGGTGGCCGGAATTGGCCTTCTGCACCATGTCCATGGCCAGGCCGCGAATGGCGCCGGCGATTAATTGGTAATTAGCCATAGCTGTCTCCTCATTTAATTGCGCTTAGATAATCGGTGAAAATATTTAGGCTTTCGTAAAGTTCCAAATCTGGCACGAAGTCCTGTTTTTCCTCGCCGCTCTTCTCGTCGATGAACAGGTTGGCCTCGTCCAATTTCTTCTTGATGCGCTCGTCGCGCTTGAAGGCCTGCACCGCCTCGCGGGCGGCCTTTTCGTAGGCCTTTTTATCGTCCTTCTTCTGCTGGTATTCCTTCTTACGCTCGTCCAGATTCAGCGACCAGCGGTGGTTTTTCAGCTCCTCCTTGAGGAAGGCCATGCGCTGGCTGTACTTCTGCAGAATGTCCTTCTTCTGCACCCGCTCCTGGTGCTGGTTGTTCAGCTGCTGGATTAGGGCGCCGTTGGTCAATTTGTAGCTGCGGTATTCCGCCGGGTCGATTTCCACCCAGGGCAGGGCGTACTTCTGGGATTTTTCCCCCACGCTTTCCAAATCCGCATCGTTGGGCAATTCCACGTCCGGCTGCACCCCCTTCAGCTGGGTGCTGGAACCGGTAACCCGGTGGAAGGTGGCATTGGTGTAGCGGACGGAACCGATGGCTTCGCCGCTGCTGTTGAAGCGGGCCAGGTCGAGCACACTCTGCACCGTGCCCTTGCCGAAGCTGTTGGTGCCGAGAATCAGACCGCGGTGGTAATCCTGAATGGCGCCGGCGAAGATTTCCGAGGCGCTGGCGGAGGTGTCGTTAATCAGCACCGCCAGCGGCCCGTCATAGGCCACCTTGCCGCCGTCCTCGTCGTTGTAAACCACGCTCTCTTGACCGTCGTTGGCCATGACCACCGGCCCCTGGTCGATAAAGAGGCCGACGGTTTTAATGGCCTCTTCCAGGGCGCCGCCGCCGTTGCCGCGCAGGTCGATGACCACCCCATCAACCTTTTCGCTCTGTAATTTCTTCAGCACCTTTTCCAGGTCCTGGGAGGTGCTCTTGTAATTGCCCTTACCCTTGCGGGCGCCGTCGAAGTCCAGGTAGAAGGAGGGAATGTCCACCAGGCCGATTTTCTTGCCATTGACCTTTTCGATGGTGTAGGAAACGGCGCTTTCTTCCATCTTAATTTCGTCGCGCACCAGGCTGATTTCGCGAATGTCGCCGTCCTGGGTTTCGATTTTCAGCCGCACGGTGGAACCCTTCTTGCCGCGGATTAAATCCACCGCCTTATCCAGGCGCCAGCCGACCACATCGACCATTTCCCCGTCCTTGCCCTGGGCCACGCCGATGATTTTGTCCTTGACCTTCAGCTTGCCGCTGCGCTCCGCCGGGCTGCCCTTCATGATTTCGCGAATGGTGATTTCGTCGTCCTGATTGCTGAGGACGGCGCCGATGCCCTGCAGGGACAGGCTCATGCCGATGTCGAAGTCCTTGCTGTTACGCGGCGACATGTAATTGGTGTGTGGGTCGAAGCGCAGGGCGATGGCATTCATATAAATGTCGAAGACGTCTTGGGATTCAATTTGCTTCAGGCCCTTGATGGCGCTTTTGTAGCGGTCGGCCAGCAGCTTGCGCGCCCGCTCCTCGCTCTTGCCCGTAACCATGAGGCGAATGAGCTGGTCGGTCAGCCGTTTTTCCTGGAAGTCGTGCACCTCGTCGAGGGTTTTGAAGTAGGGGCGGCGGCTGTTCTTATCGTTTAAATCCGGATAATCCACCTTCTCCTGGCGGTCCAGGGACAGGGGCTTCGCCAGCCGCTCCACCGACCACTGATTCAGGGCCTCGGCCCGCTCCTGGTACACCTTATAGATGAGGAAGGGCACCGATAAATCGTTCTCCTTGAAGTTCTGCAGACTGTTTTCAAACTGGCGGAAATTATTGATGTCGCTTTCCAGAAAATAGACGTGCCAGGGGTCGAGGGCTTCCAGATAGTCCTGGAGAATCTCCGGGCTTACCTTGTCGTAGTTCAGCTTGTTGTAGTGGTACTGGGCGAGCATGCCGGTGCTGATGCGGTAGGCGTTCTTCTGGTTTTTGGTGGGGGCCAATTCTTCGCCGTGGCTGGCCAGGGCGGAGAGCAGCAGGCCCGTCAGCAGTAAATGTTTAAGCATTTGATTTCATTCCTAAATGGCATAGATGAACCCGGTACGCGCCGGGCGATGACTAGGCGGAAATATAGCACAACGGCCGCCCGCCCGAATCGGCGCCGTTTATACCGACGGACGGGCGCTTTCCCTGTATGTAAATGGCCATTTTACAAACAGGAGAAGCGCCCGGTTGTTTGTATAAAGCCCCTAAACATACATACGGGCGCTTCCCATGTATCTTTATTAGACCGGCGGCCGTTGAATATTTGCCCGGCCATCGCCGTCTATAACTGGCAATAAACGTAAACAGAGCCAATTGGCAATTTCTGCTTGATATTCGCAAAGAAAAAAATCAAAATGGCGTATGATTTTTTCTGAAAGCAACCATGGAGAATCTATGAAGAAATTACTAATGGTACTAATGCTGTGCGGCACCGCTCTAGCCCAGGCCGAAGATGAAGTGAAGGCCACCGGCAAATCCGTTGATGTGATGAAGTTGGACATCAGCGGCGTTCGTTTGGGCATGAGCCAGGAAGAAGCCCTGAAAATCCTGAAGGAGAAATTTCCCGATGATAAAAAACCTAGTAAAAGTGAATCTCATGATTCCTACAGCAAATTACATGGCACGCCATACGTGAAAAGTATTATCTTCAATAACCGTAAAGATCACGAAGTTGTCTCCGTAGACTTTGAACCCAATGTGCTGGAAAACAAGCCCCAGGAATTAGTTGTGAGCGCTGTGGACTATTACATCAGAGATGATTTGGGCTCCGGTCTCGCTCACGCACCGAAGATAAAAAAAGCAGCAGTAGATAAATTTGGCGCTCCCGTAGCGATCGATTCCGATGGAAATTACTACTGGTGCGATTTGGGCGGCAAAAAAGAGTGCGATGAAAATAAGCCCTATTTGGCCACTAAACAGCCTATGTTAGTTCCGTTCCGACTGATGCTTGAGAATAAAGCTCTAACGGAAGCCGCCAAAAAAGCAGCTAAAGAAGCAGGCAAAAAGGCAGATTTGGAAGACAGCAAAAATCTAAAAATCTAGGAGGAAAAATGACTGAAGAAAAGAAAAACTCCTGGGGCGACATCAAGCGCACCGGTATTATTTCCGGCTCCATTGCCTGTCTGCTCGCCTTTTACGCCTTCACTTCCGCACGGAACATCTTTAGCGCCAACAACACCATTTTTGTGTAAGTGGCCGGCATCATTGCCATCTTCGGCACCGTTTACGCTATCGTTGGCAAGAACCGCATCGGCCTGGGCCTGAACGCGTTGGCCTGGATATTCATCTTTCTCGCCTATATAGCCTGGTCGTCCAGAAGGTTCTAGCGTATTTATACAGACGGACGGGCGCTTTGATTGTATGTAATTCGGGTTAAAAATACATACACTAAAAGCGCCCGTCCGTTTGTAAATTGCGATTTAACCTAATATTTGGACTTGCTAGGGTGGGCACACGCAGCGCGGAACGCTCCTTCAAGGGCAATCCCGCGCTTTTCGAGGCGCAATATCGCTGTGTTCTCGCGACGTGGAGGCGTAAAACATTAATTTTCACCGGCGCCCCGCCTACGCCGGCTTCACCTTATGCCTTTTCCCCATTATTAAAACGCCAAATACATACAGAGGAAGTGCCCCTCTGTTTGTAATTAATGGTTTTACAAACATACGGGCGCTTCTGTTGTATGTATTTAGGCTTAATTACATGCCGCAGCAGCGGCCGCAGCTCTATTCGCCCAAATAGCCGCCTGTCTGCCGCGCCCACAGCTGGCTGTAGAGACCGCCGCGGGCCAGCAGCTCCTCGTGGCTGCCCTCTTCGACGATTTGCCCCTTGTCCAGAATAATCAGCCGGTCCATCTGGGCGATGGTGGAAAGGCGGTGGGCAATGGCAATGACCGTCTTGCCGCGCATCAGCCCCAGCAGGCTGGCCTGAATGGCGCTCTCCACCTCGCTGTCCAGGGCCGAGGTGGCCTCGTCAAGAATCAGTATGGGCGCGTCCTTCAGCAGCACCCGGGCGATGGCAATGCGCTGGCGCTGGCCGCCAGACAATTTCACCCCCCGTTCGCCCACCTGCGCGTCCAGGCCCGCGTTGCCCTTGGGGTCGGTGAGCTGGTCGATGAAGTCCAGGGCTTCGGCCTTCTCCAGCGCCGCCAGCAGCTCCGCCTCGCTGGCCTCGGGGCGGCCGTAGAGCACGTTCTCGCGGATGGAGCGGTGCAGCAGCGCCGTGTCCTGGCTAACCATGGCGATGTGGCGGCGCAGGCTGTCTTGAGTTACCTGGCTGATGTCCTGGCCGTCGATGAGAATTTGCCCGCCGTCCAGGTTGTAGAAGCGCAGCAGCGCGTTCACCAGCGTGGATTTGCCGGCGCCGGAGCGGCCCACCAGGCCGATTTTCTCCCCGGCCCCAATGGTCAGGTTCAGATGGCTGATGACGTGGCGGGTGTTGTTCTTGTTGTAGCTGAAGGACACATCCTTGAAGTCAATCTGCCCTTGTTTAACCACTAAATCCCTGGCGCCGGCCACGTCCTGCACCGCGATGGGCCGCTGCAACATGGCGCGGCCGTCGTCGATGGTGCCGATGGCCTCAAAGAGGCCGTAGCTTTCAAACATAATCCAGTGGGCCATGTCGTTCATGCGCAGGGACAGGGTGCTGGCCATGGCGATGGCGCCGACGGTGATTAGCCCCTCCTGCCACAGCAGCAGGCCGGCGGCGGTGATGGTGAAGATGAGCAGGTACACCAGGCAGTTCAGGCAGAAGTTGAACTTGCTGCCCAGGCGCATTTGCCCGTAGACGCTGTCGAGGAACTCGCGCATGGCGGCCCGGGCGTAGTTGGCCTCAAAGCTGGAATGGGCGAAGAGCTTCACCGTGGCGATGTTGGAATAGGCGTCGGTGATGCGGCCGGTCATCAGCGAGCGGGCGCCGGATTGTTCCTCCGACGCCTTGGCGAAGCGCGGCAGGAAGTAGCGCAACAGGCTGATGTAGCCCACCAGCCAGGCCAACATGATGGCCAGCAGCAGCCAGTGCTGCTTGGCCAGCAGCACCAGTATGGAAGTGATGTAGACCAGGGCGTAGATGAGAATGTCGGTGATGGTGGTCATCACCTCGCGAATGGCCAGGGCCATCTGCATGACCCGCGCCGAGACGCGGCCGGCGAACTCGTCCTGGTAGAAGCTCATGCTCTGGTTCAGCAGATAGTTGTGAATGCGCCAGCGAATGGCCATGGGCAGGTTGCCCATGATGCACTGCATGCGGGTGAAGGTTTGCAGGCCGCGGCACAGGGGCAGCACCAGCAGCACGATTAGCCCCATGGTAATTAGCTGGCCGGCGCTGCCCTCCCGCTTGGCCCCCAGCCAATTGACGATGTCGCCGACAAAATTAAAGAGCAGCACCTCCAATATGGCGATGGCGATGCCGGCGCCGGTGATGATGGCCAACGGCCAGAAGAAGCCGCGGCAGTAATGGAAGATGAAGGGCCATAGGCCTTCCGGCGGCGGCCGCTGGTCCAGGGCGGGAAAGGGATTGGTCTTGCGTTCAAAGTAGGAAAACATGG
>CAUSQL010000049.1:0-10069 GCA_963533935.1 uncultured Cardiobacteriaceae bacterium
CTGGCCGAAATGGCGCCGCAAACACTCCAGCACCAGCGCCACCCGCTTGGCCTGCACCCGGTGCGTGCTGACCAGCTGGAGCACCAGCGGCGGCAGCTGCCAGTCCGGCAACAGCTGCTGTAAATGGCCCCGGTCCAAGTCCTCCTGCGCGTCGCATTGGGGCAGCAGCGCCAGGCCCAGGCCGCCGCGGCACAGCTGGTAAATGCCACTGAACTGATTACAGCTAATGCCCGGGCCAATGGCCAGAGTAAAGCTGGCCGCCCCGCGGCGCAGGGTCAGCGGCTGCGCCTCGCCGTAAATCCAGGGCAGGCCCTGCAACTGGGCCGGTTCACTAAAGCTGCGCCCGTTGAGAAAGGCCGGACTGGCGCAGATGGACCAGGTGGAATGGGTCAGCGGCCGGGCGATTAATTGGTCGTCGCTGATGGGGCCGCTGCGAATGGCCAGGTCGATGTGGTCGCCCCACAGGTCCTGGAGCCGGTCGCTGGCCTGAATTTTCAGATTGATGGCCGGATATTTGGTCTGAATTTCCCCCAGCGCCGCCCGTAAAGGGCCGTTCATCAGCAGGCCGGTGGGCAGGGCCAGACGCACGTCGCCGCTGGCGTCGCTGCGGATATTTTCTAGGGTTTGCAGAGCCTCCCGGGCGGTCTGGGCCAGCCGGGCACACTGCGCCGCCAGCTGGCGCCCCGCTTCGGTGGGTTCCAGCCGCCGGGTGCTGCGGTTCAACAATTTCACCCGGTGGCTTTCCTCCAGCTTGCTGAGCTGCTGGCTAACGGCGGAGGCGCTAATGCCGAAGCTGTCCGCCGCCCCCTGAATGGAGCCCTTCTCCAGTATGGCGGCGAAGAGCAGCAGGCCGCGAATTTCCTGCATTAGAGCTGGGGAATGGCGTCGAACAGGGCGTCGTCGAGGATTTCGCGGATTTCCTGGCGCTCCTGCCCGTTAAGGCCGCGGAAGAGGCGCAGCTGCGGGTCCAGGGGAATGAAATCCTTGGGGCCATTGCTGAGGGCCAGCAGGTAGCGCTTCTTTGAAAAGCCCTGGAAAGTCCAGGCCTGGGCCAAGGAAAATTTATGGCCCGAGGGGTAGGCGAATTTTTCCCGGTCGCCAACCTCTAGGGCCACGAAATGCCAGCTGGGCCGGCGGTGAAAGCGTTGAATGCGCCGCAGCTGGTCGCCGTAGCGGTTCAACTGGCGCACCAGCCACAGCAGGCAGACCAGGGCGCCCAGGGAGAGCCAGCGCTTGGTGGCGGCGTCGCCGAGGAAGCGGGTCAGAATGATAAAGGCGATGGTGCAGAGCAGCAGAGCGATGATGGGCAGCAGATGCTCCCGGAGACCGCGGCCCAGCACATTGTCGATGGCAATCTGCGGCGGCAGCTGCGGGCAGTGAATTTTTATCATGGTTATTTCTCTGTAAGACATGGCCGAATTTTGCCGCCCACCCCAGACTAAAGCAAGGGCGTGGGGGGGCTAGGCGTCAACATTAAAATCTGTTAAAAAATTAACTTGACATCTACAGGAGCATCACTATGGAAAAATTTATTAACCAACTTAATGAGATAGTCTGGAGCCCAGCCCTGGTTTGGCTCTGCCTGGCCGCCGGCCTGCTCTTTTCCGTAGTTACCCGCTTCGCCCAGCTGCGCCACCTGGGCGAAATGCTACGGCTGCTCTGGCGCCGGGAGGAAAGCCCGGAGGGCATTAGCTCCTTCCAGGCGCTGATGGTGGCCCTGTCCGGCCGGGTGGGCATGGGCAATATTGCCGGGGTGGCGGCGGCCATTGGCTTCGGCGGCCCCGGCGCCGTCTTCTGGATGTGGATGACCGCCTTCTTCGGCGCGGCCACCGCCTACGTGGAATCGACCCTGGCGCAGATTTACAAGGTGCGCGACGGCGGCCAGTACCGCGGCGGCCCGGCCTACTACTTTGACAAGTACTTTAATTCCCGCGCCTTCGGCCTCTTCTTTGCGGTAACGGCGCTAATTTCCTGCGGCCTCTTCCTGCCCGGCGTCCAGGCCAACGGGGTGGTGCAGGCGCTCACCTCCATCACCGGCGCCGGCAGCCCCATTAAAACCTCCTTCGGCCAGCTGGGTAGCAATGAGTTAATCGCTGCCGCGGCGGTGCTGATTCTGCTGGCCCTAATTATTTTTGGCGGCATCAAGCGCATTGCCCGCTTTACGGAAATCATTGTGCCGTTCATGGCCCTGGGCTACATCGTCATCGCCCTGTTCATACTCTTCATGAACTTCGACCGGCTGCCGGCCATGTTTGCCCTAATCATCGGCGACGCCTTTTCACCGCAGGCGGGGGTGGGCGCGGCCATCTTCTGGGGCGTGAAGCGGGGCGTTTACTCCAACGAGGCCGGCCAGGGCACGGGCCCGCACCACGCGGCGGCGGCGGAGGTGGAGCACCCGGCCCAGCAGGGCCTCGTCCAGGCCTTTTCCGTCTACATCGACACGCTGTTCGTCTGCACGGCCACGGCGGTGATGATTCTAATCACCGGCCAATACAACATTCAGGGCTCGCTGCCGGACGGCCAATTCCTGGTGCAGAACCTGCCGGCCACGACCATTATTAATAGTCCGGCCTTCACCCAAGCGGCGCTGTCCAGCGTCTTCGGCGGCTTCGGCCCCATTTTCACGGCGCTGGCGGTGTTCTTCTTCGCCTTCACCACCATTCTGGCCTACTACTACATCGCCGAAACCAATATGGCCTATCTGACCCGCAACTACGAGGGCAACGCGGGCCTGTTCATTGTGAAATTGCTGGTGATGGCGTCGGTGGCCTACGGCTCGGTGAACTCCGCCGGCTACATCTGGACCATCGGCGACATCGGCGTGGCCATGACCTCCTGGATTAACATCCTCGGCCTGCTGGTGATTTTCTTTAAATCGCGGCCGGCGCTGCGGGCGCTGCGGGACTACGAGGCGCAGCAGCGGGCGGGGGTGAAGAAGTTCGTCTTTGAACCGCAGCGGCTGGGCATTCGCAACGCGCAGTTCTGGGAGGAACGGAGCTAAACCAACGGCCGGGCGGTTGTTCGACCTAAAGGTCTCACTGCACCCTTCGCTAACGCTCGGGCGCTTCGGTTGTATGTAATTAGACCTAAATACATACAACCGAAGCGCTTCCTTGTATTTATATAAAGGGCTAAATCTTCGGTTTGGCGGTGAGAATGCTGAGCAGGCTGTCCTTGCGCTTGATGTCGCCGCTCAGCAGCTCGCGAATTTCCACCTCGTTCAGCATTTTCGGGAAGTTGCGGCGCAGCAGCTCCAGATTGTCGCGGCGGCGCACGTCGTCGCCCAGTTCCCCGTAGGCGCGGCTCATCAGGGCCAGGGCGTAGGGGGTGCTCGGCGTGTTCTGGTAGTCCGTTACCACTACTTGCGCCCGGCCGATGGCCGCCACGTAGGCCCCCTCCCGCAGGTAGTGCTCGGCGATTTCCAGCTCGTGCTGGCCCAGCAGATTGCGCAGGTAAACCATGCGCTGCTGGGCGTCCTCGGCGTACTGGCTGCGCGGGAATTTCTCCAGCAGCTCCTTGAAGGCGTCGAAGGCGCGCTTCAGCATGTTCGGGTCGGTCTGCGCCTGGTTCAGCGGGCTAAGGCGCTTCAGCAGCGTGGTGTTGCGCTCGTAGTTGATGACCCCCTTCATGTAATAGGCGTAGTCGATTTGCGGGTGGCGCGGATAGGTCTTCATGAAGCTGTCCAGCTCCTTCAGCGCCTTCTCGCTTTCCCCGTCCTTAAAGTAGGAATAGACCAAATCCAGGGCGCTCTGCTGGGCCAGGGTGCCGTGGGGATAGCGGGCCAGCAGCTTGCCGTAGTAATCCCGGGCGGTGCTGTAATTTCCCTCCTTCTGCTCCTCGCGCGCCTCCTCGAAGAGCCGCTGGGCCGACCAGCCGATGGTCTTATCGCTGGGTTTGCTGGAACAGCCCAGCATCAGCAGGGCCAGGGCCGCAATTAATCGTGGCATACTGAAAAATCCTTTTGTAATTAGGCGGTCTACGCCGCAATTCCCGAATTCTACCGCCCGCAAGGGCGAACCCTCAACCAGGAAATTTAATGGAAAACGATGAAATCTTTGAGTGCCTGATCGAACCGGCACAGGACGGCCAACGGCTCGACCGGGTGCTGGCGGAACTAGCGCCGGAGTTCTCCCGCGCCCGCTGGCAGACGGTGATTAAGGCCGGCCAGGTGCTGGTCAATGGGCTGCCGGCCAAGGCCAAGCAGCCGCTCTTCGCCGGCGACCGGCTCAGCGCCCCCTGGCCGGAAGAGGAAAATTTAAGCGACACCCCCGAGCCCCTGGCCCTCGACCTTATCTATGAGGACGAGGCCATCGCCGTCATCAATAAGCCGGCGGGGCTGGTGGTGCACCCGGCGGCGGGCAATCGCCGGGGCACGCTCATGAACGGCCTGCTTTACCACTTTCCCAACAGCGCCGGCCTGGCCCGGGCCGGCCTGGTGCACCGCCTGGACAAGGACACCAGCGGCCTGCTGGTGGTGGCGAAGACGGCGGCGGCGCAAATGCATCTACAGCGGCAGTTGCAGGAGCGGGCCATGGGCCGTTCCTACCTGGCGCTGGTCTACCGCTACGTCAGCGCCGGCGGCACCATCGACCTGCCCCTGGGCCGCCACCCGCGGGACCGGCTGAAAATCGCCGTGCGCAGCGACGGCCGCGAGGCCATCACCCACTACCGGCTGGAGGAACGCTTCGGCGAGACCGCCACCCTGCTGCGGGTGAATTTGGAAACCGGCCGCACCCACCAGATTCGCGTGCATCTGGCGGAACAGAAATTTCCCATCGTCGGCGACCCGCTCTACGGCCGGCCGCTGCTGAACAAGGGGAACCAGCCGGCGGTGCGCGAGGCGCTGCTGCACTTCCCGCGCCAGGCGCTGCACGCGGAGCAGCTGCATCTGATTCACCCGCTGCGGGAGGAGGAAATGAGCTTTCGGGCGCCGCTGCCGGCGGACTTCGCTGCGCTATTAGCGTTACTACGACAGCACTTATCCTGAAGACACGCACGATTAATTGCCGCACCAGCGTTAAACCCTAATTACAAACAGTCTAAGCGCCCCTCCGTTTGTAAATGAGCCTATACAAACAATAGGGCGCTTCCCCTGTATGTTTAAAAGCCTGATTAAACATACAGGGGAAGCGCCCCACCGTCGGTAAAAACGGCTTTAGCCCAAATGGCGGCGGTAAATCAGTGCCTCGTAGGGACGCAGGGTCAGAATCTCCGTCAGCGGCGGCGCGTCCGGATAGTTGCCGAGCAGCAGTTCGTAGCCCTCCAGCCCGTCGGCCAATTCCGCCCGCGCCGGGTCGCCGTAGAAATTGGCCAGCACCAGCAGTTCCGCCTTCTTATTGCGGCGGCGGTAGGCGAAGATTTGCCCGTGCTCCGCCAGCAGCGCCTCGTAGTCGCCGTCCTGAATCACCGTTTCCCGCTTGCGCAGGGCGATGAGGGCGCGGTAGTGGTGGTAAATGGAACCGGGGTCGGCCACGGCCGCCGCGGCGTTAATCCGGCGATAGTTGCCATTGACCGCCAGCCAGGGCGTGCCGCGGCTGAACCCCGCATTGGGCGAATCGTCCCACTGCATGGGCGTGCGCGCGTTGTCGCGGCTGCGCGCCCGCAGCAGTTCATGGATTTCTGCCGCCGGCCGGCCCTCCGCCCGCAGCTGTTGGTAGAGATTGAGGCTTTCCACGTCGCGGTAGTCGGCGATGTCATCGAAATAGGCGTTGGTCATGCCGATTTCCTCCCCCTGATAGATGTAGGGGGTGCCGCGCAGGCCGTGCAGCACGCTGGCCAGCATGGTGGCGGCGGCGTGATGGTGCTCCCGGTCATTGCCGAAGCGGCTGAGGGCCCGCGGCTGGTCGTGATTATTCCAGAAGAGCGCGTTCCAGGCGTCGGCCATGCCGGTCTGCCAGGTGCCGATGAGTCGCTTCAGCGCCAGGAAATCAAAGGGCTGGAGCGCCCATTTCTGCTGGTTCTTGTAATCCACCTTCAGATGGTGAAAGGTGAAGACGCTGTTCAGCTCGCCGCTGTGGGCGCCGGCGTAGCGCACGCAGTGGGCCAGGCTGGTGGAACTCATCTCGCCGACGGTGAAACTGTCCGGGTCCCGGCCGAAGCTGGCCCGGTTCAACTCCTGTAAATATTCATGCACGTGGGGGCCGTCGGTGTAGAACTGGCGGCCGTCGCCGTGGTTGGGGTCGTCGCTGAATTCGCCCTTGCTGATGAGATTAATCACGTCGAAGCGGAAGCCGCGCACGCCCTTGGCGCGCCAGAAATTCACCACCGCCGCCAGTTCCGCCCGGACTTCCGGGTTCGTCCAGTCCAAATCCGCCTGGCTGACGTCGAACAGGTGCAGGTAATACTGATTTAAGGCCGGCACGAACTCCCAGGCCGGGCCGCCGAACTTGGATTGCCAGTTGGTGGGCGGGCCGCCGCCGGCACGACCGGGGCGGAAGAGGTAATAGCGCTGGTACTTTTCCTCGCCGGCCAGGGCCCGCTGGAACCAGGGGTGGGCGGTGGAGGTATGGTTAAAGACCATGTCCAGCATGAGCTGCATGCCCCGCCGACCCGCCTCGCGGCAGAGCCGTTCAAAGTCGGCCATGGTGCCGTAGGCCGGGTCGATGGCGCAGTAGTCGGCCACGTCGTAGCCGTTGTCCCGCTGCGGCGACGGGTAGATGGGATTCAGCCAGAGGTAATCCACGCCCAGCCGCTGCAGGTAATCCAGCTTGCCGATGATGCCGGCCAGGTCGCCGCGGCCGTCGCCGTCGCTGTCGGCGAAGGATTTCGGGTAAATCTGGTACACCACCTTATCTTTAAAGTTCATGATTCCGCCCCGTCAAAATCGAGAATGCCGCCCTCGCCGGCGCGCACCGGCCCGCTGGTTTTCAGCAACCGCAGCGCTTCGCCGTTGGTAAAGACCACCGGGGTGATGGGATTTTTGCCGCGGCTGCGCAGCAGCGCTAAATCCACCTCGGCCAGCAGGTCGCCCTGCCGTATCCGCTGGCCCTGCCGTACGTGGCTGGTGAAGCCGGCGCCCTGCAGTTCCACCGTGTCCATGCCGATGTGAATGAGCAGCTCGCGGCCCTGGTCGTCGCTGAGGCCGTAGGCGTGGCCGCTGGGAAAGACCACTTCGACGGTACCGCTCACCGGGGCGATGACCCGGCCGTCGCTGGGGTCAATGGCAATGCCGCTGCCCATGCTCCCCGAGGCGAAGGCCTGGTCGGTCAATGCTTCCAGCGGTACCAGCGTGCCGCTCAGCGGGGCGACGAAGGCGGCATGGTTTGCAGCGGGCGCCTCGGTTGCCAGCCGGCGGCGGCCCACCAGGTAGGTGAGGGTGAAGGGCACGGCGATGGCCACGGCCATGGCCAGGAGAAAGGCCAGCCAGAAGCGCGGATTGATGGAAAGAATGCCGGGAATGCCGCCCACGCCGATGCTGAGGGCCTGCACACCGAAGCCGATGGAAACCATGGCCGCCAGCGCCGAGCCGACCATGCCGCAGAGCAGCGGGAAGCCGTATTTCATGTTCACGCCGAACAGGGCCGGTTCCGTAACCCCCAGATAGGCGGAAATACAGGCGGGCACGTTCACCTGGGCGGCGCGCTGGTTGTGCCGTTGCAGCACGGCCATGGCCAGCACGCTGGAGCCCTGGGCAATGTTCGACAGGGCAATCATCGGCCACAGAATCGTGCCGCCGAATTTGGTGGTTAAAGTCATATCCACCGCGTTGGTCATGTGGTGCAGGCCGGTCATGACCACCGGCGCGTAGAGGAAGCCGAAGAGGGCGGCAAAGAGCACGCTCCAGGCGGAGGTGAGACCGCCATAGACCGCGTCGGCGATGGCCGTGCCGATTTTCCAGCCCAGCGGGCCGACGAAGACGTGGGCGATGAGAACCGCCGGCACCAGCGAGCAGAAGGGCACCACAATCATGGAGATGACCGCCGGGCTGATGCGGCGGAAGAAGCGTTCCAGATAGACGAGGACGAAGCCGGCGAGAATGGCGGCGATGACCTGGCCCTGGTAGCCGATGCGATTAACTTTAGTGAAACCGAAGTCCCAGACGGGAATGTCCGCGGGGGCGGTGCCGGCCACGGTGAAGGCGTTCAGCAGCTGCGGCGACACCAGGGTGGCGCCGAGCACGATGCCGAGAATGGGCGTCGTCCCCATTTTTCGGGTAATGGACCAGACGATGCCGATGGGCAGCATGTGGAACACCGCTTCGCCGATGAGCCAGAGGAAATCGTAGAGGCCGGCCCAGAAGGGGGCGGTTTGGGCCAGGGTCTTACCGTCAAAAAGCTGAATTTCACCGATGAGGTTGCGGAAACCGAGGATAAGACCGCCGCAGATGAGGGCGGGAATGAGCGGGGCGAAGATTTCGCCGAGGGCGCTCATCAACCGCTGGAGCAGGTTCTGCTGGCTGCTGGCGGCGGCCTTGACCGCGTCCTTGGACACGCCCTCCAGGCCGGCCAGGGCGGTGAATTCTTTATAGAACTCGCTGACTTCGTTGCCGATGATGACCTGGAATTGTCCGGACTGGGTGAAGGTGCCCTTGACGCTGGCCAGGGCCTCGATGGCGGCCACGTCGGCCCGCTGCGGTTCCTGGAGAACGAAGCGCAGCCGCGTAACGCAGTGGGTGATGGCGTTGATGTTGTCCCGGCCGCCGACGGCGGCGAGTAGCCGGGTGGCATCGCTGTGGAATTTGGACATAAAAGCTCCCGTTGTAGAAAACCACTGACGGGATTGTAGCCAGCGGCGCCGGCGGCCGTGCCTACCAAAGCTTAATGGGGATTTAAATGCGGGGGCCGTGGCCCCGGATTATTTATGGGGAGATAAATGGGCTGAATTAATGCTGGCCCCGCCGAGGGCCATAAATACAAACAGCTGAAGCGCCCGGTTGTTTGTAAATGATTAATTACCGACGGTGGGGCGCTTTACATGTATGTATTTAGACCCTAATTACATACAGTCTAAGCGAAGCCTGAGCGCAGCGACTGGCGAAGCCAGCGACCGAAGGGAGAAGAACCGCCCTGTTGTCGGTAAAAGACCAACTCTAATTAAAGATAACCGTGCGGTGGCCGTTGAGAATGATGCGGTGCTCCGCCTGGTAGCGCACCGCCCGCGCCAGCACCGCCCGTTCGATGTCGTTGCCGATTTCCGTCAGCTTGGCCACGTCCATGGCGTGATTCACCCGCGCCACGTCTTGTTCAATGATGGGGCCCTCGTCCAGGTCGCCGGTAACGTAGTGGGCGGTGGCGCCGATGAGCTTTACGCCGCGGTCGTGGGCCTGGTAGTAGGGCTTGGCCCCCTTAAAGGACGGCAGAAAGGAGTGGTGAATGTTAATGGCCCGGCCGTCGAGGAATTGGCAGAGCGCCGGCGACAGAATCTGCATGTAGCGGGCGAGCACCACCAAGTCCACCGCCAATTCGTCCACCGTGGCCCGCAGCTTGGCCTCCTGCTCCCGGCGGGCGCTATCCTCTTTGTTGGCCAGGGGCCAGTGGTAGAAGGGCACGTGGTAGAACTGGGCCAGCGGCTCCAGAATTTGATGGTTGGAACCGACGGCGACGATGTCTATGGGCAGCCGGCCCAGCTGCGCCTGGAACAGCAGGTCGTTGGCACAGTGGCCCTCCTTGGACACCATCAGCAGCACCCGCAGCTTGCGCGCCCGGTCGAACCAGGAGGACTGCATCTGCCACTGGGCCGCCAGCGGCTGCCACTGGGCGGTAATGTCCGCCAGTTGCCAGCTGCCGCCGGCCACGGACACGCGCATGAAGAAGCGATTGCTGGCCGGGTCGAAGAACTGGGCCGAGGTGAGTATGTTCAGTTGCCGTTCGGCGAGAAAGCCGGAAACGGCGTGCACGATGCCGACGCGGTCGGGGCAGCTGAGGGTGAGTATGTATTGGTTCATGGCTTTTCCTCTAATTAACTGGGGCTAATTTTAAATCCTAGCGGTGGCCAGGGAATTTACAAACAGCCGGGCGCTTCTCCTGTTTGTAAATTCGGCCGCTATAATTGCTCCCTCTTTAATTACGGAATTTCCCATGTTTTCCTACTTTGAACGCAAGACCAATCCCTTTCCCGCCCTGGACCAGCG
>CAUSQL010000050.1:0-9841 GCA_963533935.1 uncultured Cardiobacteriaceae bacterium
TGTAGCTGCCGTCCGCATTACGTTGGGAATTGGCCGTGCTCTGGCCCAGCAGCTCACTTTCCAGGGCGTAGCTGTCGTCCGAGGACAGGCGCAGCTGCAGATACTGGCCGCCGCCAGCCTTGACCGCATCAACCAGCCGCTGCAATTCGTCCGAGCTGTAATAGCGGGCGGTTAAATCTACGCGCAGGCCCTTGGCTTCGCTCTGCTTATTAGATTCAGAGCTAATTGTCCCGTCGTTTACATGCAACGGGGCGCTTCCCCTGTTTGTATCTTCCCCATTTAAAGCCACATTTTTAACGGTGGTTTTGCCGTCCGCGTCTTTGCTAGCACTCACCGCCACGCCGGCCACCTTCTCGTTCGGGTCGTCCAGCACCTGGAGCACGAACTCCTTCATGATGGAGCGGCCACCGCTATTGCTGGCGATGATGTGCACCCGCGCCAGCGGCTCCGTTTCATAGTCAAGTTTTTGGCCGTCCTTCAGCTTCAGCGTGGTGCCATTGACCAGCTCGAAGCGCTTATCCACCACATAGTATTTGTGGGTCTTGCCGATGTCCCTGTCGTTCAGGTTAAGCCGGCCAACGACGGCGCCCGGCTGATTCTCCTTAACGGTGCGGTTATCAATGGTGAAATCGCCGAATTCAAAGGCCGGCGCGCCGCGCGGCGCCCGCACGTAGGCGGTGAACTGCTTGCTAAAGCTGGCGCCCATTTTGTCGGTGGCGGTAATGGTGAAGTTCACGCTGTTCACCTTGCTGTAGTCCAGCCGCTGGCCCTTCTTCAGCCGCAGCATATCGCCGTTAATCTCAAAGCGGCTGTCGCTCACGCGGTAGGTGTGGCCATCGACGGCGTCCACATCGATGGCCTTCATTACCCCCACTTCTGCCTGGTCCTCGTTGCCGTAGATGACCAGCGGATTAACGGTGATATTTATCGGCGCATGGTTCTGATAACCCACCGGCGCCGAAGCCTCGCTGGTGGCGCTTTCCGCCTGGCCGGTGTTGTCCTTATAGGCCACCTGCACGGTGATTTTTTTACCCCGCTCGTTGTTGGTCAGGGTGTAGCTGGGGCCGGTGGCGCCGGGAATTTCCACCCCATTGGCCAGCCAGCGGTAGCTGCTGACGGATTGGGGCGGCACCTGCACGCTCATGTGGCGGCGCGGCTCGCCGTAGTCGCCGTCGTAAACCTCGGCGGTGAGGGTTTGCCCCGGCTGGGCGGTGCCGAAGAGGTAGACGGCGGTTTTAAAGTAGTTATTGGTGATGGTGTTGCCGCTGGTGTAGCGGTCGATGACGTTACCGCCGTAGATGGTGTTTTCCCGAACGTTAATGCCGGTTACATCCTGGACGGCGCCGTTGCGCAGCTCAATGCCGTACTGGTGATGGTAGGGGTAATCCTTCGGCATGTCGTGCTTCTGGTAAACCTTGTTATTGCGAATGCTGCCGCCCACGACTCCCACGTAGAGTATGCCCACATGGTTGTCGGCCACCATGTTACTTTCAAAGAAGACGCCCTTTATGGAGGTGCTGCCGCCGTGCATGTGGTTCGAGGCCACCAGGCCATAGCGGTTACCGGTGAAGATATTGCCGCGCACTTCCACATTGCTGACCTGCTCGTTCAGGTTCGGTTCAATGTCGATGCCGGCGCGCGGATCGGTGCCGTCGGTATCTTTAAAGACGGATTTCAACACTTTAATGTTCTTGCCATAGGTGATGGACAGGCCCTGGCGCCGGTTGTGTTCGGCTCTCACCTGGTGGAAGGTGATATTTTCCGTGGCCGTATTGCTGGTGGCGCGCTTGCCGATGTAGAAGCCGTCGCCCCAGTTATTGCGCGAAGTTACCTTCTCGATGACCACGTTATTGGAATTATTAATGCGCACGCCGTGGGCCCATTCGCCGTATTCATCGGTGTGGCGGTCGCGGTCGCCCTCAATGATGCCGCCGAGTATATGGGCGTTGGTGGCGTCGCTGATGGCAATGACCGAGGCGAATTGGGAACCGTTGGCCAGCTCCCGCAGCACCGTGCGGTCGGTCATGCGCAGAATCACGTTGCTCTTTAGAATCAGGCCGCTGGTTTCATAGTAGGAACTGACCTGCCGCATGGCGTCGATGAGGTAGGTGCCGGCGGGCACGTCCACGATGCCGCCGCCCTTGGCGGCAACCGCGTCAATGGCCTTCTGAATGGCGACGGTGTCGTCGGTCTGGCCGTTGCCCCTGGCGCCGTAGTCCTTGACGTTGGCGATGAAGCTGGTGGCCGGCGCCGGCACGTACTCGCGGGCCGGTGGCTGGCCGGTGGTGGGCGTGGCCGAGGCGGTTACGGACGCGGTGGCACTCACCGATGGGCTTGGCGCCGCCGTTGGCGTAGCTGAAGGCGTTGCCGTTACGGTCGGACTGGGAGAAGCGCTTGGCTGTGCCGTTGCCGTAGGACTTACCGATGGACTTACCGACGGAAGGGCGCTTGGACTGTTTGTAACCGTTGGCGTTGGATTAAGCGATACCGTCGGTGTAGCGGTTGCCGTTGGTGTGGCCGTTGCCGTTGGGCTCGGGGCTAGCGTTGGACTAGTTGAAGCCGTCGGGCTCGGCACCGCCGTTGGCGTAGCTGATGGCGTTGCCGTTACCGATGGACTTACCGACGCCGAAGGCGTTGCCGATGCCGTAGGATTTACCGACGGAAGGGCGCTTGGGGTATTTGTAATCGTTGGCTTTGGATTAAACGATGCCGTTGGTGTGGCGGTTGCCGTTGGGCTTGGGGCTAGCGTCGGACTAGTTGAAGCGGTCGGGCTCGGCACTGCCGTTGGCGTAATCGTTGGGCTGGCGGTTGGCGTAGCTGAAGGCGTTGCCGTTACGGTCGGACTGGGAGAAGCACTTGGTTGTGCTGATGCCGTAGGATTTACCGACGGCAGGGCGCTTGGGCTGTTTGTAACCGTTGGCGTTGGATTAAGCGATGCCGTCGGTGTGGCCGTTGGACTTGGGGGCGCCGGCGGATTAACCGGGGGCTGATTGCCGCCACCGTTGCCGCCGCCTGGGTTCGGCGTGAAGGAAGGCGTGGCCGTCGGGGCGGGATTCGGGGCCGGATTTGGCGCCGGCGTGGGACTGTTCAGCGTGTCGCCGGGCGCCCGCGGAATAAAGCTGCTTAAAGCCGGATTGGCCGCGCCACCGCCGCAGCCCGCCAATGCCGTACCGATGAGGAAGGGAAGTAGTTTCCGTTTCATAGAAATTCCATTAATTAAATAAGTAATTGGCAATAAATAAGCGCCGGCCATGAATTAATGGGCAGAGTAATTCACCGGGATTATCCATTGGTTTTTCTAGTTTAAAAACAAATGACTAGCACGGACCAATTATTTTTTTAGATAAATTGACTAGAGCATAAAAAAATTTAATTGCTAGAGAATTAAACAGCGGATTCACCGTCTCTTCCGTTAATAAATTTAGGGCAGCACCATTGTTAAAATTAGGCTTTTTCCATCGCTATGTCCCAAGAATCCTGGCGAAGCACCTTCGCCGCCTATTACCACTTCCAAACGCTGCCCTCGACCCAGCGCTTTATCCTCGAACACGACCAGCTGAAGAATTCCCCCATCTTCTGCCGCAGCAACGTGCAGAGCGCCGGCCTCGGCCAGCGCGGCCCCAACTGGCAGCATACCCCCGGCCAGCTGTCCTTCTCCTTCAGCCAGCTGCTGGACGGGCCCAGCGCCCTCCACCTCGGCCTCACCCAGCTGGTGGCGCTGACGGTCATTGATTACCTGAATTTGGACGGCCTCCAGCTGAAGTGGCCCAACGACATTTATTGCCACGGCCAGAAGCTGATGGGCTGCCTCATCGACCTGGTGCCCCAGGGTGCTAACACGGTGGCGGTCATCGGCATCGGCCTGAATCTACAGGGCCAGGGGGATTTCGCCGGCCTCGGCGCCCTACTGCCGATAAATGCCAGCCAGCTGCTGGATTTGCTCATGGCACCGCTGTTAAAGGCTTTAGATGAATGGCGGCGGCGCCCCTACCTGCCTCTAAATCACCGCTGGCGCCACTGGGACTGCTTCTACGGCCGGGAAGCCCAGCTGGACAACGGCCAGCGCCGCCGCCTCCACGCCATCGACCAGAAGGGCCGCCTCATCGTCGCCGGGCCGCGGCCCGAGTACCTCAGCGGCCTGCGCATTCTCGACCATGTACCTGCTGATTGACGCGGGCAATTCCCGCCTAAAGTGGCTCTTTGGCCGCACCATTCCCACGGTGGTGGAGGCGCTGTCCTACCGGGATAACTGGCAGGAACGGCTCTACCGCGCCTGGCACCTGCTGCCGGAACCGCAGAAAATCGCCCTTTCTTCGGTGAATAATCCGGAGGTGGAGGAATACATGAGCGCCCTGGCCTGGCGCCTGTGGCAGCGGCGCATTTACCATTTCCGCCCGCAGAAGCGCACGGGGACGAAATTAACCGTGGCCTACGAGCGGCCGGAAACCCTCGGCACCGACCGCTACCTGGCCATGCTCGGCGCCCGCGACCTCTGTGGCCAGGCGCTGGTGGTGGTGGGCTGTGGCACGGCCATTACCTTCGACGCCGTGGACAGCGACGGCCAGCACCTGGGCGGCTTTATCCTGCCCGGCATCCGCATGGCGGAAAATGCCCTGCTGAATCACACCCAGCGGCTGGTGCCCATGCGCTGGACGGCGAATTTCCTCGGCAAAGACACGGCCACCTGCATTGGCGCCGGCATTCACCACGCGCTGCCGGCGGGGGTGGAAGGCCTGGCTACGGAGCTGGAACAGCAGCGGGGCTACTATTTCCAGCGCTTTGCCTTCGGCGGCGATGCCTCCATACTTTTCAGCGACCGGCCCAACTATCAGCTGGAACCTGACCTGATTTTTCGCGGCATGCTGGCCAATCTCTAAGGGTTTATACTGATATTTCCCGCAATTCCTAGGAGAAAAACCATGACCGCTATCATAGTTATCGCCGCTGTGACCCTGCTGGTGCTGTACCTGATTAGCCTGTACAACCAGCTGATTCGCCGCCGCAACGAGGTGCAGAACGCCTACCACCAAATCGCCGTGCAGCTGCAGCGCCGCTATGACCTGATTCCCAATCTGGTGGAAGTGGCGAAGAAGTACATGCAGCACGAGCGGGAAACGCTGGAGGCGGTCATCGCCGCCCGGAATTTGGCCAGCGACGCCCTGAAGTCCGGACAAATTAAGGAAATTAGCGCGGCGAACCAGCAGCTGGCCAGCCGGCTGGCCGCCCTCTTCGCCACCGTGGAAAATTACCCGGATTTAAAGGCCAATCAGCAGATGGCCCTGCTCAGCGAGGAGCTGGCCTCCACGGAAAACCGCATTGCCTTTTCCCGCCAGTACTACAACGAGGCGGCCACGGACTATAACAACGGCAGCCAGCAATTCCCGGCCAACCTGATTGCCGGCTACTTTAAGTTCACCGCCGCCGACCTGCTGGAGATTCCCCAGGAACAGCAGCAGCCGGTATCGGTGCAGTTCTAATTCTGAATAGGCAGCCCTCGGCGTCGGTCGGGGGCTTTATGTTTAAACATACAAGGGAAGCGCCCGTCCGTCAGTAAATACGCATTTAAGCCTATTTACCTACAGCCGGGCGCTTCCCCTGTATATAAAAAAAGCCCCTCCGAAGAGGGGCTTGATTTTTAGCCTAGCGGTTTAGCGCTTGTTGGCACCTCCGTTGGGATTGGAAGCGTCCTCGTCACTATTGCTCGCTGGAGCAATTTGCCGTTGCAGCTTGGTGCGCAGATTATCGCCACTTACCGCTTTACCGTTCTTACTCCAGACGGCCAGCGCTGTGCCTTCCACCGCGTTGTCGGTACGACCACCATAGTTGATGACTTTGTAGCCGCTGCCAATCAAATTGGTGATGGAGGCTTTCTCACCGCCGCTGACGTGGTAGGTGATTTCCACCGCCTTATCCAATTTACCCAGGCTGGACACGAGCACGCCATCGTTCCAAATGCGCGGCGTGAAGCCTTTGGCCTTAAGGGCGTTGGCGTTGGCATTGACATAGCTGATGTAGCTGGCGTTCTGCTCAACAGCACCGGTGAAGTCATCACCACCCATGTGGAAGTGTCTGCTGCCAGTGAACTGCTTCGCTACTTCCAGATACAGGTCTTGGGCAAACTTCGTAGCTGCCTGGCTATCGCCACCGAAGGCCTGTTTCGCCAATTTCGGATTGCTCTTACTTAGCAATTCGTAGATGAAGGCGGAGTGGCCTGGCAAATCAACCTCCGGCACCAGCTCAACGCCGCGACTGCTGGCGTATTGGGCCAACTGGCGGATTTGCTCCTTGCTATAGAAGTTATTGCCCAGCGGACCGGTGTAAACGCCATCGCGGCTGCGGGTGGCTTTTTCAGCGGTCTGACCGAGAATTTCACTCTCAAGGGCGAAGTTCTCGTTGTCAGACAAGTGCAGATGGAAGAACTTGCCGTTGGCGGCCGCCACATCATTGATAAAGCCCTTCAACTCTTCAACGGTGTAGAACTGGCGGGCCACGTCTAGCATCAGGCCGCCATTTTTACCCGCCAGAGATTTGGTTGGGGCCTTTTGTGCCTTATCGACGTCGGGGCCTTTGCCGTTATCAACGTTAACTTTACCGTTGGCATCGCGGCGGGCTGAGACCTTAACGCTATCAATGGCATTAAGCTGATCCTGCTGCTTCTGCAGAGCGTTTTGCAGGTTGTTGGCCGCATTGTTCGCCCGGTTGATGAACGGATTACCAGCATTGTTAGCCGCCGCCGTAGCTGATGGTGTGGCGCTGGCGGTAGCCGTTGGGGTTCTTGTTATCAATGGTCGACCTATATAAACCTCTGGCTTCTCAGCAGTATTAATTGCTCTAACTAATTCATCGAATTTAACTGGTTTATTGTATTCAATACGCCCCCAATCGTTAACAAACAACCATTGAGCATTGCGGCGGCGAGATAGCCTAATAACCTCATTATATTGCTCTGGATAGGTATAGTTCACTATGTGCATGATTCTATTACTATTAGCTGGATTACTCACCCAAGCACCACCTACTTCATAATCAGGACTTAGATACATTCCAGCGTCAGTAACATTAGTTACAAGAATATCAGCGAAGTTAGCGGCTTTCTCAATGTCTGAATTATCAGCCTCTTTATAGAAGCTTCTTCTAAGTGGATGCACATCCATAATTACTAAATAATTCGGGTTTTTACTCTTAATATATTCGTAAATATACTGCACCCTAGTTAAGTAGATTGAGCGATAGTATTCAGGGTTAAAAGGAGCATTAATATTATGACCAATTCTATATATAGAGAATCCAGCTGCATCCGGATATTTACTTATAACTTTTTCAACAACTTCTTCAAATTGCTCTCTACGTCCACTGACATATTGCATACTGATACCTATGATAGGCGTAATCCCGGCAGCCTTATAGGAAGCAATTAGACGATCTGCGTCTTTAGCATCTGCGTTAATCATGGCAAATGGAATATTTTGTCCATTTCCCAGTACAGAAGCCCTAAATTCATCATCAATTTCATCTCCACTGATTGGGAAAATTATAGATTGACGATGAACTACATGGTTTGGAGTAGGGAGTGCTGTAGCCGTCGCAGTAGTACTTGGTGAGGCTGTAGCACTAGGTGAAGTGCTCGGAGTAACCGTTGCAGTCGCACTAGGTGTAGCAGTAGCCGTGGCACTGGGTGAAGTGCTTGGCGTGGCAGTGTCTGTCGGTGTGGCCGTTGGCGTGGCATTGCCGCCGCCACCGTTGTTGCCGGTGGGCTCCGGTGCCGGAGCAATGGTGGGGCTGGCAGTCGCGGTAGGTTGTGGCGCGCTGGTAGGTTGCGGGCCGTTATCATTTAATGAGCCGTCAACGCGCGGCACAAATAGACTTAGATTGGGGTTCACTGTTCCACCGCCGCAGGCGCTTAGGGCAGCGGCGATTATCAGGGCAAGTGCTTTCACTTTCATATTTATTCTCCAAAGTGATAATAAAAAATCAATTTTTGACAATTAAATGGGTTAAAAGGCCAGCAAAATCTGAGTTGCAACAATAAAACCAGACAAACTGAGTGGCAGTATAGCTGCCCCGGTTATAAATTGTCATTACTGCATTTTTGTTAAATGAATGGTTGGAAATCAGTAATGGCACGATGTTTAAAGTCGGTCGCATTGCGGAGTAGTGCCACACGTCATGCACCCACCTACGGAGCGCTGAGTCCGTAGGGCAAAGAATCGCCCCGTTAATTAGGCCACCTAATTATTAATTTACCGACGGACAGGCGCTTAGGCTGTATGTATTTAGCATCAATTGCATGCATCAGACGGGGCGCTTTAGCCGTCTGTAATTTACGTTTAACGCGGCACGTGGACACAGGTCTTTACCTGCGGACGCAACGCTGTGCGTGCTCACCCTAGTTGGCCCCCATTAAGCGCCATTTACAGACACTAGAAGTGTCCAGTTGTTTGTATAAACCTAATTACAGACAGCAGGGCGCTTCGGCTGTATGTAATTAACGCTATAAATACATACAACCAAAGCGCCCCACTGTATGTTTAATCAGCTACCGGCGATGAAGTCCGTCAGCGGCAGCTGCTCCGCCCCCAGTCCCACCGCCAGCCGCTGGTGGGAAATGAAGAGCAGGGCCGCATCGGGCAGTTCCCGGCGCAGCAGGGCCATCAGTTCGAGGGCGGCTCCTTCGTCCAGCTGGTTCGTCGCCTCGTCAATAATCAGCAGCGCCGGCCGCTGCAGCAGGGCCCGGGCCAGGCTCAGCCGCTGCTGTTCGCCACCGGACAGCACCTGCTGCCAGGTGCAGCTTCTGTCCAGTTCCGGGGCCAGCCAGCCCAGCCCCACCAAATTCAGCACCCGGCGCAGTTCCCCGTCGTCCCAGCGGCCCGGCGGCGACGGGTAGTGCAGGCTGGCGCGCAGGCTGTCCTGGGGCAAATAGTGCTGCTGCGGCAGAAAGAGCACCGGCCCGGCCGGGTGGCCGATGGTGCCGCGGTAGTAGGGCCAGAGGCCGGCGATGGCCCGCAGCAGGGTGGATTTGCCAATGCCGCTGGGCCCGGCCAGCTGGAGCCACTGGCCGGCGCGGAGGGTGAAGGATAAATGCTCCAGCAGCGGCTGGCCGTCGGCCCGGTGCAGCTGTACGGCGTCGAGGCTTAGCACCTCCGCCGGTAGGCGCTCCGGCACCGGCGGCACCTGGGCCAGCGCCGCCCGGAAGCCGTGCAGCCGGCTGATGACCGCCGACCATTCAATCAAATTGCGGTAGCTGTCGAGAAACCAGCCGAAGCCGTCCTGCACCCGGGCGAAGGCGGAACGGGTCTGCATCATGTCGCCGAAGGTGAGGCGGCCGGCCAGGTACATGGGCAAGGTGGCAAAGATGGGAATCAGAATGCTAACCCGCACGTAGATGGCCCAGAAGGCCTCCTGCTTGAATTCCCGCTCCAGTAGCGCCTGCCAGTTGCGGCGAATCTCGGCGAAACGCTCGCCCAGCCGGCGCCGCTCCTGCTGTTCCCCGCCGTAGAAGGCGATTTGCTCGCCGTGGTCGCGGACCCGCAGCAGGGTGGCCCGATAGTCCGCCTCCCGGTGCTGCCGTTCGATGTTCAGAACGTGCAGCGGGTGGCCGACCCAGTGGCCGAGCAGGGTGGTGATTAAGGAATAGAGCAGCGCCACCCACACCAGATAGTGGTGAATTTCGTAGCCCCAAAGGCGAATGACCCCGGAAAGGCCGGAAAGTATGGCGATGTAGGCCACCAGCTTGTAGATGTTGGAAAACAGCGACCGCAGCAGCTGTAGGCTTTTTTCCACCAATAAATAAACGTCCTCGGCGATGCGCTGGTCCGGGTTGTCCGGCTCGTGGCTGACCTGC
>CAUSQL010000051.1:0-9573 GCA_963533935.1 uncultured Cardiobacteriaceae bacterium
CTCCAAGGACGGCGGCATTCTCACCAGCGCCTGGCAGCTCTACCGGGCCCAGCAGCACATTCTCGCCATCGCCAAGGATTACCAGCTGAAAACCCGCCTGTTCCACGGCCGGGGCGGTTCGGTCAGCCGCGGCGGCGGTTCGACCCACCGGGCCATCGTCGCCCAGCCCGCCGGCACCCTGCAGGGGGAAATTAAGTTCACCGAACAGGGCGAGGTGCTTTACGCCAAGTACGCCAACGCGGAAACCGCCACCGACGAACTGACCGTGGGCATCACCGGCGCCCTGAAGGCCAGTTCCACCCGCTTCGACCGCAACCCGCCGGAGCTGAAGGACTACGAAGCCATCGTCGAGCGGCTGGCGGCCGGCGGCGAGGAGCGCTACCGGGCGCTGACCGACCACACCGAGGGGCTCTATGAATTCTTCAGCCAGGCCACGCCCATTCAGGAGATTTCCCTGCTGAACATCGGCTCGCGGCCGTCGCACCGGAAGAAGGGCACGCCCACCAAGCAGACCATTCGCGCCATTCCCTGGGTTTTCGCCTGGTCCCTGGCCCGCTTCACGCTGCCGGCCTGGTTTGGCCTGGGCAGTGCGCTGGCCGCCGTTCGTCCGGAGGAGGAGGGGAAAATCAGCGAGATGCTGGAGCATTGGCCGTTTTTCAGCGCCTTCATCTCCAATGTGGAAATGGGCTTTGCGAAGACGGAACCACAGATTGCCGCCGCCTACGCCCGCCTGTGTGGGGACGAGCCGCTGCGCCAGCGGGTCATGGACGCCTTTATGGCCGAGTACCAGCTGACCAGAAGCCAGCTGCAACGGTTTTTAAAGGAGGAGGAAATTCTCAGCGACCAGCCGCAGCTGCGGGCGTCCATGGCCTGGCGCAACGCCTACCTGGACCCGCTGAACTACATGCAAATCGAACTGCTGCGCCGCAGCCGCATCAATGCCAGCGCCAGTGAGCAGGTGCAGGACCCGCTGATTCGCAGCATTAACGCCATTGCAGCGGGCCTAAGAAATACCGGCTAGGGTTCTAATTTACCGACGGACGGGCGGTTGTTCGGCTTATGCCTCACGCACCCGCTGTATAAATACAGACGGGCGCTTATTCTGTATGTAATTAAGCCCTAATTACATACAGGGGAAGCGCCCGTCTGTTTGTTAATCGAACAGACGGCGCCTGAGCAATGAAGTTGCGAAGAACCGCCCGTCTGTTTGTATTTAACCGGTTTATGGCCGTTGGGTTAATTAATTGGGCGCTGTGCGCTGCTTCCGGCCTGTATCGCGCCCGAAGGTGCAGAACTCATTGCCCACGTGGTTCCCACGTTCATTTAATGACCTCATTAAAGGCCTAATTTACATACAAGGAAAGCGCCCGTCTGTTTGTAATTAGCTCTTTTACAAACAACTAGGCGGTTGTTCGACCTAGCGGTCTCACGCGCTACGCGCTTTAGCTGTATGTTTTTATTCTTCGTAGGGGTTGGCAATGGCCAGCTCCGCCAGAATTTCTATTTCCAGCCCCTCCATTTCCTCCGCTTCTTCGTCGTTCTGATGGTCGTAACCCAGCAGGTGCAGCAGGCCGTGCACACACAGGTGCGCCCAGTGGTGCCACAGCTCCTTGCCCTGCTCCGCCGCCTCCCGTTGCACCACGTCGGCGGCGATGACCAGGTCGCCGAGCAGCTGGCTCTCCGTCGGCAAATCCGCCTCGGCCGGGAAGGACAGCACGTTGGTGGCGTAATCCTTGTGGCGGTAATCCCGGTTCAGCTGGCGAATTTCCCCGTCGTTCACTAGTCGCACCGTCAGTTCCGGCGTGCGTGTGAACTCAAAATGGGCGGCGGCGGTGCTAAGCCACAATTCCAGCTGCGCCTGGCTCGGCAGCGGCGCCGTGCCGGCGTAGGCCTCCTGCCGGTCAATAATCAGTTTTTTCACGGTAATCGCCGTAGGCTTCGATGATTTTCTGCACCAGCGGGTGGCGCACCACGTCCTTGGTTTCAAACTGGGTGCAGGAGATTTCCGCAATGGGCTTCAGCACCTTGATGGCGTTGGCCAGGCCGGAGGTTACCCCCTTGGGCAGGTCCACCTGGCTGATGTCGCCGGTGATGACCGCGGTGGAGCCGAAGCCCAGGCGGGTGAGGAACATCTTCATCTGCTCCACGGTGGTGTTCTGCGCCTCGTCGAGAATGATGAAGGCGTCGTTCAGAGTGCGGCCGCGCATGTAGGCCAGCGGCGCCACTTCGATGACGCCCCGCTCCTGCAATTTCGCCGCCCGCTCACTGCCCAGCAGGTCGTTCAGCGCGTCGTAGAGCGGTCGCAGGTAGGGGTCGATTTTCTGTTGCAGGTCGCCGGGGAGAAAGCCGAGGTGCTCGCCGGCTTCAATGGCCGGCCGCACCAGCAGGATTTTGCGAATGCGGTCCTGGGCCAAAGCGGAAACGGCGCAGGCCACCGCCAGATAGGTTTTGCCGGTGCCGGCGGGGCCGACGCCGAAGTTCACCGCGTGCTCCATGATGCGGCGCAGGTAGCGCTTCTGGTTGGTGCCGCGGCCGCGAATGAGCCCGCGGCGGCTTTCGATGGTGATTTCTTCCCCCTCCTGATGGGTCTTAAACTCGCTAATCAGCGTTGCCCCCGCCTCGCGCAGGGCCAGGTGCACGTCGTCCCGGTTCAGCACGTTGGCGCCGGTCTGGCCGTAGAGCTTTTCCAGCACGAAGCGCCCCTGCAGGCATTTGTGCTCGTCGCCGGTCAGGGTGAACAGGTGGCCGCGGCTGGCGATATGGACGTTCAGGCTGTCTTCGATGAGCTGGAAATGGTCGTTGAGGGGGCCGGCCAACTCGGCGAGCCGCGCCCCGTCCTGGGGTTCAAGCTGAAAACTTAATTGCATAAAATTCCCGGTGTAAAACTGCAATTTTAGGGAAATGCCATGGAATTTAACGGTTTAATCTTTATCGGCCGCTTCCAGCCGCTGCACTACGGCCACCTGTCCGTGGTGGAACAGGCCCTGGCCCGGGCGGAGCGGCTGCTGATTTTTCTCGGCTCGGCCCAGGAGGCGCGCACGGCCAAGAATTACTGGACTGCCCAGGAGCGGGTGGAAATGTTTCGCCTGGCGCTGACGGCGCCGGAATTTCGCCGGGTGGAATTCCACGCCATGCTTGACCAGGAAAAGGACGAGGACTGGTGCGCGGTCATTCGCCAGCGGGCGGCGCTGCTGGGCGAGAAAATCGGCCTCATCGGCCACAAAAAGGACGCCAGCTCCTACTATCTGGATTATTTCCCACAGTGGCCCTTCGTCGCCGTGGACAACTACGAGGGTTTAAGCGCCACGCCACTGCGCCAGCGCTTTCTCGCCGGCGAGCGGAACATTAAGGAAATACCGCCGGCGGTGCTGTCCTATCTCAGCAGTCTGGAGCAGTTCCCCTGATATTTACCGACGGACGGGCGGTTGTTCGACCTAGCGGTCTCACGCGCTACGCGCTTTATATGTATGTATTTACGGCCTTAATTACATACATATAAAGCGCCCGTCCGTTTGTATTTTAAGGAGCTAACTGAGCCCGCCGGCGGTTGTAGAATTTTCCTAAAAGCATTGTGAGGTTAAACATGAGTGAAATCCTACTGCAGGTGGAAAACCTGTCCGTGGTCTATGGCAACGGCCATGAGGCCGTCCACGACGTGAATTTTCAGCTGACCGGCGGCAACTGCTGCGCCCTGGTCGGCGCCAACGGCAGCGGCAAGTCCACGGTCTTTAACGCCATCATGGGCCTGGTGCCGGTGGCCCGCGGCCGGGTTCGCCTCAACGGGGCGCCGGTGGCCGAGGCCCTCAAGCACAACGGCCTGGCCTACGTGCCGCAGAACGACCACATCGACCACAGCTTCCCCATACTGGTGGAAGAAGTAGTCATGCTCGGCCGCTACGGCCACATGAACTGGCGCCGCCGCGCCGGGCCGGAGGATAGGGCTAAGGTGCAGGCAGCCCTGGAGCGGCTCGCCATCGCCCCCTTGGCTAAGCGGCAAATCGGCGAACTGTCCGGCGGCCAGCGCAAGCGGGTGTTTCTCGCCCGCGCCCTAGCCCAGGAAAGCCGCGTCATTCTCCTTGACGAACCCTTCACCGGCGTGGACGTGCAGACGGAATTCGCGGTCATGGAGCTGCTGGGCGAACTGCGGCAGTCCGGCTACCTGCTGCTGGTGTCCACCCACAACCTGGGCGCCGTGCCGCGCTTCTGCAATGAAACCATACTGCTGAACCGCACGGTCATTGCCCAGGGGCCGGTGCAGGACATTTACAACCTGGCCAATTTGGAACTGGCCTTCGGCAGCGCCCTGAAGAACGTGGGCCTGGCCGGTTTAAACATCATCAGCGACGACGAGCACCCGGCGGTCTTCAACGAGGAGGGCAAGACCCTATGAGCTACTTTCTCGAACCGCTCCACTACGAATTCATCTGGCGCGCCCTGCTGTGCAGCGCCCTGGTCGGCGGCCTCTGCGGCCTGCTGTCGGTCTTTCTCCTGCTGAAGGGCTGGTCCCTCATCGGCGACGCCCTGTCCCACGCGGTGGTGCCCGGCGTGGCCCTGGCCTATCTGTGGGCCCTGCCCTACGGGGTCGGCGCCCTAAGCACCGGGCTGCTGGCCGGTTCCGCCATGCTGCTGCTGCGGCGGCTGACCAGGTTTAAGCAGGACGCGGTCATCGGCTTCGTCTTCACCAGCTTTTTCGCCCTGGGCCTGTTCATCAGTTCCATGTATCCCAGCGCGGTGAATTTGCAGGCGGTCATCGAGGGGGACATTCTCGCCCTCGACGACGGCGACATGGTGCAGCTGCTGCTGGTGGCGGTCCTGGCCCTGCTGTTCCTCGCCCTGAAGTGGCGGGATTTAATGCTGCTGTTCTTCGACCCGGTGCAGGCGGCCACCTGCGGCCTGCGGGTGGGGCCGCTGCGCTGGACCTTCTTCCTGTTGGTCAGTGCGGCGGTGGTGGCGGCGCTCCAGACCGTCGGCGCCATACTCGTCATCGCCCTCTTAATCACTCCGGGGGCCACCGCCTACATGCTCGGCCGCGCCTTCGGCGCCGTGCTGCTGTGGGCCTTCTGCATCGGTACGAGCACCGCCCTCATCGGCACCTACGCCAGCTATTTCCTCAATGTGAACACCGGCGCCGCGGTGGTAATTCTCCAGAGCCTGCTGTTCTTCACCGTGCTGCTGGCGCGGCGCCTGCTGCGGAGGCGCACCTGATGTTGGATTTCATGGCGGAAGCCCTCTCCTACCCCTTCATGCAGTGGGCCCTGGTGGTGGCCCTGTTCATCGCCGTCAGCTGCGGCCTGCTGTCCTGTTTTCTCGTCCTAAAGGGCTGGTCGCTGATGGCCGACGCCATTTCCCACGCCATACTAGTGGGCGTCGCCCTGGCCAACGCCCTGGGCCTGCCCCTGATGCTGGGCGCCTTCGCCGCCGGCCTCAGCTGCGCCTCCCTCACCGCCTGGCTGGAACGGCGCAGCAGCCTGAAGAGCGATAGCCTGCTGGGCATCAGCTTCAGCTTTCTCTTCGCCCTGGGCGTGGCCTTCGGCCCCGGCGGCAAGCATTTAACCCATCTGCTGCTGGGCAATCTGCTCGGCCTGGCCCCGGCCCAGAGTGGGCAAATCATGCTGGTGGCCACCCTAATCATCGTGGTGCTGCTGCTGCAATGGCGGAATTTAATGCTGTTCGTCTTTGACCCGGTGCAGGGCCAGCTGGCCGGCCAGAACCTGCGCGGGCTGGGGAACCTGCTGCTGGTGTTACTCACCTTAATTACGGTGGCGGCACTGCAGGCGGTGGGCGTAATTCTCGTGGTGGCCCTGCTGATTGGCCCGGGTCTCTGCGGCCAGCTGCTGGCGCGTAGCTTCGCCGGCCTGATGGGCTGGGCGGTGCTGGTGTCGGTGTTGAGCACGGTGGCCGGCCTGCTGCTGAGCGTTTATCTCAATAGTTCGCCGGGCGCCACCATCGTGCTGTGCCAGAGCGGGCTGTTCCTGCTCTGCCTGGCCTTGAGTAAGCTGCGGCTGGCGCTGCTGCGCGCTTAAATGGGTTTTTACCGACAGACGGGCGCTTCCCCTGTATGTATTTAGGCCTTAAATACATACAGGGGAAGCGCCCGTCTGTCGGTAAATAAGCTGAAGGGCCCCGGTCAAGCCTTTAGAATCTAGCCCATCACAGCACGGAGAAAATCATGACGCCCGAAAAAATTCTTGTGGTCTGCCTCGGCAATATCTGCCGTTCCCCCACCGGCGAGCGGCTCTTACAGCACTATCTACCCCGGAAAATCGTCCGCTCCGCCGGCCTGGCCGCCGTGGTCAATGGTCAGGCCCACCCGCTTTCCCAGCGCATCGCCGCCGAACATCAAATTTACCTGGACAACCACCGGCCCCAGCAGCTCACCGCCGCCCTCATGGACGAGTTCGACCTGATTCTCGTCATGGAAGAATGGCAGCGGCTGAAGGCCCAGGCCCTTAACCCCCAGGCCGCCCATAAGGTGCAGCTCTTCGCCGATAAAAAAATCCCCGACCCCTACGGCCACGATGAGGAGGCCTTCCGCCAGGTCTTTAAACAAATGGACGCGGCGGCCCGGCAATGGGCCGAGGAATTGGGCCCATGAGGGCGCTGCTGGCCCGACTCTGGCCCCTGCGCCAGCGCCTGCTACTCTGGCTCAGCCTCGGGCTGCTGGCCGGGCTGCTGCTGCTGATTCACCAGCCGCGCCTTTACCACAGCCGCGCGGTGGTGGAAATGCCGGTGGCCGGCGAGGCCCTCGCCCTGGACTTGGAGGAACAGCTGCGGACCCGGGCCACCGCTTTGGCCTGGCGCAGTGAGTACCTGTCGCCGCCGGGCCATCGGCTCTGGGACCAGTTGCAGCGCTGGTGGACGGGGGAAGAAGCGCCGCCGTTCACGCCGGCGGAGTTGGGTTCTGTAAATCCGCCGCTGCTGCTGGTGCCGGCCGGGAGCGGCAGCCAGCTATGTTCCTTAAAAGCCCAGCGCTGCCACCCTTCACCCCTGACCGTGGACCAGCCGCTGCAAATCACGGCGCTGGCGCCGGCCACGGTGGCGCGGGCGCTGCGCCGGGCCCTACAGGTGCACGAGCGGGGCAATGGCCGGCTGGTGGTGGATTTCACCGGCCCCTATCCGCAGAGCCGCCAGCTGCTGCGGGATTTACTTGATGAATATTTGGCGGAGAAAAACCGGACGGCCCGCCAGGGGCAGACCCAGCAGCGGCAGCGGTTGCAGGAAGAGCTGCACAGCAATGAGGCGGCACTGAAAAAATTGACGGAGGACCGGCGGGCGCGCTTCCTCGACCAGGGCAGCGGCCTAAATCTGGACGGCACCGCCGGCCTGGACGCGCTGCTAAAGCTGAAGTTACAGCTGAGCGATTTGGCCAGCGAGGAGAAGAAATTAGCGGAGCTTTACACCAAAGACCACCCCAGCTATCGGGCGCTGTTGGAGAAGATTAAATTATTGAGTGATTATAAAAATCGCCTGGAAAAACAACTGGATAGCGCCCCGGAAGACCGCTGGCAGGCGCTGAAATTCCAGGAAGAATACCGGCAGTTGGAGAGCCGCCGGCAGCATTTACAGCAGCAGTTGGCGCAGCTAGCGGAGCCGCGGCCCTGGGGCGAAATCCTCAGCGTGGGCGGGGGTGAAGTGGTGGGCCCGGCGGCCTGGCCCTATTTAAGTGGCGGTGCCATGTTGTTCCTCCTACTGGGCCTGGCCTATTACCTGCCACGCAGTCCGGCCATCGGCCTTCAGGATTTGCAGGGCCTGGGCCCGCTAATCGGTCGCCTGCCCCGCAGTGCGGCGGCGCGGCCCGGTCAGGTCTTAGCCCTCGAACAGCTGGAAGACCCGGCCCTGCTGGCCCTGCGGCCGCTCTGGGGGCAAATCTATTTTTCGGAAGCCAAGCTCATCGGCCTGGCCAGCCTGGTGCCCGGCCAGGGCGGCAGCTTCTGCACCATGAATCTGGCGGTGCTGCTGGCCCAGAGTGGGCGCAAGAGTTTGCTCATTGACGGTAACGGCGCCCGGCCGAGTCTGGCCCGGGCCTTCAAATTGGCGGCCGCGCCCGCCGGCGCCCTCAGTGAAGGCATTCAGGCCACGGCCCAGGAAAATTTAGACCTGCTCAGCCTTGGGCCCATGCAGGGCCTGAACCGTTGGCTGGAGCTGGAGCGGCTGCTGTCTAACGCCCGCCAGGGCTATGACTTTATTTTGCTGGACCTGCCACCGCTGCTAGCCGCGGATAGTGGCCTGCTGCTGGCGCAGCTGGTAGAGCGCCTCTATCTGGTGGTGAATTTGCAGATGAGTCCGGCCCAGTGGGCGCAGGCGCAGCTGCGGCTGACCGGTTTGACGCCGCCGGCGGGCTTATTACTCAATGGAATCCAGGAGCCGACCGCTTTTCAGGGCTATTGAGCCGGTTATTTTTTATAATGCCGCTTAACAGTTAAATCTATTGTGGGAAGAAGATAATGCAGTTTTTTTCATCTAAAAAAGTAATGCCAACCATTAAATCCAGCGATACGGTCGCCATTAAATCCCTGCCCCGGGGCGAATGTATTGTGGAATTAAATTCCGCCAATCAGGATGCGGTAATTTTTAATCAGAAAGACCAACGTTTTTTACCCAGCGGCATTCATAAATTTGATAATGAAAGTTTCGAGTTTATTTTATTCATTAGTGATTTCTCCCTGGAAACCCAATGGCATTCCCGCCTAATTGGTGCCGATAAGATTTATACGGTAGGCGGCAATATAACTATTATTTTAGATAACAAGGAAAGTTTGGCACGGAATATTCTTTTGGAATATCGGGAAAGCGGCCAGGTATTGAATTACCCCCATTGCATAAACCATATCGTTCAGCATTTCAGCGATGTGGTTTGTCAGGAAGTTAATCAGGAGGAATTTCGGCCGGAAATCCATATGCAGCACCTGCCTGACTATTTATTCACGCGCATGAGTAAATTATTATTGGAAGAGGCAGGATTAAATTTGGTATTAATTGATGCGGAAATAGTGGAAGCAATAGATAAGGGCGCAGAATATGCCGAAGCCAATGAGGATTTCGACGTGGAGCAATTAAATAGTTTGCCCATTAAGGCGGAAATAATTGAGCCGAAAAATAAACGGCCAGCCTTTTCCACCGTTAAAGAATATTTCTATATTAATGCCAATGGTGAACGGGTGGGATTAGTATCCGAAGATGAAATTCAAAAATTAATCGATAATAATGAAATTTTCCCGGCCACCCGTGTATGGAAAAAGGAAAACGGACGCTGGGATTCAGTAATTAATTTAGGAAAGTTTTATTTTAAAGATGAAAATTAACAAGAAGTCTCTCTTATGGCTGGCTCTATTTATGTCAGCCCATAGTTTTGCCCAGCTGGACCTCTACGTCTGCAATGAGGACGGCATGGAGAACATTTACAGCAAGCCCACCGGTCCAAACTGCCGCCCCTATGGCCAGCCCGAACCGAAGAGAGAAGCGCCCAAGACCAAATTAGCCGATCTTAAGGCCATGGCCCAGCAGGGTCAGCCGGCGGTACAGCAAGCACAGCAAGCACAGCAAGCACAGCAAGCACAGCAAGCACAGCAAGCA
>CAUSQL010000052.1:0-9437 GCA_963533935.1 uncultured Cardiobacteriaceae bacterium
CTTCTCATGTATGTAAATAATGCTTTAAATACATACAGGAGAAGCGCCCGTCCGTCGGTATATTAGCGAACTACTAGTCCAACTATTAATTGCAGCAATTTCAGTAACAGCGTACTCCACAGCATGGCGCAGGCAACACTAAAGCACACATAGCCCAGCTGCGGTAGACGGGTCGGACTAACCGGCAACACTATAAATGCAGTTAGAAGAATGGCAAGAGTCATGAAATAGTTCATTTGCTGGGAATAAAGCAAAAACTGCCCAATTCCACCGCGGGAAAATAGCGCCAGCACTAGGGTAATGGCTAGGAATGAGCCAACCGCATTCATCATTCCTCCCGCGTCCCGCAGACTACGACAAAAGCTTAACCATATCCCTAGTGCCAGGCTCTCAATAAAAAAGTTTTTATACAGCCAAACAATCGTTTCCACCGTATTAAGCCGTGCCTTAGCAACACTAGCACCCAGAGCTGACGCGGGAAAAATCAGTGCGATAAAAAAAATAGCTAGCGGCAATAACACAAGGAAGCCGACAACTACGCGCACAAAGGGATAGCTGTAATAAATGGTATGGCGGCCACTAAAACCGGCCTGGGGCAATATCCAATGGACAGCACCGGCCACAAAGATGGCAGGAAATAGGTATTTAAGGAATATAACTAGGAATTTTCTGGCTGCACCTGGCTGATTCATCAGCTGTTGGAAATAATCCAGGTTAAAAATCACCGGCAGAATGAAAAAAATTGCCAATGCAATGGCAATGCTGAGGTCATTATTGTAGGAACGGCGCAGAGCTAAAACTAAGGCCATAGCCGCCGCGATAATTAGGGTTTGCAGACTAAAAGTCTGTTTAAGGGAACTAGTAAAAAATGCCTGATTCCACGAATCGGCAAAGGTTAATTGGCTAAACCACTGGGCTACCAGTACCGCGATAAAAACGCCAAGGGCGACAGAGAACATCGGGTAACGGTAGCGCACTTGAATGTTGAAAAAACGCATAAAACGTCTCCTTTTGCGAAAAGGACATTCTAAGTTAGTGGCTTAGCCGGTTTTATCCCTTATTTACATGGATTTAATCCCATAAATTATGGCCACAACCAGTTAGCCGTCCGCTTGGGCCATAAGCGAAGCATTGCCGCCGGTGGCGGTAGTATTCACAGACAGGCAGACTTCCTCAAAGAGCTGTAACACATCTAGACCTTTACTGGCATCAATTATTTTTACAATGGGCCCTTCCTGCTGGGCAATGAGTTGGCGTTGGGCGGCCGGCAGCCATTCCAGTGCCACCACGATTGGGCAATAGCCTTTCTTAACCCTAATCAGCTCAGGACCGTGCTCGGCCCAGCAAGCTAGCGGGTGATCTAAGGGAATTTGTGCCACGGTACCGATGGCCGCCAGCTGAATGAGGGCGCAAACGCTTTGGAATATATCTCCACCTAGTAAAGACACCGCTTCGGGCGCTTTCCAGAACAGGCTATCCCGTTCACCGGTATAGCCATTTAAATCAGCGCTGGCGCCCCGCAGCTGATGCACACGGCTTTCACCCATGAGGCCCGCCAATTTCACCCGCTGTTCGTGGTTGAAATCTAGGGCGGCAATTAGTTTTTCCACCGTTGCTAAACGGTCTTCGTCAGCCTGGGGCTGCTGGTCCAACTCGGGTAGGGTCCAAGCACCCTGGGAAAGCCGCTGTAAATAGAAGGACCCGCCGGCTTTAGGGCCGGTGCCAGATAGGCCATGGCCACCAAAGGGCTGTAGGCCCACCACCGCGCCGATAATGTTGCGATTAACGTAAATATTGCCGGCTTCCACCAGGGAGCTAATCTGCCCAATGGTACTATCCAGCCGGCTGTGAATGCCATGGGTCAGCGCGTAGCCCTTCTCGTTGATTTGCTTAATGAGCTGCTCTAAATCCTTGGCCTGGTAGCGCACCACGTGTAGTACCGGCCCAAAAACCTCCTGATTTAAATCAATGAGGTTATTTAACTCAAAGAGAATGGGGGCGACAAAGGTGCCCTTAAGGGGCGGCAGCGGCAATTGGTGATAGCGGCGGGCAATTTTCTTGGTTTTTTCAATGTGCTCCAGCAATTTCTGCCGTGCCTCCTCATCAATGACCGCGCCCACGTCCGTGGTGAAATCCACCGGGTTGCCAACAACCAGTTCGTCCATGGCGCCGCGAATCATGGTTAGCATTTTGTCGGCGATTTCCTCCTGGAGGCAGAGCACGCGCAGGGCGGAACAGCGCTGGCCAGCGCTGTCAAAGGCGCTGGTAATTACATCGACGCAAACCTGCTCCGGCAGGGCACTGCTATCCACAATCATGGCGTTAAAGCCGCCGGTTTCAGCAATGAGCACCTTGGGCGCGCGCGAATCCAATGGCTGATTTAGGGCCTCCAGCACCTGTTCCTTGTCGTCGGCTGAGGGGGCGGAGCCCTGTAGGGATTTGTTGATATGGTGCGCCACTTCTGTGGAACCGGTGAAAATTACCCCGGCAATGTGCTCGTTCTTGGTCAATTGGGCACCCACGTCGCCGGCACCCAGTACCAACTGTAAAGACTCCCGCGGCACGCCGGCCTCATGGAGCAGCTGCACGGCTCGGTGGGCAATTAACGGAGTTTGCTCGGCCGGCTTGGCGATTACCCCGTTGCCGGCGGCGAGAGCAGCCACCACTTCGCCGGTGAAGATGGCCAGTGGGAAGTTCCAGGGGCTAATGGCCACCATGATGCCTAGGGCCGGCCGCTCCTTCGCTTCGTCGGCGTAGTAACGGCAAAAATCCACCGCCTCACGCACTTCGCCAATGGCGTTCTTTATGGTTTTACCCGCTTCCCGGACGGCCAAATTGATGAATTCCGCCTGATGTTCTTCCAATAAATTGGCGAAGCGGCGTAGCACTTCGGCACGCTCCGCGGCCGGCCGATTGAAGGACTGGGCCGCCGCTACCACCTTAGAAACCTGCTCCGGCTGAATGAATTGCACCTTGCCCACTAAATCTTCGTGGTTGGACGGGTTGCGGATTTCCACGGTTGGGCCACCGCTTACTTCCACCGTGGCCAGCGAACTGGCCTGCACTGGCTCCCAGTATTTATTCAATTCTTCCTGTAATTTGGTCAGCTGAATTTCATTGCTCAGGTCAATGCCCCGAGAATTGAGCCGTTTGCCGAAGATGTGCAGTGGCAACGGCACTTTTGAGTGGCCGCTGTGGTCGCTGTTTTTCACCTGGTCAAGGGGACAGGCTAACAGCTGTTCCACCGGCACTTCCTCGTTGATGATTTGATTAACGAAGGAGGAGTTGGCGCCATTTTCCAGCAGCCGGCGCACCAGATAGGCCAACAGGGTTTCGTGGGTGCCCACTGGGGCGTAAATGCGGCAGCGCTTGTTAAAGTTTTTCGGCCCCACCACTTGGTTATAGAGCGTCTCGCCCATGCCGTGCAGGCACTGGAATTCGTAGTCCTTGTCCTGGCCCATTTGGTAGATGGCCGCCAGGGTGTAGGCGTTGTGGGTGGCAAATTGCGGGAAAATCACGTCCTGGGCGGAGAAGAGAATTTTTGCGCAGGCTAAATAGCTCACGTCCGTGTGCACCTTACGGGTGTAAACCGGGTAGCCCTCCAGGCCGTCCATCTGCGCCCATTTAATCTCGCTGTCCCAGTAGGCGCCCTTCACCAGGCGAATCATCAATTTGCGCTTATTTTTACGGGCCAAATCGATGAGGTATTCCAACACGTAGGGGGCGCGCTTCTGATAGGCCTGCACCACGAAGCCGATGCCGTCGAAGTCGCGCAAATCCTCGTCCTGGAGCAGCTCCCTCATTAAATCCAGGGATAGCTCCAGACGGTTGGCCTCTTCGGCGTCAATGTTCAGGCCCAGCTGGTACTGCTTGGCCAATAGGAATAGGGATTTAAGGCGCGGCAGCAGTTCGCTCATAACCCGCTGGTGCTGGCCGCGCTCGTAGCGGGGGTGAATGGCGGACAATTTCACGGAAATGCCGTTGCCGTCGTAGATGCCGCGGCCCTTGTTAGCCTTGCCAATGGCGTGAATGGCCTGCACGTAGTCCTGGTAATAGCGCTGGCTGTCGTCGTCGGTGAGGGCCATTTCCCCGAGCATGTCGAAGGAGAAGCGGTAACCCATTTTTTCCCGCTCCTGGCCGTTCTTCAGCGCCTCCTCAATGGTCTGGCCGGTAACGAACTGCTTGCCGAGCATTTTCATGGCGAAGTCCACGCCCTTATTAATCAGCGGCTGGCCGCCCTTGCCGATGATGCGGGTTAGGGCGTTACCCAAGCTTTTTTCGTCGCTGACATTGGTTAATTTGCCCGTGATGAGCAGCCCCCAGGCGGCGGCATTTACAAAGAGTGAGGCACTCTGGTTAATGTGGCTGCGCCAGTCGCCCAGGGCCATTTTGTCCTTGATTAATTTTTCCCGGGTGCGCCGGTCGGGAATCCGCAGCAGCGCCTCGGCCAGGCACATCAGTGCAATGCCCTCCTCGCTGGACAGGGTGAATTCCTGCATCAGCGCATCGACGCCGCTGGCCTTCCGTCGGCTTTCCCGCAACTTCTCCACCAGCCCCTGGGCCATCTTATGGGCGTTGATTTTTTCCCCTTCGGACATCTGGGCAATGCTGAGCAGATGGTTTACCGCTTCGGCCTCATCACGGCGGTAATTGCGGGTGATAGCCTGGCGTAGTTCGCTCTGTTGCTGAGAAAAATTAAACATACTCACCTCTTTTACGAAATAAAAAAGACTATTTTAAAGGACTTGTTCGGGGAATATTTAGAGACAACCGGGCGCTTCCCCTGTATGTAAATAACCCGCCTAATCCGGCCTAAAGCCAGCAACGGTGCGGTCAAATGCAAATGGCAGAACCAGGGATTTTTTCCGCTAGAATGGCGCTTCTTTCAACAACAACGAGGGTAAACCCCCATGAAGAAACTACTAATGGCAATAATTATGGCAAGCGCCCTGGAGGCCGCCGCCAAGGAATACGTCATTCCGCCGGACAGCAACGTCATCGGCCAGGTGGAAATCGTCAATGCGGAGGGCGGCGAAAGCTACTCGGAAATCGGCATTAAATATGGCATCGGCCACGACAATATCGTCAATGCCAACCGCGACCGCATCGGCAATAAGGACTTGGACAGCCTGCTGCTGAAGAAGGGCGACCAGGTGGTGCTGCCGAACCGCTTCATTCTGCCGGACGCGCCCCGCGAGGGCATCGTAATTAACCTGGCGGAAATGCGCCTCTACTACTACCCGCCGGGCAAGAACGTGGTGGATGTCTACGCCATCGGCATCGGCCGCGACAACTGGAGCACGCCGCTGGGCCAGTTCACCATCAAGGAAAAGACCGCCAACCCCACCTGGCGGCCGCCGGCCTCCATTCGCAAGGAGCACGCTGAACAGGGCGACCCCCTGCCGGCGGTGGTGCCCTCCGGCCCGGACAATCCGCTGGGCCTCTTCGCCATGCGCCTGTCTAACCCCTCCTACCTAATCCACGGCACCAACAAGCCGGAAGGTGTGGGCATGGACGTGTCCCACGGCTGCATTCGCATGTACCCGGCGGGCATTGCGGAACTCTTTAAGAAGGTCAGTCCCAACACCAAGGTGAACATCATCAACCAGAGCACCAAGGTGGGCTGGTACGGCGACGACCTGTATTTAGAGTTCCATAAGCCGGTGGAAGAAAGTGAGCGGCGCGCCAAGTCCTCCTCGCTGGAAGAGGATATCGCCAACGCCCGCGCCGCGGTGCAGCGGGCCCTGGCCGGCCGCAACGTGGACGTTAGCGACGATGCCATCGCGCAGGTGGTTCGCGAGGAAAGCGGCATTCCCAGCCCGCTGACCCAGGTGGCCAGCAACGACGCCCCCAACGCCCCGGCCAACGGTGGTCCCCGCGGTCCCCGTGGCCCGGTGCCTCCGCTGAATAACGGCCCGGCGGCGCCGGACATGCCCATTGATGCCCTGCCGGACGTGATTGCCCCCGAAGAGGGTTCCGGCGAGCTGAATCTAGAGTCGGCGCCGGACTCCGTCAGCATGAATTAATGGCTAAGCGCGCAGATGGGGCTTCGGCCCCATTTTTTGTGGCCGTGGGGCAGCTAGGCCCGGCCTAAAATATGCTGCTGGTAAGCGGACGTGGAGCTTTTATACATACAACCAAAGCGCCCGTCCGTTTGTAATTTCACCCGCTGGAGGTTCCAGCAATCGAGTTTCTATGAGTAAAAAATCCATCATCTATCTGGGGGGCGGCGGTTTAGCCCTGCTAATGCTGGCCTTCATCTTCCGCGACAGCCTGAAGCTGGCCATTGACTTTGCCCTACACATCGACAGCCATCTGGGGGAGCTGGCTCACCGCTACGGCCCCTGGCTCTACGGCATTCTGTTTCTGATTATTTTCTGTGAGACCGGCCTGGTGGTAACGCCCATACTGCCCGGCGATTCCCTGCTGTTCATCACCGGCGCCATCGCCGCCCAGGGCCATTTGGACATTTACACCGTTTGCCTGCTGCTCATCGCGGCGGCGGTGCTGGGCGATATGGTCAATTTCTACATCGGCAAGTACTTCGGCGTGAAGCTGCTGGAGAAGAACCTGATTCGCCGCGTCCACTACGAGAAGGCCCACGGTTTCTATGAAAGGTACGGCGGCCGCACCATCATCATCGCCCGCTTCATGCCCATCGTGCGTACGCTGGCGCCCTTTGTGGCTGGCATTTCCCGCATGGGCTACAAGCGCTTCTCGGCCTATAACGTCGTTGGCGCCGTGGTGTGGATTATTTCCATCACCGTGCTGGGCTATTTCTTCGGCGAATTACCCTTCATAAAAAACAACCTCAGCAAGGTGGTTTTACTTATTATTGTGCTGTCCATACTGCCAGCCATTGTGGAATTTATTCGTGTTAACAGGAAGAAATAATATGGCGAACTTTTTTCTAGCTTCGGAGCTGAGACAGCCCAATCCCATTCAAGCCCTTTTCCATCTGGTACCGGTCCCCTACGAAGCCTCGGTGAGCTACGGCGGTGGCACGGCCCAGGGGCCAGCGGCCATCATTCGCGCTTCGGAGCAGCTGGAGCTGCTGGACCAGCTGGGCCATGAGCCCTGGAAGCAGGGCATTTACACCCAGGCGGCCATTGACTGCCGCGGCGAGCCGGCGGAGGTGATGGAGCGCATTCGCAGCTGCACCAGGCAAATCAGTGAGCACCGCCACATTCCCTTCGTGCTCGGCGGCGAACATTCCGTAACCTTCGGCGCGGTCATGGGCGTCTGCGATGGCATTCAGGAGCCGGTGGGCATTGTGCAGATTGACGCCCACGGGGACCTGCGCCAGGAATACCAGGGCAGTATCTGGAGCCACGCCTGCGTGATGAAACGGCTGGTTGATGAGGGGCTGCAGCTGGTGCAGCTGGGGGTGCGCGCCATTTCTCCGGAGGAGGTGGATTTCCGCGAGGCCATGAGTACGAAGATTCACTATGCGGACGCGAAGAATCTCTGTAATCCGCCGCGCCATTCCTACGCCCTACCCATGGATTTCCCGCAGAAAATCTATCTGACCGTGGACATCGACGGCCTGGACGCGGCCCTCATGCCGGCCACGGGCACACCGGTGCCGGGCGGCCTTGGCTGGTGGCAGCTGTTGGATTTAATTAAGGACATCGCCAAGCAGCGGCAGATTGTGGCCATGGATTTGGTGGAATTCGCGCCGTTGCAGGGCCTACAGGCCTATGACTTTATGGCCGCCGACCTGGCCTACAAGATGATGGGCATCGTGGGCCAGAGCCGGGCCGCCGAGAACGAGAAATAGCATGAAGAAACTATTGCTAGTGCTAATGCTGGCCCTGCCGGCCTACGGCCAGGAAACCATGCGGGAACAGGTGGGCAGCTTCTTCACCTACGGTCAGGAGGACGCGGGCGATTCCGGCCTGGTCAAGGCCTTCGACGATAACGAGCTGGCCGCCTACAGCAGTGCGGAGCTGCTCAGCCTGGGCCGGGCCATACTGACGCGCCACGATTACAACAGCCCCAGCGGTCGGGAGGCGCTCATCGGCGATTTGGAGAAAATCCGCCGCTACCTGAAGCCCTGGGCCGCCAGCCATCGCTTCCATTACAAGCAATACAAGTTCTACACGGAATTCCTCACCGAGCTCTACGGCGCCAGCAAGCGGGCCACCAGCAACGAGGCGGAGCTGCTGAACGTCAGCGAGGAGGCCTATAAATTGGGGGTCATCGGTCAGCGCCAGCTGCTCGACCAGTACATGAATAGCGCCTGGCAGTGGATACTGCTGAATGACGTTAGCGGCTGGAAGGAGGCGGAGCGCCTCGGCCGCCGCGGTTTGAGCCGCGACCCGCAGCATGCCGGCCTGGCGGTGAATTACTTCCACGCCCTGGCGCTGCTGGGCAAGGCGGACGAGGCCCAGGCGGTCTTTAACCGCTACGCCAACGAGATGGTGGAATTGCCGGAGCAGGAGGAGCGCTTCACCCTGGTTCTCACCAACGATTTTGAGCAGCTGAAGAAGGACAAGGTGTGGAATAAGCACATCGAACAGGCGGCGCAGAATCTGACAAAGTCTAAGGATTAGTCCGGATTAAAGGCTTTACCGACGGACGGGCGCGTGAGGCGTGAGCCGACCAGCTTTGCTGGCTGAGCGTTAGCGAAGAACAACCGTCCGTCCGTTTGTAAATCGCTCCTTAAGCGTTGTCCGACCATAAAAAAAAGTTATTTCTCAGCGGGAAGAGCCAGCGCTATAGTGGCCCCATCGCTATTTCAAGGAAATCCCATGACCAAGTACAACAATATTCTGGAAACCATCGGCCGCACCCCGGTGGTCAAAATCAACCGGCTAGCGCCCAAGCACGTGCAGCTGTGGGTGAAGGTGGAATCCTTTAATCCCGGCGGTTCCGTCAAGGACCGCCTCGCCTACGCCATCATCAGCGACGCCGAGCGCCGCGGCCTGCTTAAGCCCGGCCAGACGGTAGTTGAAGCCACCTCCGGCAACACCGGCATCGCCCTGGCGCTGGTCTGTGCGGTGAAGGGCTACCCCTTCGTGGCGGTCATGACCGAAACCTTTTCCGTGGAACGGCGCAAGCTCATTCGCAGCCTCGGCGGCAAGGTGATTCTCACCCCGGCGGCGGAGCGCGGCATCGGCATGGTGCGGGTGGCCAAGGAGCTGGCGGACAAGCACGGCTGGTTCCTGGCCAATCAATTTGAGAACCCGGCGAATCCGCAGTACCACCGGGAAACCACCGCGGCGGAAATTCTCCGCGACTTCGCCGGCGAACGGCTGGATTACTTCGTCAGCGGCTACGGCACCGGCGGCACCATTTCCGGCGTCGGCGAGGTGCTGAAGGCGGCGCGGCCGGACATTAAGGTGGTGGCGGCGGAACCCTTTAACGCCCAGCTGCTGGCCGGCGAGGAATGTGCGCCGCACAAGGTGCAGGGCTGGACGCCGGACTTCCTCGCC
>CAUSQL010000053.1:0-9419 GCA_963533935.1 uncultured Cardiobacteriaceae bacterium
TTCGACCAATTGGTTAAAAGCCAACTGCTCTACCACTGAGCTAACAGCCCGGGGACAAGGAAACAATAGAATTAGTGGTGGGCTGTGAAGGATTCGAACCTTCGACCAATTGGTTAAAAGCCAACTGCTCTACCACTGAGCTAACAGCCCGGGGAAAGGGGCCTATTATAGGTTTTTTAATTTTTTATGCAAGAAAATTTTAAGGTGGCGGCGGACTATAATGGACGGGTTCAATTAAGGGGGATTTCTATGGCACTGGAAGGGCGACACATTCTTTCCATCAATCAATTTAGCCGCCAGGAGTTGGAAGAGTTGCGGCAAATCGGCCAACGCTTGGAACCGGTGGCACAAAAACATTATCACTGCACAATTCTCGAGGGGGCACTGATGGCCAATCTGTTCTTTGAGGCCAGCACCCGCACCCGCATGAGCTTTCACACCGCCTTCAGCCGCCTCGGCGGCGCCGTCTGCGACACCACCGGCTTCAGCTTTTCCTCCCTGTCCAAGGGCGAAAGCCTGGCGGACACGGCGCGGGTGGTGGCCGGCTACGCGGACGTCATCGTCATGCGCCACCCGGAAACCGGCTCCGTAGCTGAATTTGCGGCGAACATTAATGTGCCGGTCATCAACGCCGGCGACGGCACCGGCGAGCACCCGAGCCAGGCGCTGCTGGATTACTACACCATCGAAAAGGAATTCGCCGCCCTCGGCAAGCGCATCGACGGCATGACCATCGCCATGGTGGGCGATTTGCAGCACGGTCGCACGATTCAGTCGCTGGCGCGGCTGCTGGCCAAATTTAACGATGTGCACTTTAAATTTATCGCCCCCGACCAGCTGCGGGCGCCCACGGCGCTACTGGAGGAATTAAAGAAACAGCATCGGGTGGAAGAATTCGACAGCGTGGCCACGGGTCTGACCGGCGTCGATGTGATTTACGCCACCCGCATTCAGCGGGAACGCATTGTGAACGGCGAGCAAATGGCCGGCTACGGCGAGGAGCTGCGGCTGAACCGCGACCACATTCAGCGCTACGCGCCGCGGGACGCCATCATTTTGCATCCGCTGCCACGGGACAGCCGCGCCGGCGCCTTCGACCTGGGCACGGACCTGGACCATCTGCCGCAGCTGGCCATCTTCCGCCAGGCGGACAACGGGGTAACCATGCGCATGGCCCTGTTCGCCAGCGTGCTGGGCCTAACGGAGAATTTGGAAGACTACTTTGTCAAACGCCGCGGCTTCCGGCCGGCCAGCCCCGGCAGGAGGTTAGAAAAATGAACATGATTGTGGCCATAATCCGCGCCTTTAAGCAGGACGACGTGCAGGAGGCGCTGATGGAAATCGGCGTCAGCGGCATGACCATTTCTGAGGTGAAGGGCTTCGGCCAGCAGAAGGGGCACACGGAGCTGTACCGCGGCGCCGAGTACGTCATTAGCCTGGTGCCAAAGATAAAAATTGAAGTGGCGGTCAGCGAGGAACAGACGGAACAGGTGGTACAGACCATCTGCGAAAGTGCCTACAGCGGCGCCATCGGCGACGGCAAGATTTTCGTCTATCCGCTGAGCCAGGTGGTGCGCATTCGCACCGGCGAGCTGAACGAGGAAGCGCTGTAGCGGCATTTACCAACGGACGGGCGCTTATCCTGTATGTTTAAAAGCATCATTAAACATACATAGTAAGCGCCCGTCCGTTTGTATAAGGCCCTATAAATATAACAGGGCGCTTTAGCTGTCTGTAATTTAGCGGCTGAATTGGAGAACCTAGCCTGCTCTGCATTTACTGTTACCACCCGGAACGGCCCGAAACTCGGGCGCTTAATGCAGCCCCGTGGCGATTACGTTACAACGCCAGGGTCTTAACCATTCATGGGCTAATCACGCTAAGCCAAACCCTATTTCCAAAGGACAGATTACAGACAGCCTAAGCGCCCTGTTGTTTGTAAAAGCTCTTAAAACGTCATTTACAAACAACAGGGCGCTTTAGATGTATGTATTTAGAGCGTTAATTACATATAGCTAAAGCGCCCGTCCGTCGGTATAAATGCTTGGCTTAGCTGGCCCTAATCCGCGTTGCCGCCGCCTCCGCCAGCTGCGCCAGCAGCACCTCCGTTTCCTCCCAGCCGATGCAGGCGTCGGTGATGGACTGGCCGTAGGTGAGGCTGCGGCTCTGGCCTTCCACCAGCTTCTGTGCCCCCTCCACCAGGTGGCTTTCCACCATGACGCCAAAGATGGAGCTGTTGCCGTCCTTAATTTGCTGGCACACGTCCGCGCAGACGATGGCCTGGCGTTTGTGGTCCTTATTGGAATTGGCGTGGCTGAAGTCAATCATGATTTTCTCCTCCAGCTTGGCCTTGGCCAGGGCCGCCTCCGCCTCTTTAACGTGTTCCCGGTCGTAGTTGGGGCCGTTGCTACCACCGCGCAGAATCAGGTGCGTGTCCACGTTGCCGGTGGTCTTCACGATGGCCGCCTGGCCGAACTTGGTTACGGACAGGAAGGAGTGCGGTGCGCGGGCCGAGCCAATGGCGTCGATGGCGATTTGCACGTCGCCGTTAGTGCCGTTCTTAAAGCCCACCGGACAGGACAAACCGGAGGCCAGCTGGCGGTGCACCTGGCTTTCCGTGGTGCGGGCGCCAATGGCCCCCCAGGCCACCAGGTCGGCGATGAACTGCGGCGTAATCATGTCGAGGAATTCCACCGCCACCGGCATGCCCTTCTGCACCAGTTCCAGTAGCAGCTTGCGGCCGAGGCGCAGGCCGTCGTTGATGTGATAGGTGCCGTCCATGTAGGGGTCGTTGAGCAGGCCCTTCCAGCCCACGGTGGTGCGCGGCTTCTCAAAGTAGACGCGCATGACGATTTCCAGCTGGTCCTTATATTTTTCCCGTTCTTTTAAAAGTCGGTCGGCGTATTCGTGGGCCGATTTCAGATGGTGAATGGAACAGGGGCCGATAACCACCAGCAGCCGCGGGTCCCGATTGCGCAGAATATCGTGGATAGCCTGGCGCACCTCGAAGACCCGGCGCACGTCCTCATCGCTGGTTTGGTAACGCTCCAGCAGCGCCACCGGCGGCAGCAGCTCCTGAATCTTAATAATCCGAGTGTCATCGGTCTTAAACATAAAAATTCCCTAAAAACAAAGGCGGAATTTTACCGCGGCGGGCCACCCCCGGAAAATTCCCGCCGGCCATGGTTTTAGAGCCTTTAGTTATGTTCCGCCAGCCAGCGGTGCAGCTGCTCCTCGTCAATGACCGTAACCCCCAGCTGCTGCGCCTTGGCCAGCTTGCCGCCGGCCTTCTCCCCCGCCAGCAGGTAATCGGTCTTCGCCGACACGCTGCCGCTGACCTTCGCCCCGAGCCTTTGCAGCAGCCGCCCCGCCTCGTCCCGGGACAGTCTCGGCAGGGTGCCGGTGATGACCACGCTCTTCCCGCTTAAAACTCCGGTTGTCGGTGCCGGCAGCTCCGGCCAGCTGATGCCCACCGCCAGCAGTTCGTCCACCAGCGCTCCGTTCTCCGGTTCCCGCCAGTAGGCAAAGATGCGCTGGGCCATGACCGTGCCGACGCCGGGAATTTCCTCCAAATCCGCCAGCCCTGCCTGGCGCAGCGCCGGCAGACTGCGGAAGTGCTGGGCCAGCAGCTGGGCCGTGGCCTCGCCCACCTCGGGAATGCCAAGGGCGAAGATGAAGCGCGGCAAGGTGGTCTGCTTGGACTGGGCGATGGCGGCCAGCAGATTGGCGCTGGATTTGGCCCCGAGCCGCGGCAGGGCGCTGAGCTGTTCTTGGGTTAAGCGGTATAAATCCGCCGGCTGCCGCACCAGCCCTTCCCCTTGCAGCTGCTCTAAAACCTTATCGCCGAGGCCCTGAATGTCCATGGCCTTACGGCTGACGAAGTGAATCAGGCCCTGGGCCCGCTGGGCCGGGCAGCCCTGCTGGTTCGGACAGCGCACCAGCGCGTCCACCTTGACCAGATCGCTGCCGCAGGAGGGGCAGGAGGTGGGAAAGGCGAAGGGCACGCTGGCCGCCGGCCGCGCTTCCAGCACCACACTGACCACCTCGGGAATGACGTCGCCGGCGCGGCGAATGAAAACCCGGTCGCCGACGCGCACGTCCTTGCGCGCCAGCTCCTCGCCGTTGTGCAAGGTGGCGTTGGCAATGATGGCGCCGGCCACCTCCACCGGTTGCAGCCGTGCCACCGGGGTGATGGCGCCGGTGCGGCCCACCTGCACTTCGATGGCTTCCACCGTCGTGGTTTTCTCCTGGGCTGGGAACTTCCAGGCGATGGCCCAGCGCGGCGCCTTGCCGGTGTAGCCCAGCTCCTCCTGCTGGGAGAAGTCATTAACCTTAATCACCAGCCCGTCGATGTCGTAGTCCAGCCGGTCGCGGCGCTGCTGGAGATCGGCGTAATATTCCTGCACCGCATTCATGCCGCTAACTAATTTCTGTAAATCGCTGACGGGAATGGCCCAGCCGCGGAACTGCTCCAGCAGAGCGCCGTAGCTGGCGATGGCGGGCAGCGGCTGACCCTGGCCGTAGCCGTAGAAGGCGAGGGAACGCTGGGCGGTGATGGCGCTGTCCTTCTGGCGCAGGCTGCCGGCGGCGGCGTTGCGCGGGTTGGCGAAGGGTTTGCCGTTCTTTGCCAGCAGCTCCTGATTTAGCTGGGCGAAGGCGGCCCGCGGCATGAACACCTCGCCGCGCACTTCCACGGTGCCGGGGGCGGCGATGCGCTGGGGCAGGGTTTTAATGGTCTTAACGTTGGCCGTAACCTCTTCGCCCACCTGGCCGTCGCCGCGGGTGGCCGCTTGGATTAGCTGGCCGTCCTGATAGGTGAGGCTGATGGCCAAGCCGTCGAATTTCGGTTCCAACGACAGCTGGAAATCGCCGCCAAGCCGCTCCTGCCAGCGCTGGTAGACCTTGGCGAACTCCTCGGCGCTGAACACATTGTCCAGGGACAGCATGGGCAGGCTGTGGCGCACGGGGGCGAAGGTGGCCCGGCCGCCGACCCGGCCCGTTACCAGCGCTGGGGATTCGGCGCCAAGTTTCTCCTGTAATTGCTGGAGACGGCGCACCAGCTGGTCGTATTCAGCGTCGGAAATCAGCGGACTATCCAGCTCGTAGTAATGGCGGTTGTGCTCTGCGATTTGGGCGTTAAGGGCGGCAATTTCCGCCGCCAGTTCCTGGGCCATGCTTGCTCCAAATGCTCCATTGTAGAGAAGGGCCATGGCCTTAGCCTTAATTTACCGACGGGCCGTGGTAAGTCTTGAATTCAGCTTAGTAAGCCGCTAGAATCCGTCCACATTCTTAAACCTATGGACCATAGCATGAGCCAACAAACCATGGAAATTATGCGGGAGTGCATTCCCACCTTTTTCATCCTCAGCGATGAGAACCGCCACAAAATCCTGGAGCTGCTCCAGAGCCAGGGGCCCATGAACGTCAATAGTTTAACCGAGCGCCTGCACCTGTCGCGGCCGGCCATTTCCCACCATCTCAAGCTCATGCTGGTGGCGGGCATGGTGCAGGTGGAACAGCAGGGCAAGGAGCGCTATTACTCGGCGGCCCTGGACTATTCCATCGCCCTGCTCCAGCGGCTGCTGGCCAGCCTGGGCAGCTGCGAGCACACTAACCCGGATTAGCACCGCGACCCTTCGCGGCCAATGCCCTGATTTATCAGGGTTTTTCTTAGGAGAAAAGGTTCAAATTCTTAAACCTGTAAACCAATGAGGAGCTTATGTTAAAACACGCTTTTGTAACTGGCGCCACCGGCCTGCTGGGCAATCACCTGGTGCGCGCTCTGCTCGCCCGCAACGTTAAGGTTTCCGCCCTGGTGCGGAGCCGGGCGAAGGCGCAGCAAATGTTCGCCGACCTGCCCATTAACTTCGTCGAGGGCGACCTGCTGCAACCGGACAGCTATGGCGCGGCCTTGGCCGGCTGCGATGGGCTTTTCCACACCGCCGCCTATTTCCGCGACGCCCTCAAGGGGGGCCAGCACTGGCCAATGCTTTACGCCAGCAACGTCAAGGGCACCAGCGACCTGCTGGAGCGGGCCCACCGGGCCGGCATTCGCCGCCTGGTGCACACCTCCAGCATTGCCGTGCTCTATGGCGACCGGGGCGCGGTCATCGACGAGACCATGGGCCGCGACCTAAGCCAGGCCAGCAATGACTATTACCGCAGCAAAATCCTCAGCGACGCCGCCGTGCGGGAATTCCTCGCCGGCCACCCGGAGATGTTCGCCTGCTTCGTGCTGCCGGGCTGGATGTTCGCCCCGGCGGACCTGGGCCCCACCGCCGCCGGCCAATTCATCTTGGATTTTCTCCGGGGTAAATTGCCGGGGGTTATGCAAGCCAGCTTCAGTGTGGTGGACGCCCGCGACGTGGCCGAGCACCAGCTGTTAGCCCTGGAGAAGGGGCGCCGCGGCGAAGCCTACCTGGCCGCCGGCCGCCATCTGGAAATGGGCGAGCTGATGGGGGAGCTAGCCGCCGTTAGCGGGGTGGCCATGCCGAAGAGAACCGTGCCCTTTGCCCTGCTGCGGCTGCTGGCCGCCCTCAACGAGGGCTACCATTGGCTGACGAAGCGGCCGGTGCTGTTGAGCCGTGCCACCGTGCGGGAATTGGCTAACCAATACGACCGCACCCGCTTCAGCCACGAGAAGAGCGAGCGGGAACTGGGCGCGACTTTCCGCCCCCTCCGGGAGACTCTGGCCGATAGCGTTAATTGGTACCGGGCCAACGGCTGGGTTTAATGCAGATATAAATACATAGAAGCGGTTCTTTGACCTGGCGGTCTCAGGCACCGCCTGTTTTACCAACAGACAGGCGCTTTAGCTGTATGTTTAAAGGCCTTAAATACATACAGGGGAAGCGCCCGTCCGTCGGTAAATGCCCTTAAAATGAGGATTTGGGAGAAATCATGGCCATCGAACTGTGGCATTACCTGCTAATCCTCGCCCTCGGCATCCTCTGCGGGGTGATTAACGTGCTGGCCGGCGGCGGTTCCAATCTGATTCTGCCGCTGCTCATGTTCATTGGCCTGCCGCCGTCCCTGGCCAACGGCACCAACCGCCTCGGCATTCTGCTGCAAAATGTGGTCGGCGTTTGGGCCTTTCACCGCCACGGCAAGCTGCCCTACCGGGACGTGCGCGGCATTCTGCTGCTGGTGTCCGGCGGCGGCTTCCTCGGCGCCTGGGCGGCGGCGCACCTGCCGGAGCAACTATTAAAGTACCTGCTGCTGGGCGCCATGCTCACGGTCAGTTTGATTTTCATCTTCGTACCCACGCTCATTCCGGCGGAACACGAGGAGCCGCGGGCCCTGAAGGATACGCCGCGGGCCTGGCTCTGGTTCCTCCTCGCCGGCCTCTACGGCGGCTTCGTCCAGGCCGGCGTCGGCTTCATTTTAATCACGGCGCTGGCCGGCTCTTTACGCTATGATTTAGTGGCCACCAACGCCCTGAAGCTGCTGAGCACCATCTTTTTCACGGTAATTGCCCTGCTGGTCTTCATCGCCAACGGGCAGGTGCACTGGCCCGTGGGCCTGGTGCTGGCCCTGGGCAATATGGTGGGGGCCCACTACGGCGTTAAACTCGCGCTACATCTGGCGCCACGCACCCTCAAAATCATCGTCTTTGCCCTAACGCTGGTGGCGGCGTTGGCGGCGCTTTGGAAATAAGGATTACTCATGACGCAACAAATTCACTGGGATAGAAAGCTTTCACAGGAGGCGCTGGCCGTGCTGGGCCGCCCCGGCGGCATCATCGTTTGCCCCACCAAGGTGGGCTACATCATCATGACCACCGACAGGGAAGGTTTGGAGCGTAAATTCGACGCCAAGGAACGGAAGCGCAATAAGCCCGGCGTGGTGCTCTGCGGTTCCATGGAGCAGCTGAAGGCCCTGGCCCAGCTTAATCCGGAAATCGAAGCCTTCTACCAGAAGCACTGGGACGAAAACATTCTGCTCGGCTGCATTCTGCCCTGGCGCGAGGACGCCAAGGCGGCGCTGATTAAGGACGGCCGCGAGGAATTGATGATGGATAGCCGCGGCACCAGCTGCTTCGTCATTAAATTCGGCCTCTGCGGCGAACAGCTGGCCGAACACCTGTGGCGCACGGAGAAGAAAATGATCTACGCCTCCAGCGCCAACCCCTCGGGCAAGGGCAACCGCGGCAAGGTGGACGGCATCGGCGAGCGCATTGCCAGCAAGGTGGATTTGGTCATTGAGGCGGACGACTACGTGGCCTCCATTCAGCCGGATAAGACGGTGGAAACCCGCTACGAGCAGGGGGTGATGGTGTCGATGGTGAGCAAAGACGGCCAGTTAATTCCGGAACAGAAGGGGGAACGGTCGGTGCAGCCGGCGCCGGTGCTGATTCGCAAGGGGCTGGACGTGGACAAAATCATGATGCACCTGGCCGACAGCTTTAACTGCTGGGATTACCGCCACGGCGAGTATTACTAATTAATTTACTGACATCTAAAGCGCCCGTTTGTCTGTAAGACAAATGGGCGCCTGAGCGTTAGCGAAGAACCGCCCGTCTGTATGTTTAATGGCTAATTACATACAGACGGGCGCTTCTCCTGTTTGTATTTTATGGCTAACACCCCCGTTAAACCCTTTCTGAAATGGGCCGTCAGGGCGGAGAAATTATGACCCGTGCCCACCGGCCTAGCCCAAGAACCACAGTAACGTCGGGCCCGGCTGAACGCCAACGGCATTAATCTTAGCCCGTAGAGCTTATTTACAAACAGTAGAAGCGCCCGGTTGTACGTTTAATCACATTAAACTGACAACCAGGCGCTTTTCATGTATGTAATTCCGCGGTTTACAAACATAGGGGCGCTTTAGCTGTTTGTAAATTGGTCCATTTATACAAACAGGTGAAGCGCCCCTATGTATTTATAAATGTGTCGCCGGTGGCTTAAGAATTCGTTGTCCCATGCTGACAATTGCAGGGTGAATACGGCGCTTACCAAACCAATCGCTAAATTTAATATCCAGCTATTACAGTCGTTTTAGTGGTTAATTTTTAAAAATTTGTGGCTAAAAAACGACAAGACCCATAGAGAGATTTCTCTAACCACAAAAATCTGGAGTATCTATGCAAAAAACCACACTAAACCTTGCGGCAATTATTGCTGTGGCGCTGCTTAGCGCCTGTGGCGGCGGTAATGGTGGACCGACCTCCACATTCGTCCCTCGAGCCCCAAATAATCAACTGCCAGCCACGCCCAGTAACAATCCGCAACCGACGGCGACGCCGAGCAATGGCGCCAATAATCCCCAACCGACTGCCACACCAGGCAATAATCATAATAATCCGCAGCCAATTCCAAGTAATCCTGGCAATGGTGGCGGCAATAATATCCCGCAACCGACCGTACAACCGACCGTACAACCGACCGTACAACCGACCGTACAACCGACCGTACAACCGA
>CAUSQL010000054.1:0-9216 GCA_963533935.1 uncultured Cardiobacteriaceae bacterium
AGGCCCTGAAGGATGCCGGCCTGTCCGCCAAGGACATCAACGATGTGATTCTGGTGGGCGGTCAAACCCGCATGCCGAAGGTGCAGGAAGTGGTAAAAAACTTCTTCGGCAAGGAACCGCGCAAGGACGTGAACCCGGACGAGGCGGTGGCCGTCGGTGCGGCGGTGCAGGGCGGCGTGCTCGGCGGTACGGTTAAGGACGTGCTGCTGCTAGACGTAACCCCGCTGTCCCTAGGCATTGAAACCATGGGTGGGGTGATGACCAAGCTCATCGAGAAGAACACCACCATTCCCACCGAGGCGAGTCAGGTATTTTCCACCGCCGAGGACAACCAGAGCGCCGTAACCATTCACGTGCTCCAGGGGGAACGGCAGCAGGCCAGCGCCAACAAATCCCTAGGCCGCTTCGACCTGACCGGTATCGAGCCGGCGCCGCGGGGCATGCCGCAGATTGAGGTACAGTTCAACATTGACGCCAACGGCATTCTGAACGTGTCCGCCAAGGATAAGAAGACCGGCAAGGAGCAATCCATCGTCATCAAGGCCAGCTCCGGCCTGAGCGAGGAGGAAATCCAGCGCATGGTTAAGGACGCCGAGGCCCACGCCGAGGAAGATAAGAAGTTCCAGGAATTGGTCAGCGCCCGCAACAATGGCGAAGCCCTGATTCACGGCGTGGAAAAGGCCATCGCCGACGAGGGCGAGCAGATTAACGGCGACGAGAAGAGCGCCGCGGAAACCGCCATCAACGAGCTGCGGGAAGCGCTCAAGGGCGACAACATCGAGGCCATCAACGAGAAGAGCACGGCGCTGATGACCGCGTCGGCGCCCATCATGCAGCGGGCCTACAGCAAGGAGCAGGCGAAAGCCGAAGGCGGCCCGGCCAAGGACGACGGCGTGGTGGACGGCGACTTCAAGGACGCCGGCGACGACCAGAAATAATTAGCCACCAACTGCGCTTCGGAGTTCGCTCCGGGGCGCTTTTTTATTGATAGAGGCTTAATTTACATACTGCCTAAGCGCCCCGTCGTATGTAAATGCATAAAAATAAGAGAGGATTATGGCCAATAAGGATTTATACGCGGTGCTCGGCGTGGGCAAGAACGCCTCCGCCGACGAATTAAAGAAGGCTTACCGCAAGCTAACCAATAAATATCACCCGGACAAGAACCCCGATAACAAGGAGGCCGCCGAGGCCAAGTTTAAGGAGGTGAAGAACGCCTACGACATTCTGTCCGACCCGCAGAAGAAACAAATCTACGACCGCTTCGGCTACGACGCGGCCATGGGCCAAGGCGGCCCCGGCGGTGGCGCCGGCGGCTTTGGTGGCTTCGGCGGCGGCAGCTTCAGCTTCGACGCGGAAGACCTGGACCTGGGCGACGTCTTCAGCAGCATTTTCGGCGGCGGCGGCCGCGGCCAGCAGCGCCAGAGCCGTTCCAACCGGGGCCAGGATTTGGCCTACGAGCTGGAGATTTCCCTGGAAGAGGCGGTCAATGGCGTCGAACGCACCATTAAGGTGCCCTACGTGGGCGCCTGTAAGCGCTGCAACGGCAGCGGCGCCACCAAGGATTCCAAGGTGCAGAAGTGCCGGCAGTGTAACGGCGCCGGCCATATCCGCGTGTCCCAGGGCTTCTTCTCCCTCAGTCAGACCTGCCCGGCCTGCCAGGGCCGCGGCACTACCATTGAGAATCCCTGCCCGGACTGCCGCGGCAGTGGCAAGGTGCGCAGCGAGAAGAATTTAACCGTGAAAATCCCGCCGGGCGTGGACACGGGTGTGCAGATTCGCCTGGCCGGTGAGGGTAACGCCGGCGACCAGGGCGGCGCCCCCGGCGATTTATATGTGGAAATCTCCGTGCGCAAGCACCCCATCTTCCAGCGCGAGGGCAATAATCTGGCCTGTGTGGTGCCGCTGGGCTTCGTAACCGCGGCCCTGGGCGGGGAAATCGAGGTGCCGACGTTAAGCGGCAAGGTGCTGCTGAAAATCCCCCCGGAAACCCAGACCGGCAAGACCTTCCGCCTGACCGGCAAGGGGGTCAAGGCCTACAACAGCAGCCACGCCGGCGATATGTACTGCACGGTGCAGGTGGAAACGCCGGTGAATCTGTCCAAGGAGCAGAAGGAGCTGCTGCTGAAATTCAACGAAACCCTAAACAAAGACGCCAAGCGCCACGCGCCGCAGGAGGCTTCCTTCCTTGATAAACTGAAAAATCTCTTCAGCTAAGGAGCTCCTATGGACATCGCCAATCTGCGTAAGGATTTCACCCGCCACCCGCCGCTGGAACTGGACCAGCTGGCTGCCGACCCCATTAAACAGTTTGAACTGTGGTTTAAGGAGACCCTGGCCGCGGCCCTGGAAGAGCCCAACGCCATGGTTTTAGCGACGGTGGCCGGCGACGGCCAGCCCAGCAGCCGCACGGTGCTGTTGAAATATTTCGACACGCAGGGCTTTGTCTTCTTCACCAACCACCGCAGTCGCAAGGCGCGGGAGATGGCAGAAAACGCGCGGGTCAGCCTGCTCTTCCCCTGGTACGGCCTCCAGCGGCAGGTGAAAATCCAGGGCACGGCGGCGAAGATTTCCCCGGCCCAGAGCCTGCGCTACTTCCTAAGCCGGCCGCGGGACAGTCAGCTGGGCGCCTGGACCTCGCCGCAGAGCCAGGTCATCGATTCCCGCGCCCTCCTGTTAAATCAGTGGGAAGCCATGAAGGCGAAATTCGCCCACGGTGAGGTGCCGCTGCCGGACTTCTGGGGCGGCTACCGGGTGGCGCCGGCGGAAATGGAATTCTGGCAGGGGCAGCCGAGCCGCCTGCACGACCGCTTCCTGTACCGGCGGGAAGGGGATAGCTGGAGCATCGTGAGGCTGGCCCCATGAAAGAGGCCATTCGGGAGCTGCTGGCGGATTTCAGCTGGGAAATTACGCCCAAGGCGGCGGCCCAGCTGCCGGAACTGCACACCCTGGCGCCCAACAGCCGCCTGTTCATCACCTGCCTGCCCAAGGGTTCCCTGGAAGAAACGCTGAATGTGGCGGAAGGGGCCGCTGACCTGGGCTTTCACCCCATTCCCCACATCAGCGCCCGCAATATTTACGACCGGGAACAGCTGCATCAGGTGCTGCGGCGGCTGGCCCAGCTGTCCGGGGAAGGCCTATTCCTGGCGGGGGCCGGCGCCGGCGCCCACGGCGAATTCCACGACTGCTACGACCTCATGCACAGCGGCCTGCTGGAGAACGCCGGCCTGCGGCGCCTGTGGTTTGCCGGCCACTGCGAGGGCCACCCGCAGGTGGGCGCCTCGGACCTGGCCCGGGCGGAGCAGTACAAATGGGCCTGGTGCCAGAACCAGGGGCTGGCGGCGGGGCTGGTGAGCCAGTTCTGCTTTCACGGCGAAGCGCTCATAGCCTGGGCCGAGGGGCTGGACCGGCGCCAGCTGGCCTTTCCTCTGACCGTCGGTGTGGCGGGGCTGGCGACCATCGCCAAGCTGCTGCGCCACGGCCAAGCCTGCGGCGTGGGCGATTCTCTACAGTATTTGCGCCGCTCCGGCTGGGGCCTTTTCAATTTGCTGCTGCGCCAGAAGCCGGACCGCTTCATCTACCAGCTGGCCCGGGCGCGGCTGGAGGGGCGACTGCCGCACTTCCGCCGCCTGCACTTCTTCCCCTTCGGCGGCTACCGGGAAACGCTGCTCTGGGCGGCCAAAGTGCAGGACGGCCGCTTCCGCCTGCGGGGTGAAGGCTTTAAGGTGCTGTAGTTTTAATGCTTTACCGACGGACGGGCGCTTCAGCTGTATGTATTTAAGCCGTAAATACAGACAGCTGAAGCGCCCGTTTGTATGTTTAAACAGTAAACAGACGGTTGTTTGTATAGCCGTTAAAAATGGGGGAGTAGCCGGAGTAATGAGTTGAAGCGGCTGGCCTAGCGGATTGTGCTTTAACATTGGTAGTACGACGATTTAGTGCGTGAATCTGTCCAGCGTTGCGCTACGGCCGCCGGGTTCGGATTTTTAACGGCCATTGTCCAGCCCCCGCTGCGACCTAATTACAAACAGCTAAAGCGCCCTTATGTTTGTAAATAGGCTAATTACAAACAGCAGGGCGCTTATCCTGTATGTTTTTTAACGTTTTAAACATATGGGAGACGCGTAGCGCTACGGCCTTTAGGTCATAGAAGCGCTTGCCTACTTGCTGCCGGCCCGCCACTGGAAGCCCCAGCCGTAGGCCCGGTCCATGTCGCTGTGGCTGGCGAAGTAGCGGTTCAGCCGTTCCACCTGCATTTGCCCGTCCCGGTTCAGCAGCCGCGCCACCGCGCACATGCCCATGTCCCGCTGGCCCTCGCTCAGCGGTGTCAGCACCTGCTGGCCCTGCACCTCCAGGGTTACCAGCGCGTCAGTGCTGTCCCAGTTCGCTACCCCCTCATAGATGAAGGCGAAGATGAGCACCTCGTCGATTTCCCGCCAGTGGTCGCCGGAAATGTCCAACCATTCGCCGTCCCGGCTGGCGCCGGTGCGGTCATCGCTGCGCAGGCGGACGAAGGGCGGCCGGTCGAGGGCGCCGAAGCTGCGGCCCAGGGCCTGCACCACCGCCTGACTGACCCCGTCGCCGAGGCGGAAGCGCACAAAGGCGCCCAGGTCCAAATCCACCGGCTTACTGGTCAATTTAGCGAGGAAGCCGCGGGCCGGCTGCCGATTCCAGTTCAGATTAATTTTGATGGGGCCGCCCACCTTCTCCAGCCGCACCTGGCGGCGGCTCTTATCCAGGGTAACTTTGCTTAAATTAACGGTCGGCGGCCGAGTGGGGGTGGGCTGGGGCACCGGCTTAGCCTCCTCCGTGGCCACGGCCACGCCGAAGAATTCCGACAGGGGCTTCAGGCCGCCCCGGAAGCCCTGGTCAATGAAGCGGAATTTCCACTGGCCGCGGTGGCGGTAGCACTGGCCAAGGATTAGCGCCTTCTCCTCGCGGCCGGCCGGTGCCACCGGGCAGCGGTACTGCACCTCGTTGCCGACGCTTAAATCCAGGCTAAGCTCGCCCAAGCGGGCCAGGGGCTCGTCGGTGGCAAAGGCGAAGGCAATGGCGCTGATGGCTGCCGGCTGCGCCGCCAGGTCAATGGTGAAGCGGCCGGGGCGATGGCTGATGCTGCCGTCGCCGGTCTCCGGCTGATTGTAGAAAACCATGTCGTCGTCGCCGCGCACTTTTTCGCGGTCGGTGAGGCGGTAGGCCACCAAATCCAGGGGCCGGTCGCAGTGGACGGCCACGGTGATGCGGTCGCCATTGATGGGGCCGTTGGCGCCGGCGCTAAGTATTTCCATGCTTACTCCCAATAGATGATTAATTACAAACGGACGGGCGGATGTTCGACCTGAAGGTCGCGCCCTCGGGCTCCGGCCGTAATTTACCAGTGAAAAACATACAAGCGAAGCGCCCGACCGTCGGTATAAACAGCTATTTCCCGGTTTCCTGGCCCGCTTCCGGGGTTTTTGCCGGCTCGGCTTTAACGTCCTTGGCCGCTTCTTTCTTATCGGCGGCCGGCTTGGCCAGCTCCGCCACGTACTTGCTCAGGCGGCCCTTATTGCTCATGGCGCGCTTTTCCAGCTTCGGCAGCCGCGCTTTCACCTCGGCCATATTGCTGGCCGCACCCACCTGAATGACCCCAACCATGTTCATCATGCTGTGCGGCGTGCAGACGTAGATATAAACGCCCTCCTTGTCCAACTTGACGCTGAATTTTTCGTCCAGGGCACTCTTGAACTGTTCGGCGCCCTCCGGCACCAGCTTGCTTTCCACGTTGTGGCCCTTGTTGGTGGGCAGAAAGGTAACCGTGTCGCCGGGGGCGATTTTCAGCACCGCCGGTTCAAATACCATCGGTTCCTTATCGCTGCCCAGGTCGAGCATTTGCACCTCGTGGTCGGCGGCCAAGGCGCTGGCCGTTAGCAGTATTAAGGGGAAGAGAATTTTTTTCATAGGAACTCCAGTTTTAATTAAGAATGGCCACGCAGGGCGCGGCGGGGCATGACCACCGCCGGCGCTCCGTCGGAATCGTGGTAAACGGCGGTTTCAACCCGGTAGATGCGTTCAATGGTCTCCTTGTTCAGCACCGTGCTCGGCGCCCCCTGGGCCTGAATCCGTCCGTCGGCCAGCAGAATGATTTCGTCGGCAAACTGCGCCGCCAAATTCAAATCGTGCAGAATCATCAGCGTAATCAGGGACCGCTCCCGGGTGTGGTGGCGCACCGCCTCCAGCAGCACGCACTGGTGGTGCATGTCCAGGGCGCTGACCGGTTCATCGAGCAGCAGAATCTGCGGGTCGCGCAGCAGCACCTGGGCAAACATGACCATCTGCCGCTGGCCACCGGATAAATCCAGCACGTCCCGGTCGGCCAGGTGCGCAATGCCCAGGGTTGCCATCAGGGCCACGGCGCGACTTAGCTGCTCGTCGGACACGTGCATGGTCAGATTACTCATTAAACCCAGCAGCACTACCTCCAGCGCCGTCAATGAGGCGTCCACCACCGTGTCCTGGGGCATGTAGCCAATGGGCTTACGCCAGGCCATATGGCGGCCGGGGCTCAGAGTTTCCCCCCGATAGCTGATGCGGCCCCGGTAGGGCAGTTCCGCAAAGATGGTCTTAATTAACGACGATTTGCCGGCGCCGTTGGGGCCAAGGACCGCATAGGCCCGGCCCGGCTGTAGGCTCAGGGAAATGCCGTCGGCCACGCAGAGTTGGCCGCGGTAAATGGTTAGCTGTTCCAGCTGCATCATGTGTTGGTCTTCCTTGACAGAATTATCCAGAAGAAAAATGGCACACCAATAAAGGAGGTGATGATGCCGATGGGGAATTCCGCCCCCGGATTAATCAGCTTCGACAGCACCGAGGCGGCGGAGAGAAAGGCGGAACCGGCCAGCATGGCGGTGGGCAGGAAGTAGCGCTGGTCTTCGCCAATGAGCATGCGCGCCACGTGCGGCGCCACCAGGCCGATAAAGCCAATGGTGCCGATGAAGCTGATTACCGTGGCCGTCATCACCGCCACGATGATTAGCACCCGCATACGCAGGGCCGCCAGATTAACGCCCATGCTGGCGGCGCGGGCTTCGCCGAGCCGTAGCGCCGTTAGCTGCCAGACGTTGGCGAAGAGCAGCAGCACGCAAATGGCCGTAACCGCCGCGGTAATGGCCAGGGTCGGCCACTTGGCCTTACTTAAGGCCCCAAAGAGCCAGAAGAGAATTTTCTGCGATTCCTCCGGCGTGGCGATGTACTGCATCAGCGACGAGGCCGATTGGAAGATAAAGAGCAGGGCGATGCCCACCAGCACCAGGGTGGCCGAGGAAAAACGGCGCATGGAGGCGAAGATGAACATAATGCCGGCGGCCAGCATGGTCATGAGAAAGGCGGATAGGGGCTGGGCCACATAGACGGACAGGCCGAAGGTGCCGAAGACCACCACCAGCGAGGCGCCGAAGCCGGCCGCCGCCGCCATGCCCAGGGTGTAGGGGCTGGCCATGGGATTGTTCAGCAAAGTCTGAATTTCCGCGCCTCCAGCGCCTAGAGTCGCCCCCGCCACCAGCGCCATTAGGGCAATGGGCAGGCGCAGGTGATTAACGATGATGTGGGTGGTGCTATCCACCCCCTTAATGCCCAGATACTGCTGGAATTGGTACCAATGCTGCGCCAGCCAACCGGCGTCGGCCGCCGGCGGCGTGTCGTGGAATTGCAGCAGGGCGTGGAGCACGTCCGTAACGCTCACCTTACTGCCGGCGGCGCCGTTGGTTAAATCGAGAACAAAGGTGATAAAACAGAAGACAACGAAGGCCAGCATGATGGTCCACCGCCGCTGTTCGCGGCGGCGGTGGGTGGCAATGGTGTCGGCAATAAGCTGCTGCGGCACTGATTACTCCGCCTTCAGGAAGAAAGTACCTTCGGGCACCACCGGCAGGTATTTCTTATGGAAGTCCAGGTAGGTGGCCAGCGGATCCACGTCTTTAAAGGCGTCCGGATAGAGAGCCTTCGCAATGTACTGGATTGACGCCGCGTCGGCCAGAGTGCGGGAAGCGCCCTGGTAGATGGCGTGCAGGCGGCCCTCCTTAATGGCCGGCAGTTCCGCCCAGCCCTCCCGTTTTTTATAGCCGTTCAGCCGCTTCAGGGCCTCGTCCTTGGCGATGTTAATGCCCATGACCTGGGCCTGCTCGTTCTTCTTCAGCTCGGTCTCACGGCCGGTAATCACGACCACGTCCGGCCTATCGCTGATGACCTGTTCCGGATTCATGGGGCCGGCATATTCCACGTGGCCCACGGCGATGTTCTTACCTTTAGCCTGCTCCGCCAGCGGCCCCCACATGGTGTTGCCGAAGCTGTTGCCATACTCGCTGGGGCCCTTATTGCCAAATTCCAGATAGATTTTCGGCTGGGGCTGGCCGGATTTCTCTATGCGGCTATGCACGTCCTTGATGATGCCCTCGTACCAGTTGGCGATTTCCTTGGCCCGCTCCGGTTGGCCGGTGATTTCGCCAAGAATGCGGGTGCTTTCCAGGTGCAAGGGCAGCTGCTCCTTGTTGTAGTCCAAAACTACCACGGGAATGCCGGCCTTGGCCAGCGGTTCCAAATCGTCCTCAATGGCCTGCCACTGCCAATCGGCCAGCACCACCAAATCCGGCTTCAGCGCCAGCACCTTTTCCACGGAGAAGGTGCCCACTTCCACTTCGCCTACGTCGGCCAGCTCCTTTAATTTTGGTAAGGCCTTGCTGTAAACCTCCCAGCTGGCCGGGGTCCAATCCGTCCACACGGCCTTGGAGAAGCCGACCACGTTGTCCAGGGCCTTTTCGCCGCCCACGGCCAGGTAGTCGGTGTAGTAAAAGCCCAGCATGATGCGCTTGGCCGGCACGTCCACCTTCACTTCACGGCCGAGCACGTCCTTAATGGTTTTTACCTCGGCCTGGGCCACGGTCATGGCTGCGGTTAGGGCCAGGGCCGCCAGTATGTTCTTTAGCATGAAAAAGCTCCTTATCAATAGAAAGCACCCGTCAATAATCATCGCTGGGCTCGGGTGCTGGGCCCGGCAATCTTTATCCAAATAGGTTTAATTAGCATTAAGAGGTGGCGATTATAACTTTTTAGCCGGCTGGCGTTAGCCTTAGGGGATAAAGGCGGAAACGAAAAAGGGACAGCAGCAGCTGTCCCTTGGGAATTTGGCGCGCCCGGAAGGACTCGAACCTCCGACCGCTTGGTTCGTAGCCAAGTACTCTA
>CAUSQL010000055.1:0-8618 GCA_963533935.1 uncultured Cardiobacteriaceae bacterium
GAACGACTGCATCACCATGTCGGCCGAGAAGCCCAGGCAGGCCAAATCCTTCAGCTCGTCGCGGGTCATGGGGCCGGTGGTGTCCTGGGAACCGACGGAACTCATGTGCGGTTCGCAGTACTGGCCCGGCCGCACCCCCGGTAGGCCGCAGGCCTTGCCGACCATTTTCTGGGCCAGGGTAAAGCCCTTGCTGCTGGCGGCCACCGGCTGCGGCTTCCGGAACACATCGCTGGGCGGCAGTTTCAGGGCCTGGCGCGCCTTGTCGGTCAGCGCCCGGCCGATGATGAGGGGAATGCGGCCGCCGGCGCGCACCTCGTCCAGCAGCACGTCGGTTTTCAGGCGGAATTCACTGAGCACCTGGTCGCTGCCGTGGCGCTTAATCTTGCCCTCGTAGGGGTACAGGTCGATGAGGTCGCCCATGTTCAGCTGGCTCACGTCGGTTTCGATGGGCAGGGAACCGGCGTCCTCCATGGTGTTAAAGAAGATGGGGGCAATCTTGCCGCCGAGGACGAAGCCGCCGGCCCGCTTATTGGGAATGTGGGGAATGTCGTCGCCCATGAGCCACAGCACCGAGTTGGTGGCGGATTTACGGGAGGAACCGGTACCGACCACGTCGCCCACGTAGACCAGCGGGAAGCCGGCTTCCTTCAGTTTTTCGATTTGCCGCATGGGGCCGACCACGCCGGGCTCGTCCGGTTCGATGCCCTCGCGCGGGTTCTTCAGCATGGCCAGGGCATGTAGGGGAATGTCCGGCCGCGACCAGGCGTCCTGGGCCGGGGACAAATCGTCGGTGTTGGTTTCGCCGCTGACCTTGAAGACGCGCAGGGAAATTTTCTCCGCCAGCTGCGGCCGGGCCAGGAACCAGTCGGCATCGGCCCAGGATTGCAGCACCTGCTGGGCGTATTTATTGCCCGCGGCGGCCTTTTCCACCACGTCGTGGAAGTTGTCGAAGATTAGCAGGGTATGGGACAGGGCCTTGACCGCCGCCGGCGCCAGCTGCTCATTGTCCAGCGCCTTTAATAGCGGTTCGATGTTGTAGCCGCCCTGCATGGTGCCGAGCAGTTCCACCGCCCGCACGGGACTAATTAGCGGGGAGCTGGCATCGCCGGCGGCCAGGGCCGACAGGAAGGAGGCCTTCACGTAGGCGCTTTCGTCCACACCGGCGGGCACGCGGTTTTCAAATAAATCCAGCAGCTGCGCTTCCTTGCCCGCGGGGGGATTCTTGAGCAATTCGATTAAATCGGCGGTCTGCTGCTTATCCAGCGGCAGGGGCGCGATGCCCTTGGCCGCTCTTTCGGCCACCAATTGTTCATAGTTGGAGAAAAAGTCCTTAGTCATGATTGCCTCACTTATTGTTGAGCGCCAAAGCGCGGGGAATGCTGGGATTTTACCCCAGAAGCTGAACAAAATTTAATCTCCGCCGCCGGCTTTTTCTGGCTGAACCGTGGACAGGGCCGGGGGGCTGTGTTAAAAGCTAGCCAGCTCCGGCCGGAGCACACTTTTTATTAATAGTAGTGAGGAATCATTATGAAAAAAGTAAGCCTAGCCCTGGCTACGGCCCTAGTTCTCGCCGCCTGCGGCCATCACAAGCACCGGGATAACCAGCCGGCGCCGACCAATCAGCCGCGGCCCACGGTTACCAACCGGCCGACGGCCACTAGCCAGCCGACGGCCCAGCCCAGCGTAAGCCCAACGGTAATTCCTAACACGCCCAACACCGACGCCAACAACTACGGCGGCCAAGCTCTAGTGGCCAATGCCGACGGCGCCGCCGTTGGTCTGAACGGCCAGGTGGTCAGCGGCAGCCGCACCCAGCTTAAGGTGGGCGGTAAAACCATTGATTTAACCCTACCGAACATTTCCGCCGGCGAGACCACCAACCTGAACGGCGCCAACATTAACGGCAAAATCTACAAGCGCTTTGCCATCAGCGGCCGCAATTACCAGAACAGCGTCTTCGGCTACATCAACGACGGCGACAAGGACTACATCTTCAGTCAGGGCGACGTAACCAAGAACATGCCCACCGGCGGCCAGGCCAAATACGACGGTAGCGCGCTTATTTCCAAGGCCGGCAGCGCCACCGCCACCGCCGATGCGGACTTCAATGTGGACTTCGCCAGCAAGGTGCTTAGCGGTGTCATCGCCAAAGACGGCGACAGTCCCGCCAGCAAGAGCGCTTTTGCCTTTAATCCCATCAACGTTAAAGCCAACATCAGCGGCAGCAGCTTCACCTCCGACGGCAGCACCCCGGCCCAGGTGCAGGGTAATTTCTACGGCGACAACGCCCGGGAATTGGGCGGCCTGGTGCAGGACACCAGCCAGCAAATCGGCGGCAGCTTCGGCGCGGTTAAGGAAGAGGCCAAGAAATAGCTTAATGCCAACTGGGAGCCCCGCCCTGCGGGGCTTTTTTGGGCTTTACCGACGGACGGGCGGTTCTTCTCCCTTCGGTCGCTGGCTTCGCCGGTCTCCCTTCGGTCGCTGGCTTCGCCAGTCGCTGACGCTCAGGCCTTCGGCTTCTGCTGTATGTATTTATGGCCTTAATTACATACATGGGAAGCGCCCATCTTAGATGGGCGCCTGAGCAACGCAGTTGCGAAGAACCGCCCGTCCGTTTGTAAAAACCTAATTACAAACGAACGGGCGCTTAGGTTGTATGTAAATTAGCTTCAGCGGCGCACTATAATTTTCCACTTTGCGAGGAACTTTTATGTACGCCCTGCGCGTTCTACTCTGGAAAATCTGCTTTCCCATCATGACCCTGGGCTGGTCGGCCCTCATCATTCTCACCAGCTATTTCATGGAGAAGAAGAAACACCTGGCCTTCTCCAGCCACTGGGGCGACAGCGTCTTCTGGCTCGCCCGCTGGCTCCTCGGCATTCGCCACGAGGTGCACGGCCTGGAGCATTTGCCGGCGAACCCCGGCTACATCATCGCCGCCAACCACCAGAGCAGCTGGGAAACCGCCTATCTGCCCACCATCACCCGCAATTACGTCTGGGTGCTGAAGTGGGAACTGACGCGAATCCCCGTCTTCGGCCGCGCCCTGCGTAGTTTGGATTCCATCGCCATTCACCGGGAAGAGGGCCGGGAAGCCCTGAAACAGCTGCAGGAGGAGGGCGGCCGCTTCCTGGCCGCGGGCCGCAACGTGCTCATCTTCCCCGAGGGCACCCGCCAGGCCCTGGTCGAACCGCAGAAATTCAAGGCCGGTGCGGCGCTGTTGGCCCGGGCCAACGGCGTGGCCATCGTGCCGGTGGCCCACAACGCCGGCCAGTTCTGGTCCCACGACGGCAAGGACTTTCACCCGGGCATCATTCAGGTGGTCATTGGCCCGCCCATCAGTTCTGAGGGTAAGAGCACCAGTCAAATCAACGCTGAACTGGAAGAATGGCTGTGCACGACCCGCGACCGGCTGATGGCGGACGAACGGGCGCGGCGGGGAAATTAATGGCGAAAACCTTTGCCGTGGCGCCCATGCTGGACTGGACGAACCGGGAATGTCGCGCCCTGCACCGGCTGCTGTGCCCGGAAGCCCTGCTCTACACGGAAATGGTCAGCACCGGCGCCATCATCTTCGGTGACCGGGCCGCCCATTTAGACCATTTACCGGACGAGCCCTGCGCCCTCCAGCTGGCCGGCGGCGACCCGCAGCAGCTGGCCCAGGCCTGCACCCTGGCCCAGCCCTTTAATTACCAGGAGATAAACCTGAACGCCGGCTGCCCCAGCGACCGGGTGCAGCACAATAAAATCGGCGCGGTGCTGATGTTGGAACCGCGGCTGGTGGCGGACTGCCTCACCGCCATGCAGGAGCATTCGCCGGTGCCGGTGTCGCTGAAGCACCGGCTGGCGGTGGACGAACAGCCGGAGGAGCAGGTTTTCAGCTTCATTGAAACCATTCTGCGCCACAGCCCCTGCCGGAAATTCATCGTCCACGCGCGGCGCGCCTGGCTGAACGGCCTGTCGCCGCGGGAAAATCGCACGGTGCCGCCGCTGAACTACGGGCTGGTGCGGGAAATCAAGCGCCGTTACCCGGACTTGGAAATAATCCTGAACGGCGGCCTGACGACCATCGACGAATGCGCGGTGCAGCTGGAAGAACTGGACGGGGTGATGGTGGGCCGGGCCGTCTACGAAAACCCGGAATTACTGTTAGGGGTGCCACGGCTCTTCGGCGGCACCGCGCGGTCGCTGGAGGCGCTGCTGCCGACGGTGAGCGCATTTCTAGAAGAACGGCTGGCGGCGGGGGAAAGGCTCTTCGCCTACAGCCGCCACCTGCTGGGCCTGTTCCGCGGCCGCAAGGGTTCGCGCCGCTACCGGCAGATTCTCAGCGAAGAGGGGCGGCGGCCGGCGGCGGGGATAGAAGTTTGGCAGCGGGCGTTGGCGCAGCTGGAGCCCGAATAATTCATGGTTTAGGGCGATTTACAAACGGACGGGCGCTTTGGCTGTATGTAATTAGGGTTAAAAATACGTACAGGTAAAGCGCCCGAGCGTCAGCGACCGGCTGGCCGGCGACCGGAGGGAGAACAAGCGTGAGCCAAGGGCGAACAACCGCCCGTCCGTTTGTATAAACGGCAAATTCAGCCTAGTTCGTTAGCTGCCTTCCCGCTAACCACGTAGCTATGCGGATTAATCGAAATTTCCCCAGTAAAGCGCCCCCTTTGCACCTTTTACAGACAAAGGGGCGCTTTAGCTGTATGTAATTAGGGTTGAAAATACATACAGGGGAAGCGCCCGTCCGTTTGTATAAATTGCGGTCGGGCATGAGTCCATGGGAGGCCTTAAAATCACCCCCACCGATTTACTTAAGGATTTTTCCCATGAAAATTAAGACGTTAGCCCTCGTAATTGCCGCGACCCTCAGCGCCTGCGGCGGCGGTCAGGCCAATCCCAATCTGAGCCTATTCATACCGAAGGCGCCGCCAGCGCCGACCCCATCAGCTAATAATCCCAGCCAGCCGCAGCCACCGGTGGTAACGCCGACCCCCAGCAATACGGGCGGTAATAATCGCGGCGGCGGCTCCGGCGGTGGTAATCCGGCCCCGACCGTTGCCCCTTCCCCCTCATTAACGGCAACGCCAAGCACGACGCCAACAGCTGCGCCCTCAGTAACTGGCAGTCCGAGCGCAACACCAAGCGCTTTACCAAGTACAACGCCGACGGCATCAGCTACGCCATCAATTACAAACACCCCAAGCGCCCTGCCGTCTGTAAGTCCAAGCGTAACGCCGACAGTTGCACCAAGTACAAGCCCAACGCTAGTACCATCACCTAGCGTAACTCCGACCACGGCACCTACTCCGACAGCGACAGCAACGCCGACAGTCGCCCCTTCCCCTTCATTAACTACAACGCCTACAGCCGCGCCTTCGGTAACTGGCAGTCCGAGCGCAACGCCAACCGCTGCACCTTCAGTAACGACTTCGCCAAGCAGCGCTCCTAGCGCTTCGCCAAGCACAGCGCCAACGGTTACAAACACCCCAAGCGCCCTTCCGTCAGCCTCGCCTTCGGCGTCAGTAAGTCCGACTACAACGCCGACTACTGCGCCAAGTACTTCACCCTCATTAAGCCCAACAGCTGGGCCTTTACCTAGTGTGGCGCCGACCGCTTCACCGAGTACAACGCCAACGGCATCAGCGACGCCGACGGTTACAAACAGCCCAAGCGCCCTGCCGTCGGTAAATCCAACGATAACGCCGACCATAGCCCCGACCGCTTCACCTTCATTAAGCCCAACGGTGGCGCCGGCGCCCAGTACGACGCCAACCACAGCACCAACTCCAACAGCTTCAGCAACGCCAACAGTCGCCCCTTCCCCTTCATTAACGGCAACACCAAGCACGACGCCAACGGCAGCGCCTTCAGTAACTAGCAGTCCGACTACAACGCCGACCGCTTCACCATCATTAAGTCCGACAGTGACGCCAGCGCCCAGTACGACGCCAACCACGGCACCTACTCCGACAGCGTCAGCGACGCCAACGGCAGTGCCCTCAGTAACTGGTATTCCAAGCGCGACGCCAAGCACTTCGCCAAGTACAACGCCAACGGCATCAGCGACGCCAACGGTTACAAACACCCCAAGCGCCCTTCCGTCAGCCTCGCCTTCGGCTTCGGCTGCGCCTTCGGCGTCAGTAAGTCCAAGTACTACCCCGACCGCTTCACCCTCATTAAGCCCAAGCGCTTCACCGTCCCCAACCACCCCCAACCAGCTGCCCGGCGGCGCCGTTACCGTTAGCGGTCTCGTGCAGGCCGGTTCTACCCTCGTCGCCGCCAATGATTTAAGCGACGGCGACGGCCTCGGCCCCATCAGCTACCAGTGGCTGCGCGACGGTCAGGAAATCGCCGGCGCCAACCAGAGCAATTACACCCTGACCAGTGCCGACGTGGGCCGACCCATCAGCGTCCGCGCCAGCTACACCGACGGCGGCAAACATCAGGAAAGTAAAACCAGCCTGGCCACGGCACCGGTGGCCGCCGCCGGCAGCGCCCCCAGCTACCGCGACACCCTGGGCCAGCCGGAAGTGGAATGGGCCGGCCTGAAATGGTACGTGCGCGACAGCGATTGGCGCGTGGGTGCCCCTATGGCCAACGGCCAGTGGTCGCGCAATAACGTGCGCTTTAACGGTAGCGACATGCAGCTGGCGCTGACCAATGCGGACGGAAAAACCCCGGTGGGCGCGGAAATTATTTCCAGTAACGCCATGGGCTACGGCACCTACCAGGGTACCTTCAGCGGCGACTTCAGCAAATTCGACAAATACACGGTCTTCGGCGGCTTCTTCACCTTTGAATGGGCGGAACCGTCCGTGGGCGGCTGGCGGGAAATCGACGCGGTGGAAGTGTCCCGCTGGGGCAAGGACATTCTGAAGGGCTCCTTCACCTATTACACCCCGACCCATAACCAGATGAACGACGGCATACACATGCCCGATTATCTGTGGCCGGCCAGCTTCAAAAAGGCGACCATGCAGCTGGAATGGCGCCCCGACAAAATCAGCTGGACCCTGCGCGACGCGGACAGCGGTAAGGTTCTCCACCGCGCGGAAAGTAGCCAGGAAGTGCCGGATTCGGCGCGGCAGCAGATTCACTTTAATTTGTGGTCGCTGAATCTCGGCGCTAACAGCGGCTGGGAAGGGGCGGCGCCGCAGAACGTTACCGTGCATTCTTTCAACTACACCCCGCTGAACAGCAATGGCGGCCAGGGGGCAGCCAACGGCCAAGCTCCCACCGGCGGGCCCGGCGCCGCCGCAACGCCAACGGCATCAACCACGCCAACAATTACAAACAGCCCAAGCGCCCCACCGTCGGTAAATAACGGTGCAACGGCGGCCATTAGGCACACGGCCGTGGCCAAGCTGCCCACGGTAAATCTGCAGGGGGTTAGCAGCGTGCGGGAAGGGGGCACGGCCCGATACACCGTGAGCCTGAGCCAGCCAGCGAGCCGGGACGTGGCCGTTACCGTGGAAATCCAACCGCTGGGCTTGCATAACCGCAATATCACGGCGGAAACCCGCACCCTGACCATTGCCAAGGGCCGAACCGCACAGCACTTCGACGTTAAAAATCGGCACAACCGGGTGGCCGACGGCAATAAGCCCTACCGGGTAATTCTAAAAAGTGCCAACGGCGCGGCGCTCGCCAGTGCCATTAGCCCCAATCACAGCCGAGGCCACGGCGGCGGCGGCCAGGAGCAGCAATTCACCGGTGCGGGCCTGAGTAGCCGCTATCGGATTATTAATCCGGAAAATGCGGCCAAGGGTCTGGTGCTGTACCTGCACGGCGACGGGGTTAAGGGCTATCCCTCCAGCCTGCCGCAATATGCGGAGCAGGCGCGGGCCAAGGGTTTTGCCCTGCTGGTGCCGCAAACGCCGGACACCGCCAGCGCCACCTGGTGGAAGAACGGCACCCGGAACGCCGCCTATCTGCGCGCGCTGCTGGAGGACATTTACCGTAAATACAATGTGAATCGGGGCAATGTCTGGCTGGTGGGCTATTCCGGCGGCGCAGAACTCATCAGCTATTACCTGTTGCCGCAGCACAATGACCTGTTCAGCGGCGGCGGCGCTCTCTTGGTCGGCGGTGGCGGCATGGAAATTCCGCTGCACTTTGGCAAAAAGCCAACGGACGATTTGAAGTCGCGCTTCCCCATGAAATGGCTGGTGGGCAGTAGGGATAACGGCGCGGACTTTGACGCGTTGACCGCTTCACAGCAGGGGCGGGACCGTTACGCCGCCGCCGGCTTCCACACCCGCCGCGAGATTATTCCCGGGGTGGATCACATTAAATCCGGCGATTATGGCGCCGCGGCCCTAGGCGCCCTATTCAGTGGCGCGACCCGCAACGGCATGATTACCACCGTCATTGACATCGACGGCGGCGCGGCGGCGGCCCGTAATGCGGCGGCGACGCCGGCCCAGGCGGTGGCTGGGGTTAAGGCCCAGGTGCAGCCGACACTTGATGGAAACGGTCAGGTAAAAAATGCGGTGAATGCGCTTGAACTGGCGCCGCAGGGCGCCATGCTTGACGTGGCCCGCCAGTTCTATAGCCTGGACGAATTAAAGTTCTTCATTGACGATGTGGCCGCCGGCGGTGGTAAATTCTTCCACCTGCACCTGTCC
>CAUSQL010000056.1:0-8493 GCA_963533935.1 uncultured Cardiobacteriaceae bacterium
AATGGCGTCCAGGTTGTAGTGCTTTAGGCTGCGTTTTACCTGGCGTTTGCCTTCCCGGCGAACTACCGAGAAATCCTCGGTGGTTCCCCGTTCATCAAGTTCACCTTCCGCATAGATATTTTTTAAATGCAGGCTGATGTTGTCGCTACTGCTGTCGAATAGCTCGGCCATTTGCGCCTGGGTCAGCCACAGAGTTTCATCATTAAGCGCCACCTGTAGGGAAATTTGCCCGTCTTCCGACTGGTAAATGTGTATTTGTCTGTCCATGTTTATTCACTCCAGGAGCCGTTTATAAATACAGGGAAGCGCTTCTGATGTATGTAATTGCGCTAAATACATACAGTAGAAGCGCTTCTATGTTTGTAAAAATAGGCAAACCGCCCCGGCCGTTGGCAACTTAAAAATGGATAACGCTGCGAATCGCCTTGCCCTCGTGCATCAGGCTGAAGGCGCGGTTGATGTCCGCCAGCGGCAGGGTGTAGCTGATGAAGTCGCGCAGGGCGAATTCCCCGTTCAGGTACTGCTGGACAATACCCGGCAGTTCGCTGCGCCCCTTGACGCCGCCGAAGGCCGAGCCGCGCCAGACCCGCCCCGTAACCAGCTGGAAGGGCCGCGTGCGAATTTCTGCCCCCGCCGGCGCCACGCCGATGATTACCGATTCCCCCCAGCCCTTGTGGCAGCACTCCAGCGCCGTGCGCATTACGTCCACGTTGCCGATGCACTCGAAGGAATAGTCCACGCCGCCGTCGGTCAGTTCGACGATGACCTCCTGCAGGGGCCGGTCGTAGTCGCGGGGATTAAGGCAGTCGGTGGCGCCAAGCTGGCGGGCCAGGGCGAATTTATCGGGATTAAGGTCAATGGCGATGATGCGGCCGGCGCCCACCATGCGCGCGCCGATGACCGCCGCCAGGCCAATGCCGCCGAGGCCGAAGATGGCCACGCTGTCGCCCCGTTTAACTTTAGCCGTCTTGATGACCGCACCCATGCCGGTGGTTACGCCGCAGCCGAGTAGACAGACTTCCCGCAAATCCGCTTCCGGCTGAATTTTCGCCAGGCTCACTTCGGCCACCACCGTGTACTCGGAGAAGGTGGAACAGCCCATGTAGTGGTAGATGGGCTGGCCGTCCTTGAAGAAGCGCACGGTGCCGTCGGGCATGAGGCCGCGGCCCTGGGTGGCGCGCACCGCCGAGCACAGATTGGTCTTGCCGGAACGGCACATTTTGCATTCGCCACATTCGGCGGTGTAAAGGGGAATGACGTGGTCGCCGGGCCTGACGCTGGTTACGCCGGCGCCGACCGCCTCCACAATGCCGGCGCCCTCGTGGCCGAGCACGCAGGGGAAGACGCCCTCGGCGTCGAGGCCGTCCAGGGTGTAGGCGTCGGTGTGGCAGACGCCGCTGGCGACGATGCGCACCAGCACTTCCCCCGGCTGCGGTGGCATTAAATCCAGCTCTTCGATGGTTAGCGGCTGCTTGGGGGCCCAGGCGACGGCGGCGCGGGTTTTAATAAATTCCATGGTTCCTCCGGGAAATAAAAGCCGCCAGTGTAACCTCGTTGCCGCCTATAAATACAACGGGGCGCTTTACCTGTTTGTAAATAAGCTATTTATACAAACAGTTAAAGCGCCCCGTTGTCGGTTAATTACCCCTCGAGCACTATTTCCGGCTCACATTCCACGGGGAAATTCAGCGAATTGGCGATGAAGCAGAGCCGGTGGGCCTCCCGGTGGAGGGCCTGGGCCTGGGCCAGTTTTTCCGCCGCCCTGATGGTTACCCGGGGCCGCAGGGTGGCCCTGAGGAAGCGGCCCGGCGTGGCCGAGTTGCCCTCGTCCATCAGCGCTTCGCTGTTATCCACGTAGGCGGTTACGACGATGCCGGCGTCGGCGCACAGGTGCAAATACCAGAGCTGGTGGCAGGCGGCAATGGCCGCCAGCAGCAGTTCTTCCGGGTTGGTGCGTTGGGGGTCGCCGCGGAAGGCCGGGTCGGCGGAGCCCAGCAGTTCGGCCTTGCCGGCCATTTTGACGGTGTAATCGCGGCCGTAGGCGCCGTAGGCGGAAGTGCCCGTGCCCCGGTTGCCGGTCCATTCGAGGGTGGTGTGGTAGCGGTGTGGTTTAGCCATGCTTACTCCTTAATTTGTCGGGGCCAGTTTAGCGGCTAGCCCGGCGCTAGAATGGGGCTTTAATTAGGAGGTTCCATGTTCTATCTATTAATCGCCGTCAAGCTGATTCTCGGCTTTCTCGCCCTAGTGCTGGTCATCAACCTGACCGGCAAGGGCAATCTGGCCCCCGCGTCCGCCAGCGACCAGGTGCAAAACTATGTGCTCGGTGGCATCGTCGGCGGGGTGATTTACAACACGGACATCACACTGCCCAAATTCATGCTGATTCTGGCCATCTGGTTCGGGCTGGTGCTGGTGCTGCGCTGGCTGAAAAAGCACAGCCACCTGGTGCGCCGGGCCATGGACGGCGAGCCTAGCACCCTCATCAGCCGGGGGGAGCTTGACGTGGCCGCCGTGCGCCGGGCGGGCCTGTCGGCCCACGAGCTGACCTTTAAGCTGCGCAGCCTGGGCGTCTACGCAGTCAAGGACGTGAATCAGGCCATTCTCGAACAGAACGGCCAGCTCATCGTCAGCTTGGCCGGCGAGGAAAAGCCCAAGTATCCACTGATTACCGACGGGGTCATTCAGACGGCCACCCTGGAAATGATTGATAGAGATGAGGACTGGCTGCGGGCCGAACTGAAAGCCCAGGGCTACGGGGACATTGGCGCCATATTTCTCGCCGAATACGACCGGGGCCAGCTGAACATCGTCGGCTACGGGGCTTAAAATGGCCCTTTTAACTGGAGATTCTATGATTCGCACCCTATTAATGGCCCTGCTGGCCACGGCCCTAAATGCCAGCGCCGCGCCCATCACCGATGAACAGGCCGCCCTGGACGCCGCCCAAGCCGCCCTGAAGAAGCACCAGCTCACGGAGTTGAAGGAGGAGTGCCTAAGCCTGGTCGCCCTCGACCCGAGCGAAGACAGCTACCCCGTTCAGGTGCACGAAAAGCACGATGAACACTGCGGCGGCGACCCGGCCACGGCGCCGGTGGCGGTGCATCTGGAGGTGGCCAAGGGCGACGGCCAGGTTAGCGTCTATGACCCGGTCAGCGACGAAAAACGGCCGTTGGATTAGAGCTTTATAAATACATGGGAAGCGCCCCGTTGTATGTAATTAACGCTAATACATACAATAGGGCGCTCCCCCTGTTTGTAATTGGGCCATTTAACAAACATCAAAGCGGCCGGTCTAACCTTTACAAAACCATAAATGCCCTTAATATGGGCGGCCCCCAATTAATGGAGTATTTATGAAATCTTATCGAAACGCCCTGCTGGCGGCCCTCTTCGCCGCCTTCTCCCTGGTCAGCGCCGCCGACGAGGCAGTTAAAACCGAAGCCAGTCCCAGCGCCAGCCCGACGGCGAGCCAGTTGCCGGCCATTAAAAACATCGTGCTGGTGCACGGCGCCTTCACCGACGCTTCCAGCTACGGCCCGGTCATCGAACGGCTGCAACGACGCGGCTTCAGGGTAACCGCGGTGCAGAACCCACTCACTTCCCTGGCCGCCGACGTGCAGGCCACCGAGCACGCCCTCGACCGCCAGGACGGCCCCACGCTGCTGGTCGGCCATTCCTGGGGCGGCGTGCCCATTTCCCAGGCGGGCAAGCACCGCAATGTGGCGGCCCTGGCCTATCTGATGGCGGTGGCCCCTAAAGATAAGGAATCCGCCAGCGAGGCCATGCAGCGGCTGGGTTTAGCCATGGCCAAGGCCGACGAGCACGGGGAAATTCTCCTGCCGCCGGAGGCCTTCAAGCAGGTCATGGGCAGCGATTTAAGCGACGGGCAGAACGCGCTGCTGGTGGCGGTGCAAAATCCCGTCCACGCCCGGGCCCTGGACGACAAAATCGACCGGGCCGCCTGGCAGGATAAGCCCAGCTTTTACCTGTTGGCGGAAGAAGATAAGGCCCTGCCGCTGGCGGCGCAGCAGCAGTTCGCCGCGCAAATCGGAGCGCAGACCAAAAGTCTGAAGTCGGGCCATCTGCCCATGCAGTCCCAACCGGAGGCGGTGGCGGACTGGCTGGCGGAAATCGCTACTTCCAGTAAATAAATTAAAAATATAAATACATAAGAAGCGCCCTGTTGTATGTTTAAGGCCAATTACATACAACGGGGCGCTTTTAGTGTTTGTATCAGGTCCTAAAGGTTTCTTAATTCTGCCCGGCCGGCCGCGGACGTAAGCTGAAAACTCGTCCATAGCAAAGTGAGGTATATATGAAACGTTCCACTCTAGCGCTCAGCCTGGCCGCCATCAGCGCCAGCGCCTTCGGCTGGGAAACGGTGCTGCTCGACAGCGACAGGCCGCTGACCGCCCAGCGCATCAGCAGCGAGGAACTGGGCATTAAAACCGATAAGCCCTTCTCCATCACCACCCGCCTGCTCCACGGCGGCCGCCAGGACGGCGTCGGCGTCATCGACATTGACACCGGGGAAATGGTCATCAGCGTGGTGCCGAACCGGGGCATGAACGTGCTACGGGCCGTGGCCGGCGACGTGCGCCTGGGCTGGGATTCGCCCGTTAAAGAAGTGGTTAATCCGAACTTTATCAATCTCACCGGCCGCGACGGCCTCGGCTGGCTGGAAGGCTTTAACGAGCTGGTTACCCGCTGCGGCTACGAGTGGGTCGGCCACCCGGGCAAGGACAGCGACGGCCAATTCCTCACCCTGCACGGCCTGGCCGCCAACATTCCCGCCTCTAAGGTGGTGCTGTCCATCGACGATAAGCCGCCCTACACCATTCGCCTCAAGGGTCTCCTGCGCGAGCAGGCCTTCAAGAAGGCCGATTACCTCATTGATACGGAGCTAAGAACGGAGCCGGGTGCGAAACGCTTCACCATCGCCGACCGGCTCACCAACAACAGCGACTACGAGCGGGAATATCAGGCCCTTTACCACAGCAATTTCGGCCCGCCGCTGCTGGAGGAAAAGGCCAAATTCGCCGCGCCGGTGCGCGAGGTTTCGCCCTTCAACGATTACGCCAAAAAAGACCTGGCCGACTGGACCACCTACCGGGCACCGACCAAGGACTATGACGAAACGGTTTACAACGTCTTCCCCTACGGCGACGAACAGGGCCAAACCCTGGCGGTGCTGCACAACGCCGCCGGCAGCCTCGGCGTCAGTCTGAGCTTTAACATCAACCAGCTGCCGGCCCTCTCCCTGTGGAAGAATACGGACACCACCGGCCAGGGCTACGTTACGGGCCTGGAGCCGGGCACCAGCTTTTCCTATAACCGCCGCTACCAGCGGGATTTAGGTCTGGTGCCAAAGATTAAGCCGCAGGAAAGCAAGGACTTTGAAATCACCTACAGCCTGCTGGCCGACAAGGCGGCGGTGGACGAAGCGCTGGAGAAGGTGAAGACCATTCAGGGCGACCGAGAAACCACCGTTAAAGAAGAACCGCTAGCTAAGCCGGAGTAAGTCCTTCTGCCAGCGGTGTCGCCCTGCCTTGGCAGGTCAGGGCGACCGGGGCTCCGCTGGCCGGCAAAGCCGGCCATAACTAAAGTACGTGAAGAGCCCCTGGCTAAGCCGGAGTAAGTTCTTCTGCCAGCGGTGTTCGCCCTGCCTTGGCAGGTCAGGGCGATAAGGGCTCTGCTGGACGGCAAAGCCGGCCATAACTAAAGTGCGCGAAGAGCCACCCAAAGGTAATCTGAGCGCAGCAAATAACCGCCCGTCCGTATGTTTAAACCCATTAAACATACGGACGGGCGGTTACCTTGTTTGTAAAGACAAGCGCAATTTATCGCCTTTTTACCGAAATATTCCCTAGTTCTGCTTGGCCTCATCACATAAGCGACTAATGCCCGCACAGAACTTTTGAAAGCTGGGCGATGAATTGCGGGCCGGCTCCAGGTGGGGCGTGATTTTTTCGGCCCATTCATATTTTTGCACTCCCACCCGATGGCTTTTTTTCAGGCCGGCGGCACCCTCCTGGTGAATTAAATCGGCCAGCAGCTCCCAGGTGCCGACAATGCTGTCCGTCCTGTAGGATTTCAGTTTGTACTCGCGCCGTTTGGCCTCGGGATAGGCCGTAAATATGGCCTCCCGATCGCCGAGATACCAGGCTTCCATCTCCTCGATGGCCAGGCGAAACAGCACGGTTAAGGTGAAAGCTCGTTCTTTGGCTATTCTCTGTAGTTCCGCGAGAAACTCCTCGCAATTGCGCCTATCCACATCTACCACGACCACCACCGCATCTATATAAGAAGTTTGCCCGTAACCGCTAAGCAGCTGGGGCAGGCGGTCCAGCAGAATCCGCTTGCCGGCATCGGTTTTCGGCCTCAGGTTCTTCGCAATATGACCAATGCCCTTGTAACCATGAACTTTCCACGTATGGAATTCCCCATAGACACCCAACAGCTTGGGCAGCAGAATTTCCAGCATTTTTTTACCGGAATCATCTTCGACCAGCACTTCAATGTGCATCGTTCCTATCCAGGTAATCGCTGTACCACAGGCCGCCCAGCTGCAAACCTTCTTCCACCAGGTTATTCACCAGTGTGGATTCCGAGGCGCGGCGAATGGTGGAAAATCCGTCGGCGCCCTTCTCCAATATCCACACTTCCTCCGGATTTAGAGCATCAACAAAATAGGGGTGATGGGTGGTAACAAATATTTGTGGGGCATTCCTATCACCGGTGGCATGGCTGCGAAACTCATTGGCCAGGGTTTCCAGCAGCTTGTGGTAAAGGCCGTTTTCCGGTTCCTCAATGCAGATAAACGGCGGCGGTTCCGGGTCTTCCAAGAGCAGCAGATAGGCGAAGATTTTCAGGGTGCCATCGGACATCTGCGGCGCGAAAAATGGCTCCTTGAAGGCGCCGTCGTTGAAGCGCAGCAGCACCCGCTTATCTTCCGTAACCTTGGTGTCAATGTGGCTAATGCCGGGGATTTTCTCGGCGATGCGGGCGAGGATTTTTTTGAAGCGCTCCTTGTGTTCCCGCTCCATGTACTGCACCACGTTGCCAATGTTATCGCCGTGAATGTTTAAATGCCGCTGGGCGCCGGCATTGGGCAAACTGCGCGCCGCGTCCGGATAGAAATAGGACAAATACCAGCTTTTCAGGAAGTTACAAAAACTCTGAATGCGCGGGTGCTCCTTCAGATTGCCCAGGGTGGCAATGCCCAGTTTGCGCAGGTCGTTCAGTTCAATGGGGATTTTGGCATTGTCTTCTTCATCGCTTTCCACGGCCTCGGCCCCGCCCCAGACCGTGCCCTTGCCCTGCAGCAGCCGCAGGAAAGGAAAGGGTTGACCGTGTTTTTGCCCCTTGTGCCGCTGTTTCAGAATCTCCGATTCCACGTAGGGGCGACCGCTGGCATCCATATTAATGGCCAGTTCGTAGCTGATGGGGCGGGCATTGGAAGATTCCCGATAGTAGATGGCAAATTGAATGGGGCCGGTGGCATCTTTACTGCGCAAGCGCTCAAAGCCGCCGCGCTGCTTCATGTCGCAGGCTATTTCCACGTCCGTAGCCAGGCAGTCCGCCACAAAGCCAAAGGCATCAAACAGCGAGCTTTTGCCCACGCCATTTTTGCCAATAACGACGGTGAACGGGGTAAGCGCTTCAGCATCCTGGCCGTAGGATATTTTTCCCAGGGTAATGTCGCGCAGGGCCCGGAAGTTCTGAACCCGGAAGCCTTCAATGATTGCCATGCAATTCTCCAGAATTAATGATTCATTAGCTTAACTGGATTTATAGATACAACGGGGCGCTTTGCATGTATGTATTTATGGCCTTTAAACATACAAGCAAAGCGCCCGTCTGTTTGTATAAACCTATTCCGGCGCCTCGGCGGCCAACCCCAGGGCCCGGTAGCCAGCCGGCTGCATGCGCCCTTCCCGGGTCAATTTTTCCACCAGCTGCAGATTGCGCTCGGACTGGGTTTTCTTAGCCCGGCGCGGCGTGAATTTCTGCAGATAGGACTGTTCGTCGTAGCGACGCCTTTGGCTTTCACTCCAACCAAAACAGAGCCCCTCCTCCAGAAGCTCGTGGAAGCTGACGGATTTAATCCCGCTCTTCACCCTGAACAGCCGCACCCACAGGCCCGCCGCACTTTTCCCGTGGGCCAACAGCCAATGGTGCAGCTCTTCCCTGGAGGCAAAGGCCTGCACCGGCAATTCTTCTTCTCCCATGGCTTTCCTCCAATTACATACAGTAGAAGCGGCCGACCGTCGGTAAGGGCGCCAAAAAAAATTCACCGGCCCGCTGCCTTCCGTTCCGCCACTGTTTTATATTAAAGCTTGTTAATCATCTGAGAGGTATTGCACATGTCCGAACATCACCCCGTAACTTCCAATGAAATCAAGGGGTTCTTCCCGCCGGGCGTACTCACCAGCCTAGCCCTCATCATTCTCGCCCTCGCCGCCGGCTGGGGCGCCTACCAGTACCTGCCCT
>CAUSQL010000057.1:0-6362 GCA_963533935.1 uncultured Cardiobacteriaceae bacterium
ATGCCCTCCAGCATGTCCGACAGGCAGTGGGTGTAGTCGTACATGGGATAGACCTTCCAGCCGTCGCCGGCATGGAAGTGGGCGGCGTGGCGAATGCGATAGATGACCGGGTCGCGCAGATTGATGTTCGGCGCCGCCATGTCGATTTTCGCCCGCAGCACGTGGCTGCCGTCCGGGTGCTTCCCGGCCACCATTTCATCGAACAGCTGGCGGTTTTCCGCCACGCTGCGCTGGCGGAAGGGCGAATCCCTGCCCGGCTCCTTCAGGGTGCCGCGGTTTAAACGGATTTCCTCGCCGCTCTGGCTGTCCACGTAGGCCAGCCCCTTATCAATTAGCTGATAGGCGTAATCCAGCAGCTGCGGGAAATAGTCCGAGGCGTGGTGCAGTTCGTCCCACTCGAAGCCCAGCCAGTGCACATCATTCTTAATGCTGGCCATGTACTCTTCATTTTCCTTCTCCGGGTTGGTATCGTCGAAGCGCAGGTTGCAGCGGCCCTGGAACTGCTCCTTCATGCCAAAATTCAAACAAATGGATTTAACGTGGCCCAGGTGCAAATAGCCGTTGGGCTCGGGGGGAAAGCGGGTAATTACCGTAGTTTTACCCTGTTTGACGTCGTCTTCAATGATGTTTTTGATGAAATTAGCCCCTTCGGGCGTCGCCGTTTCTCTTGGCATGGCCTATCTCTGCGGTAAAATGCGCCATTTTACAATGAATTCACTCCTACGACCGCTGGCCCTGCTGGCCCTAAGCCTATTGGCGGGCTGTAGTTCTAAACCCGACACCCCCCGCTTCCACAGCCGCCCCATGGTGCATCAGCCGCCCCGGCCGCCCCTCTACGTGCTGCCCACCGAACTTAACCAGCGTTTCAGCAACGAGGGCCAGCCGCCGGTGCACGTCATCGAGGACGCCTGCGTGCTATTCCGCACCTACCCGCACTGGCGGGAAGCCCTGCTCAACGTGAAACGCAAGTGGGACATCGACCCCTGGTACATTCTCGCCTTTATCCACCAGGAATCTTCCTTTAATCCCCATGCCCTTTCCAGCGCCAACGCCTACGGTTTTCCCCAGGCCAAGGACGACACCTGGCAGTGGTACCAGGAGAAGACCTTACGCTGGCAGGCCTCCCGCGAACGCTTCGACGACGCCTCGGACTTCATCGGCTGGTACGCTCACCAGAATCTGCGTAAGAATGGGGTGAATCTGCACGACGTGGCCGGCCAATATCTGGCCTACCACGAGGGGCTGGGCGGCTTTGAACGGCGCAGTTTCCTCAGTAAGCCCTGGCTGCTGGACATCTCGCAGAAGGTGGCCGACCGCGCCCTCTATTACCAGACCCAGGTGCTGAACTGCCAATGGTGATGTGGCAGCTGGGCCGGGACGACGGGGCCCTGCGCGCCCATTTGGCCCGGGGCGGCGTGCTGGCCTACCCCAGCGAGGCGGTTTACGGCCTGGGCGGCCTGGCGACGGAGCCGGCGGTGCTGGCGGCGATTAATGCCCTGAAGGGGCGGCCGGCGACCAAGCCCATGCTGACGGTGGCCGGCTGCTGGGACCAGATTAGCCCTTGGCTGCCGGCAGAAATTCCGCCGCCGCCGGCCCGGGACCGGCCCACCAGCTACCTGTACCCGGCCGGGCCGCAGGCGCCGGCCCATCTGGTTTTCCGGGGGAAAATCGGCCTGCGGCTGACGGACTTTGCGCCGTTGCAACGGCTCTGCGCGCTGGCCGGGCCGCTGCTGTCCACCTCCGCCAACGGGGCCGGCCAGGAACCGGCCCGGGACTTGGCCCAGCTGGCCGCCTATTTTCCGGAACTGCCGCTGCTGGCCGGCGCCCTGGGCGATGCAACAAGGCCCAGCCAAATCATTGACTGGGCCAGCGGCGCGGTTGTGCGCGCCTAATTCAGGTTTAATTCTTCCAAAAATCGTATTCGGGGCCGTGTTTTTTCCTGCGTTTTACGTATTCGCCGATGACTAAAGCGCTGGTGAATAGACAAACCAGCAGCATGACAAGGCCAAAGCCGGAACCGAACATTAAACAGATAAAGCCGGTGATTAGCACATTAATGATGAGCGCGATGGTCAGGCGACCGCCGCCCATGAGCAGCATCATTTCCGTCCAGAAATTAATTATAAATTGGCCGATTATTTCAAATACGGGGCGAAAGATAAGCTCCAGTAGGAATTCCATTAATCACCTCCTTTCCGACAATTTTTCAATTATTTAAGCCAGCTAAACAGCAAATATTCATTAGCAAATGCCCGCATTTTCGCGTCTAATCGCTCTAAAGCTTGGGTGAATTTTGTTGGTTTGGGCTTTTTTTGGTTCCTCAACAAAGACCGCAAAGGGGAAAACAAATATCATCATGGATAGAAAGGCCTGGCTCATCTGCAGGCCGTAAAACAATTTATTGACGAAGTGAATGTGGGAATAGTCCCAGAGCAGGGCAAAGCAGTGGGCGTAATAGGTTTTGCGCAGCAGGAGAATAAGGATTAGGGCTAGCAGAATCATGAATAGGCAGCCAAAAAAGCGCAAAATTTTATTCTTAATTAAATCGGGCTTGGCCATAAAGGCGAAGATGGGCAGCAGTTCCAGATTAAAGTTCAAAATCAGCAGCAGCAGGGCGAAGCCCGCCAGGAGCAGCAGTAGGGTTAGGGATTTCAGGGCGAATTTCAGTAGATGCATGGCTTCTCCAGTGGATAAAACGGGTTTCCCATACTAGGCAATTTTCCCGCCAGCCCCACGAAATTACATACAGCAGAAGCGCCCGTCCGTTTGTAAAAGGCTTTATACAAACAGACGGGCGCTTCCCCTGTATGTTTAAACGGCTAAATCATTGGCGCTGGGCGCCGTAGCTGCCCTGGTAGCTTTCGCCGCGCACCTCCCGCTGGAAGAGGCCGCCCAGCTCCTGGCCGTTGCCGTAGAACTGGGCGCGGCCGCTGGCGCTTTCAAAGGCGCCGCTGGCGCTGTTCCACTGCAATTTATCCTGGAAATCCAGGGCGCTGTCCGCGGCCAGGGCGCCCCGGGTGCCTAGAGCCAGGTCGTAGTTGGCCCGCTGGCTGTTGCTCAGCTGCAAATGCAGCGACTTGTCCGCGCCGCTGAAATTCACGTCGCCGCTGACCGCCGCCAGCACCCGGCTGTGGCCGCCCCAATCGCCTACCGCCTGGCCCACGTAGTGGCCCTGCAGGGCGCTGGTGTCCTGGGGAATGAAGGGCTGGCCCACGTTCAGATAGGCCACCGGCAGCTGGTCCTGCTGCAGTTCGCCGATGGTCTGGTAACGCCAGCCGAAATCCGCCGGGGCCCGCAGCACATAGCGTTGCCGGTCGTTCAGCTGCACGGTCAGGCCGCGACGATTGACGCCGTCGTTCAGCTCATTGCTCGGCAGGTTCAGGCTTCTGTCGCCGTTAAAGCGTAGATTTTCATTTAGGGATTTATCTAAGGCCTCCCGGTCGAGGCTTACGGCGCGGGCCGGGTCGCGCAGCTTGCTCTGAATCTGGCCGCCGCCGAAGATTTGTACCCAGTGGTTCTGATAAAGGGTGCCGGGGTTGCTGTAATAGGCCAGGCCGACGCTATCGAAGTCCTTGTCGATGATGTTGGCGTAATGGCCGGGGCTGGATTTAAAGCCGGCGACGGCTTCGGCGGCGCCGGGCAGACCGCTGGCCGTGGTGCTGCCGTAGAGATTTTCCCCGGCGGACACATCGCCGTAGGTGGTGAAGACGCTGCTTAAATCGTCGGGAATGGACGAGCTACCGTCGGGCCGGTCGTGGCTGAATTTCTCGCTCACCTCCCGGGCGCGCAGGGCTGCGTAGCTGTTCAAACTATCCTTGAAGGTCAGCGGCGCCAGCCCCTTCTCCGCGCGCAGCTTATTGGTTTCATTGAGGAAGGCGACGAGCTCGGCGCTGATGGGGCTGGCGCTGTGGCTGCGCAGCGGGCCCAGCTGGGCGTATTTATTGGCCAGCGGCGGATGGTCGATGGTGTTAATGGCTTGAATGGTGGCGTTGTTGTCGATGGCCGAGCCGGAACCGCCGCCGCAGCCGGCCAGCACTAGGCTGAGGGTGAGAATTTTCCGTTTCATGTTTAGCTCCGAAAAGCGACCATTGTCGCACCATTAACCCCGCAAAATACATACAGGAGAAGCGCCTGAGAGTTTGTAATTAACGTTTATACAAACAGTAGGGCGCTTTATATGTTTGTAAATTAATGATTTTTACAAACAGGGGAAGCGCCCGTCTGTTTGTAAATAAGCGCTAAATATGCCCTAAACGGCCTAGCCATAGCGCCGCTGCACCATTATTATATGACTGAATGATTTCTCTTACATTTGCTTTTACACCCTCTTTTTCAAATATTCTCTCAAAGTCATCCATAAAAGCATTAAATACATTTATCGGAATAATGTGATGAATTTGAAAAGTCATGTTGCCCATAATTATTCTCCAATAAATTTAGATTAAAGTACAAGGAAGTAAAGAAAAGCCTTTATACAAGCCAGAGCTGTTAATGGCTTCCGTTAAAGATTGTGAAAAAAAAATAGAATGGTTAATTAGAGGATCATGCCAAATATCTGCCGGACATTCTAACGCCTTTGGATGAAAATGAAACCTTTGTAACTCTGCTTCATTATCAGGATGGTGGTAAATGCTATAATTTCCCCTAGAAGCCAATTTTAAATCAGGGTTATTTTTAGGTGACAGGTAGCTGTGATTCTCGCACACATTAAGTAAATAATAAGTCTGTTCACTTAACAATTCATTTGTAGTTCGCTCGTATAGTTTGACCGGACTAATTTGTGTACTTCCCAAGTAAAAGCGACAGAATACGTGTAAGATTGGCTCAGTAATCATAATAAATTGGTCTGAAATCTCAAAAATAGGCGGCATACGAGAAAAAACTTCCCGCGAAATCCCTGTATATATTTCTTTTAAATCTGCATACATTGCGCTAGGCAGGATATTTATAGAGAGAAATTTATGATCACGATATAAATGAATTACCTTGACCATTTCATTAAGCATGGTTTTTTTTTGTTCTTCCTCTAAGTTTGTTTTATTTTGTTTTTGTAATAAAGCGAAATAATTAGAAAAATTCAATGTAGAAGGGATTCCAAGTTGAAACCACCATGAATCTCTGCTTAATTCACTATTATCCAACAGCCAAATCGTCGGTTTTTTTGTAGGCATTAATCTACTCCTTGAGGTCTAGCTTAAGGAAAGCAACAAGCGATAAATGGCAAGAAATACTCCCACCAAGGAAATAGCCTCATTGCACTTGCGCTCCTCTCATTTTTCTACTGTTACACAAAAATTACCGCCATGTAACCCCTGCAAACCATAGCCATCATCTCTAATGTAAAGAAGCCATTTTAGATTGCTTTCACCCATTTACCGACAGACGGGCACTTCTCCCGTATGTAATTAACGCTCTAAATACATACAGGGGAAGCGCCCGTCTGTTTGTAATTAACGGTTATACAAACAGTAGGGCGCTTTATATGTTTGTAAATTAATGATTTTTACAAATAGGGGAAGCGCCCGTCTGTTGGTAAACCTTACTGCAACAGCCGTTGAAAGAACTTAAAGCGTTTCAGCAGTAGCCAATCCAGCAGTAGCACCAGCCCGATGGCCAGCAGCGCCGTGGGGAAGATGGCGGCGATGATTAATAGAAAAACCGCCGCCTTGGGCCAGGCCGGCAGAGTTTCGCCCAGGCTCGGCGCCCCCAGTCCCGCGCCCCGCGGCCGCCGCTGCCACCACATCACGTAGCCGCTGATGCAGATGAAAATGACCGCTAGGCAGAAGACCACGTTAAGGGCCACACTCCAGGCGCCCATGGTGCCCATGTGGAAGGCAATGGAGGCGGCCATGAATTTACCGAACCAGTTGTAATCGCTGAAGGAAATGTCCGCCAGCACCTTACCGGAATAGCGGTCGATGTGCACGGTGCGGTCGGCGGTGGGGCTGGGGCTGTCGTAGCTCATGGAATCCTGGTTAATGGTCCAAATGCCCGTTTCGCCCTTGGGAAAATAAATCTGGTAGCGGTCTTTAAAGCCCAAATCCTGGGCCAGCCGGTCGATATTTTCCAGATTAATTTCCTTACCTTCCTTAATGCCGGCCTGACCTTCGCCGCTGCCCGACTGGGGCAGGGCGGTTAGTTCCAGCGCCCAGGGCAATTCCTTGGTTTTACCGTCGTTCAAATCGCCGTGGGTGCGCGGCTGCGAGGTGGGCATGGGCTCCACCCCCCATTTACCGCTGGGAAATTGGCTCCAGGACTGCACCATTTTGCCGCCCCAAATGCCGGCCCAGGCCATGCCCGACAGGCAGAAGAGCAGCAGCATCAGGGAAATGTAGGTGCCGCAGAGGCCGTGCAATTTGCGC
>CAUSQL010000058.1:0-6069 GCA_963533935.1 uncultured Cardiobacteriaceae bacterium
GCCAGGCCACCAAACCGCTGGCCTTCCGTAAAACCCAGCTGGAGCGTATGCACCGTCTGCTGACCGATAACCAAACGGCCATTCTGGACTCTCTAATGCGGGATTTAAACCGGCCTATCGAGCATAGCCAGCTGGCGGAAATGGCGCCGCTGCTGGAGGAAATCGAATTTCTGCTGGCCAATCTGGAACGGCTGGCGGCACCAAAAACCGTGGCCAGCCCGGACAAATTACAGTTCCTCGGCGCGGGCCGCTACCAGAGCCGCATCATCTACGAACCCTACGGCGTTACCCTGACCATCGCCCCCTGGAATTACCCCTGGCAGCTGGCGCTGGCGCCGGTCATCGGGGCGCTGGCCGCCGGCAATACGGCCATCATTAAGCCCTCCGAGCTGACGCCCACCGTGTCTGCCCTGCTGGCGCAGCTCATCGGTCAATATTTTGCGCCGCCGCTGTTGGCAGTGGTAGAAGGGGGCATCGAGACCAGCCAGGCCCTGCTGGCGGAAAAATTCGACCATATCTTTTTCACCGGCAGCGTGCCCGTCGGCAAAATCGTCATGAAGGCCGCCGCCGAGCACCTGACGCCGGTAACCCTGGAGCTGGGCGGTAAAAGCCCGTTCATCGTGGATAAATCCGCCAATTTGGTGGAAGCGGCCAAGTCCCTAATTTTCAGCAAGGTGATGAACAGCGGCCAGACCTGCATCGCCCCCGACTATGTGCTAATTGATAACCAGGTGAAGGCGCCGTTCATTCAAATCGTCCGGCAGGCCCTGCTGGCGGAATTCGGCGAAAACCCCTTTACGAACCCGCAGTTCGCCTACGCCAAAATCATTAGCCCGCGCCATTACCAGCGGCTGAAAAATTTCCTCAGCGACGGGGCAATCGTCGCCGGCGGCGCCCATGATGACGGCCAGAGCAAAATGCTGATGACGCTGCTGGACGGGGTTTCCTGGGACAGTCCGGTGATGAACGAGGAAATTTTCGGCTCGATTACCCCAGTTCTCGCCTTTGATGATTTGGACGAAGCGCTGGGGCAAATCACCGCCCGGGCCAAGCCGCTGGCCCTCTATCTCTTCAGCGAGGACGCGGCGACCGTGGAAAAGGTGCTGGGCCGGGTCTCCTTCGGCGGCGGCGTGGTCAATGGGGTGCTGGCCCATTTCAGCAATGGCAATCTGCCCTTCGGCGGCGTCGGCGACAGCGGCATGGGCGCCTACCACGGCGAGCACAGCTTCTACTGCTTCAGCCATCGGAAATCCGTAGTGGAACGCACCATTAGCTAGGGCCGAGGGCAGTCATTTACAAACAACAGGGCGCTTCCTATGTATGTTTAAAAGGTCTTTAAACATACCTGGGAAGCGCTTCATTGTTAGTAACTAGGCCGAACGCTGGAATTCCCGGGTGGCCGCCAGAATCTCCGCCGTCGGGGTGAAGGTGGCGGCGACGATGTCCTTGCCGGTGCTGGCCAGATAGGCCTGAATCAGGTGGTAGCCGTAGGCATAGCCGGCCGCATAGGGTAGGCCCACCGGCTGATGGCCCTGCAGGGCCGCGATTTCGTCGCCGTAGATATAGGGGGCCTGGGCCGCCATGCCGGTCAATGCCAGCTGGGCGGAAATGATGGGTTTAATGCGCGCCAGCGTGGCGGCGTCGGTGGCCGTTACCCAGGGGCCCAGGTATTGTTCGCCGCACTGGGCCGCCGCAAAGGCTTCGGCCAGGCCCTCGCTGACCACCCAGTCCGCCAGCGTGGTTTTATGGCTCCATTTACAGAACTGGAAGCGCACATTGTGGTTGCATTCATGGGCGATGGCTGCCGGCAGGCGCGGCAGGGTGTAAGCGTTGGGCCGCAGGGTGATGAAAATATAGCCGGGAATGCCGCCGTCGCCGAGATAGCCCTTATTTAGCGCCAGCATCTGGCTGCTTGAGTTGCCAAGCAGCAGGGTGAAGGTGTAATCCCGCACCGGCAGCCGTTGGTGGCCGTCCAGGGCATTCAGGCTGGTTTCCAGGGTGGCGCGGCAGCTCGCCCAGAGCTCGTCGCCGGCGATGGCGTCGATGGCGGGCCGGTCGGCTTCACTGAGGGCGGCGGGCATCAGGTGCATCCAGCTGAGGAGCTGGAGGGCGTCGAAGCGGCCGGGTTCCTTGGCCTTCAGCGGGATATTTTGCGCGGCAAATTTATCCTTGAAGGGCCAGAGCAGCCGGGCGATGAAGTGGTTTTCCCGCGCCTCCGGGGCCAATGCCAGCAGTTCGCGATAGACCGCGTCCGAACGGATGAGGTTTAGATTCATGGGTTTCTCCGGTAATGACAGCAGCTGATTTTGCTTAAGGGCGTAGCGGGTCGCAACGGCTAAATTTACAAACAACAGGGCGCTTCCCCTGTATTTATAGTTATTGTTTTAGGGGGAATTTATGGAGTGCATCGAAATACGGCCGGCCACCAGCGCCGACGCCGCCGCCCTGGCCGCCATCTTCCGCCGCGCCATTCTGGCCATTGACCCCCGCCATTACGGCGACGCTGAAAAAAAGGCCTGGTTGGCCGGTGGCGATGACGTCGGCCGCTGGCAGGAACGCATCGGCCGGGGCTTTATCTAAGTGGCCACGGGCCGGGGCCGACCGCTGGGATTTATTGAATATTTACCGGAACCAGGCCACGTGGACTGCCTGTTCACCGACCCGGATTATCAGCGTCGGGGCATCGCCAGTGCGCTGCTAGCCACCGTGCTGGCGACGGCCAGCGTGGACATCTTGACGGCGGACGTGTCCAAGGCGGCGCTGGTCTTTTTTGAACAACGGGGCTTCCGGCGCCAGCGGGAAAACCAGGTGCGGCGCCACGGGCTACGGCTGGTCAATTACCGCATGGCTTATGTGCGGAAAAGCCGGCCATAGTTATTCTAAATACATACAACCGAAGCGCTTCCTTGTATGTTTTTATAGCCTTAATACATGAGAAGCGCGCCGCGCGCGAGCAACCGCTTCTCTGTTTGTATAAGCTCTTCCCCATGATGCACAGGGCCAGCATCGCCAAGTTGCTAACCAGGGTTGTGGGTACTGATTTCCTACCACCACCATGACCATCTGGACTGCCAGCAGCGCCCTCTCCGCCAAGATGAAGTGCTTCAGCCGCGCCTAAGTCTTTCTCCATCGGCAAGCCGCCCGGGAGAAATGGTGGGAAGGAGTGCGTTAGTAGGGATTTTTGGCTATTTACAAACAACGGGGCGCTTTGACTGTATGTATTTGGCGTTTTAATTACATACATCCTAAGCGCCCCTTTGTCGGTAATTAACTCCCCGTCGCGTAGATTTCTCCGATGATTTCCGTCAGCCAATCGAAGACCACCCGCACGCGTGGCGCGGTGATGCTGCGGCGGGGGCGGTAGAGATAGACCGGCCAGCGGTAGCGTTCCAATTCCAGAAACTCCTTAATTTAAAATTTGGTTTAGGAAGAAGCAGGTAATTATTTCATTTGAATTATTACTAGTAATCTGCCTTATATCTTTTATCTCTAGATTTAGAGAATTAAATATAAGAATTTCACATTCTTCCTGCCCGTCAATTTGAACAGGCAGGCATTGCTCTTCTTTATGTATATTTATAATCCATAAATTACATGGTGTTTCTTGTACTGCGTGGTGAGCAGCTATTGATGGATCAATAGATGTACTAAACATGGGACAAGTTTTTAATCTTGTGCCAATTTTTGGATGTCCTATGGGAAATTTACCGCCATGGCAGAGAATTTGGCCGCTAGAAACGTAAATATTGGTATTTTTTAGTTCATTAATTATTTCTTTTGTATTCTTATTTGATGCATCTTTAATATAATCATAAGTATACGGAAAATCTTGTTTGTTTATTTTCGGAGATAGTCCCAGATAATTAGAAAAATAGTCACCAATAATTTTATCTAAGCAATAAGAATCTAGACCACCAAAGGTGTTTAGAATGAATTCTTTATGGGATTTATATACATGCCCTGTATCAGGGTCTTGTATAGGGTATAAATTATTAACAAATTTTTTCAAAATTATCTTAATAGTCATCTTATTAATTCCATTGCATACAGCGGCACGTTAGTGAGCCAGTCCTGTTCCCGGTAATTGGCCATGGAAAAGCGCAGGGCGGCGGTCGGGCCAGGCTCCTTCAGAAACTGCTCCACGTAAACCCGCAGGCTTTTCGCCTTCAAATTCTCCTCCGCCTTCACCTCAATGGGCACCACCTCCTGCCCCCGTTGCAGCACAAAATCCACCTCGGCGGTGCCGCGCTCGTTGGCCCAGTAGTACAGGGGGAAGCGGCCGATGAGCTGTTGCAGCACGTACTGTTCGGTCAGTGCACCCTTAAATTCCGTAAAAATGCGGTGGCCCTCCAGCAGCGTGGCCGCGTCCAGCTGGCTCTGGGCCGCCAGCAGCCCCACGTCCAAACCGTAGAGCTTAAAGGCGCCATCCGCATAGGCGGCCAGCGGCAGCTGCGGCTTTTTCAGGCGCGGCACCAGCTGCACCAGCCCGCTGTCTCGCAGCTATTGCAGGGCGATTTCGTAATCCTTACTGCGCGCCCCCTTCTGGAGCTGGGCGTAGACAAATTTTTTATTTTCTTGGGCCAGCTGGCGGGGAATGGCCTGTCACAGGGCCCGCACCCGCTGTACCGTGTGGCCGTCGCCAATGTGTTTGGAAAAATCCTGGCCGTAGCCAGTGAGCAGATTGTTCTGAATCTGCCGCACTTCAGCCAGATTCTGCCCATCGACGAAGCACTGCACCGCCTCGGGCATGCCGCCGACAAAGTAATACTGGCGCAGCAATTCAATGTAGCGGCTGCTCAAGGCACTGATTAACGGCCAATCGCGGCTTTGCAGCAGTTGCAGCAGCTCGTCCTGGCCAAGGGCAAGGAGAAATTTCGTGAAATCCATGGGATAGAGGCGGAGAAAATCCACCTTGCCGACGGGAAAGGAAACGTTGGCGTGCAGGGACACGCCCAGCAGCGACCCGGCGGCAGCGACGGCGAACTGCGGTGCGTTTTCGGCGAAATATTTGAGGGCGGTCAGGGCAGCGGGCACCTCCTGAATTTCGTCGAAAATCAGCAGGGTATCGGCGGCCTGAATGTCCACGCCGCTTTCGATTTTCAGGCCGAGCAGCAGGCGATTCAGGTCGTAGTCGCCGGCGAAGAGGGCCGCCATGCGCGGATTATGGTCAAAGTTAATGTAGGCCACCCGGGCAAAGGAGCGGGCGCCGAAGTGTTTCAGGGCCCAGGTTTTACCCACCTGGCGGGCGCCCTGAATGATGAGGGGTTTCCGGTTAGGCTTCCGCTGCCACCGGACGAGGGCTTCGATGATGTTGCGGTATATATTGGTAATGGTGAAATGGCCCCATTATAGGGGGCTCAACATTTATTCCTTCGTAAAAGTGTGCTGATGTCGCATTTTTTCCTTTGGAAAAGTGTGCTTAATACACACTTTACCGAGGGAAAACGCCCTAGCCATAGGCCAGCACCATGCGCGTGCTGCCATCCTGGAGGTGGTAGTAGGCGCCCACGCTACCCCAGGGGAAGCAGCGACACTGGCCGGCGGCCGAGCTTTTGACGGTGCAGGGGGGCGCGCCCAGCTGTTTGTCCAGCCAGCGGTCAAATTGCCGGCGCCGTTGCAGTTCGCGGCTTTCCGACCAGTTTTCCCAACTTAAATCTTCGCCGACCGGGCAGAAAAATAGGGTCAGCTGCCGCAGCCGCTGGCTGTCGAAGTAGGCCGCCAGGGTGTATCGGCGGGACTGGGCAATGAAGGAAAAGCTCAGCTGATTGGCCAGTTCCGACCGGGGCCAGCGGGCCTGCAGCTCTTCGAAGCCGGTGGCCGCCGTGATGGTCTGACCGTCGGGCAGAATGAGGCTGCCATTCTCGGGATTGATATTCATACAGGTGAAGTGCTTCTATTTCATTTATAACTGTATGATTTTATTGACTGTATCTTCTACAAATCGCTTATCGTGTTCCACAAATATAAGTGTCGGCTTTGCTTCTTTTATGATTTCTTCAATCTGTATTCTTGAGATTACATCTATATAATTTAATGGCTCGTCCCAAACAAATAAATGAGCTGGCTTTG
>CAUSQL010000059.1:0-5903 GCA_963533935.1 uncultured Cardiobacteriaceae bacterium
AAAAAATTTTTGTATTAACGGATTTGGAAAATAATTCCATTCCCGATGACGTGCGTAAGCGCATTCATCATGAAAAAATAGAGTTTATTTTCATTGCCGTAAAGGCGCTGGAAGCCTGGTTTCTCGCCGATACTGCCGCCATGCGTAGCTTTTTACAAAACGATGATTTTCAAGGCGAAGTACAGCCGGAAAATACGCCGGGAATGCCCTGGGACAGATTGGAAGAAATTTACAAACAACAGCGCAATGGTAGGGGGTTAAGCAGCAAGAAAATTGTCGCAAAAAACATGATTAAGTCGGGATTTGCCCTAGAAAACGCCGCCAGCCATCAAAACTGCCCCAGCGCCAAGGAAATGGTGGCTTACTTTGCGAAGTCGCTAAAATCAACGTAAATTACCTACATACTAAGCGCCCCTTTGTATGTTTAACCAAATTTAGAGGATTCACCATGTTCATCATTTCCCTAACTTACACCGCCGAGCTGGCGCAAATCGAAGCGCACCTAGAGGCCCACCGGCAATTCCTCGACCGCCATTACCACAAGGGCACCTTTCTCTTTTCCGGCCGCAAGGAACCGCGCAGCGGCGGCATCATCATCGCCCGGGCGCCTAGCCGCGAGGCCATCGAACGCATCATCAAGGAAGACCCCTTCCACCGGCACGGCCTGGCCGACTACGCCATCACCGAGTTCATTCCTACGAAAACCGCCCCCGATTTAAGCCAGTACGGGGAAAATTAGCGCTTTACCGACGCTCGGGCGGTTGTTCGACCTAAAGGTCTCACAGCACCCTTTGCTAACGCTCGGGCGCTTCTCCTGTATGTTTAATAATGATTTAAAACATACAGGAGAAGCGCCCGTCCGTATGTTTAAGCCATAAACTTGCAAAGGCTCGCTGACCGGTTCAAGCTCGTAGCTCCATTAATTAAAGAGTTCCCATGCTAGATTTTTCCAGCGCCGCCAGGCCGTCCGCGCCTGCGAACCTGGAGGCACGGCTTCCACACTCCCCATTCATTTTTTAACCCCAAGGAAAAAACCATGAAAACAAAAAAACTACTGACTTTGGCCGTGCTACTGCTGCTGGGCTGTGCCGGCGGCTCTTCCGATAGCGCTCGCCCCAGTCCCCGGCCGACGCAGACCCTAAGCGAGGCGGAAAAGAAAAAACTCTGGAGCGAGGTCAAAGACCTGGAAAAGGGCAGCGTTATGGGCATCAGCAAAGACCCGGCGCGCAGCCTGAAGCTGCTGGAGCAGCTGGCGGCCGCCGGCGACGATGAGGCCATGGTGAAGCTGGCCGATGGCTACGCCGAAGGCTGGGAAGGGGCTCATAAAGATTTGAACAAGGCCAAAGAATGGTATGTCCGGGCGGCCACGGCCACCGATAATCCCGGCGCCGCCTATGCGCGCCTCGGCGACCTTTATTGGAAAGGTGGGCCGGGCTTGGCGGCGGACGGACTTAAGGCCAAAGAATGGTATGAAAAGGCCATTGCCACCGGCTTTAGAAGCGGTGCGCCGATGAAACTGGCCAATCTCTACCGCCGTGGGGCCCCCGGCCTGGAGCCGGACTGGGTGCGGGCCAAAGAGTTGTACGAAAAATCCGAGGACCCCGATGGCTATAAGGCCCTTTCTGAAATGTATAAGGAGGGCGGTCACGGCCTGGAGAAGGACATGGCCGCCGCCGAGCAATGGTTTAACAAGGCCACCAGTACCGGCCTGTCCATTTACAGCTTTTAGCTTAGCGGGAGGAGAACCCATGAACCCATTAACTCTGGCGTACCGGCGCCGGGCCATCGACGCCTTGGATAGCCAACTCATCGGGCTGCTGGCCCGCCGCCAGCGGCTGGTGGAACAGGCCGGCCGCCTTAAGCCCCGGGGCGACCAGCAGGCCGTCGCGGCCCCCGAACGGGTGGCCCAGGTGATTGCCGACCGCCGCAGCCAGGCCCTGGCAGCGGGGCTGGCGCCCGAGGTGGCCGAAGCCGTCTGGCGTGCTATGATTGACGCCTTCATTCAGCTGGAAGGCCAGGTGAACCAGCGGCAATGAGCACTACGGCAGTAAAATTCTGGCTCGGCACGGTATCAAAGGAGCACGTGCTACGCGCCGTGGCCGGCGGCTTCTGCCAGGTCTGCCACGGCAAGGCGGCACCGCTCAATCGCATGAGGCGTGGCGACTGGCTGCTTTACTACAGCCCAAAAATTAGCCTCCAGGGCCGGGAAAAATTGCAGTCCTTCACCGCCTGCGGGCAAATTCTGGACGAGGTGGCCTACCCCTTCCGCATGAGCGCTGAATTTATCCCCTTCCGCCGCAACGTGGCCTACCTCAGCCCCCGGCGGGACTGCCCCAGCGACTGGGCGCGGCGCCACCGGGAGTGGCGGAACTACGCCAGCCAGCTGCGCTACGGCCACTTGGAAATTAGCGCCGATTTTTTCCAATTTGTGCGCGATTACATGCTGGCCGATAACCTTGGTCAGGAAAAGCTGTTTTAAGCAATGAAAATTAACTGGAGACTTATATGAACCAACTAACCCTTTACACCCACCCTCATTCGCGCGGCCGGAACGTGCGCTGGATGCTGGAGGAATGCGGTGCCGACTACAAGGTAATCGGCGTGCCCTTCGGCGCGGCCATGAAGGCGCCCGAGTACCGGGCCATCAACCCGCTGGGCAAGGTGCCGGCACTAAAGGACGGCGCCACGGTCATCACCGAAACCGCCGCCATCATCACCCATTTGGCCGACCGCTTCCCCGACCGGAAGCTGATTCCGGCGCCGGGCAGCGAGGCCCGCGGCGCCTATTACCGCTGGCTGTTCTTCGCCGTCCATCTGGAATACGGAGCGATGGACGTCTGGCGCGGCGTTAAAAATAATGAGGAACAGCAGATAAGCGTCGGCTACGGCGACTTTAACGAAGCGGTGGAACTGCTGCGCAGCCAGCTGAATCGGCCCTACCTGGTGGGCGACAGCTTTACGGCCCTCGACCTCTACTACAGCGGCCTGCTGGCCTGGCTGATGCGCATCCAGCTGCTGCCCAATGAGGCCCCCTTCAGCGACTACATGCAGCGGCACCTGCAACGGCCCGCTTTCCAAAGGGCCGCCGCCTTGGACGAGGAACTGCTGAAGCAGCTCAACGGTTAAGTAAAAAGCCCCGTCTTAAACGGGGCTTTTACAGCGTTTACAAACATAAGGGCGCTTTATATGTATGTTTAAGGGCATTATTTAACATACATATAAAGCGCCCGTCCGTTTGTAAATAATCTAATAATCCCGCACCAGCAGCCCCGGCGTCGGTGCCGGCGTGATGGTCGCGGTCATGCCCGCCTCAAAGCGGAGAAAGTCGCTGTCGATGCCGTCGGAAAAAATAACGCCGTCGCCGCTCATCTCCGACCGCAGCCGCAGCGGCCGCCGCCCGTCCACCCGGCCAAACACCTGGTTCAGCCCCGACGTGGGCGAGGCGAAGGGTTCACGCACCGCAAACACCAGCTCCGGACTGTCCCAGGGCAGCGGCTGGTAAAGCTCCGGCAGCGGCTGGCCCAGGCCGCGCAGTATGCCCGCGGCCCCCTGAATCACGCTCTTCAGCCAGGCGCCGGAGCCCAGCCCCGTGGACACGATGAGCCCCGACGAAGACTGGCGTTCCCGCTGGCCGCCGTAGTCCAGTTCGTAGACGGCGGAACGGTGGCCGCTGCGGCCGATGAATAAATCATTGACCGCCAGCAGCCGTTGCCCGTCGCTCAACGCCACCTGGGCCAAAGTTACCGGCTGCTGGTGCAGATGGTTTAGGGAACGGAGCAGCGCCGCCAGCTGATTCGGGCGAAAGGGCAGCAGCGACCCAGCGAAGCGGGCCGGTTCCGGATTAATGCCCACCAGCGGCTGGCCGCGCAGGTACTTCAGCGCGTTCACCACCAGCCCATCGTGGCCCAGGGCCAGCACCACGTCATCGGCGGCGAAGAGGAAATTGGCCAGCTGGCTGCGGTCGAGGCGCTGCCAGCGGCCCCAGGCCTCCAGCGTCGGCCGCAGCTGGTTTAAAGCCTCCCGGTAGCAGCGGTCTTCCTCCTCGTAATCGGCCCAGTCGGCGCCCAGCTGTTCCAGATAGAAGCGGGCCCGGGCCCGGCTCAGCTGTTGGCGCAGCAGCTCCTCCAGCCGGGTGGGGCGGGTCAGCAGCAGCAGCCGCGGTTTCAGTTCAGCCATCTCACTTACGCTTCGGCGCCTGGGTCAGGCTGGCCAGCAGCTCCGGCGAAATATTTAAAGAACCAATCTGCTGCGCCTGCTCCGCCAGCCCACCGAAGGCCTGGGCAATCAGCTGTTCGCTGCTCATATTACCGGCCACCAGCGCCTGCACCAGCCGGCTGTCCAGCCCCGCCAGCGGCCGCAGCAGTGCCTCCAGCCGGTAGGCTTCGGCCTCGGCCCGGGTGCGCGAGTTGGCCGTTTGCAGCTGTACCAATTCCTGCCGCTCCGCCTCCAGCTGCCGGTCGGCCTGCAACTGCTGGGCGCGCAGCCGGTTCGTGCTTTCCTGCTCCTCGGCGGCCATCTGCTGCCGCTGCTGCTGCAGCTGTCGCTCCTTCTCCTGCACTGCCGCCTCCGTGTCCAGCTCACTTTCACGAATGGCCCGCTCGCTGGCCACCGTCGCCAGCCGCCGCTGGTGAATGGCCTCGTCGGCGGCCTGCAACTGGGCTTCGCGGGCGCTGGCTTCCAGGGCGCGGCCCATGTCCGGCGTCGGCCGCAGCGATACCAGCTGCACCGTGAGAATTTCTAGGCCCAGCTTCTGCACTTCACCGTCGGCCTGGAGCTGCCGCTGAATAGCTCCGGCTAGGGGCTGGGCCTGCTGGAGCGCCTGCAACAGCGGCAAACGCTGAAGCGCTTCGGCGGCCACCACCTGCACGGCGCCGGCCAGCCGGTTGCGCAGCTGTTCCAGGGTTTCCGGGTTGCTGCGGCCGCGCTCGTCCAGGGCGAAGTCCAGGTGCTGGGCGCATTCCTCCGGCCGGTCGATGCGGAAATGGACGCTGCCCTGCACGCTGATTTCCTGGAAATCGCTGCTGAGGGCGCTGAAGACGAAGTCGGCTTCCTGCACGTTCACCGGCACGGCGGCGAGCACGGCGCTGGGGGCGAAGTAGAAAAAGCTGATGCCGGCGCCCTGGCGCACCAGGCGTCCGCTGCGGTAGTGCAAGAGCCAGAGGGTGGGTGGGGCTTTGATGTGGCGTAGTCCTAACATGGGTTTCTCCTGGGTTGATTGGAAAGTTGTAACTTACAACTTTATTGGCCGTTAGAATAGCGGCCACGGATTTTTTGTCAAGGATTAACATGGCCCTCGCCTTTCCCCGGCCGCTACTTTCGGTGGACGTCATCATTTTCAGCATTCTTAACAATGAACTGGTGCTGCTGCTCACCCGCCGGCCGGCTGAACCTTTTCTCGGTCAGCCCTGCCTGCCCGGCGGCTTCATCGACATCGACCGGGACGAAGATTTGGAGGCCTGCGCCCGCCGCAAGCTCTTGGAAAAAACCGGCGTCGCCACCCCCTACCTGGAGCAGCTGGCCAGCTTCGGTTCGGCGACCCGCGACCCGCGCGGCTGGGCGGCGACGGTGGCCTATTTCGCCCTGCTGCCGCTGCCGGCCGGGGCCGGCGCCGATGTGTCCTGGCGGCCGGTGGCGAATCTGCCGCCGCTGGCCTTCGACCATGAGCTGCTCTGCCAGCGCGCCCTGGAGCGGCTGCGGGCCAAGGGGGAATACAGCTCGCTGCCGGCCTTTCTGCTGCCGGAGCCCTTCACCCTGCCGCAGCTGCAACAGGTCTATGAAATAGTCCTCGGCCGGCCGCTGGACAAGAGCGCCTTCCGCAAGCGCATGCTGGACCGGGATTTTCTCGACGAAGTGGGCCTACAACCCAGCAGCGGCGTGCGCCCGGCCATGGGCTATCGCATTCG
>CAUSQL010000060.1:0-5893 GCA_963533935.1 uncultured Cardiobacteriaceae bacterium
GTTTTTCGCAGCTGTGTGCCAAGCTTCGTAGATGTGTTGGGCGTCTGTCATGGTTGGTTCGGTTTGTTTTTACATACGGGGTAGCGGGGTTGGTGTATGTAAATGGATGCGGTGTTTTGTCGTTGCACGGTTTGCTTGCTGCCCCCACCCCCGTCCCCTCCCCCACAGGGGGAGGGGGTGAATGGGTTGCAGAAACCGCGACTGTTCCCGAAGTGCCCGCCAGTCGCCGTGCTCAAAATTAACCTGGGCCCGGGCGGCGCCGGCCAGCATTAGCAGTAGAAAAGTCTTACGCATGGGATTTCTCCATTGTTAAAAATGCCATTTTAAGGCTAAGCGCTCCGTTTTACCCATTAAGCGCCCGCAGCTCCGCCCGCGCCTGGGCCCGGATTGCTTCGTCATTGCCGGCCGCCGCCCGTTCCAGCCAATGGCGCGCCTGAGCCTCGTCCCGCAGCGCGGCCACATGTAAATAGAGTAGGGCCAGGTTGAACTGCAGGTGCGGGTCGCCGCCGGCCGCCGCCCGTTCCCACCAGTAGCGCGCCCGGCCGTAGTCCACCGGCCCACCGCGGCCGTTGTAGTGGAGGCCGCCGAGATTGAACTGCGCGGCGCGGTGGCCGGCGACGGCGGCCCACCAATAGCAGCGGCGGGCCTTAGCAAAATCCACCGGCCCGCCCCGGCCGTTTTCATGGGCCAGGCCCCGGGCAAACTGGGCCGAGCGCCAGCGCTGGAGGAACTTAAACATGAATTAGCTCTCTTAAAGGGGTCTTTACCGACACAGGGGCGCTTCCCCTGTATGTTTATTAGGGCAATTAAAACAACCTAAGTGCACTTCCGTTTGTAAAAGCCATTAAAACGCCATTTACAAACAACTGGGCGCTTTAGCTGTATGTTTTTAACCAAGCGGGGGCTGTAAGGTGCCCACCAGCCAGTAATCGCCGCTGATGATTTCCCCCGGCTGCGGCAGGCGCGGCAGGTCGGCGCTGGCGTAGACCGCATCGAAATGGCCGCCGTAGCTGGCCAGCTGGCAGTGGTAGTAGTCGCGGCCACTGAGGCTGCAACGGCAGCGGCGCGCACTGATAACCCGGCCGTTAATCTGCGCCCGCGGCTGCTTGTCCCAGTCGGGGAAGAGGCTTTCTTCAGAGATGGCGGCGTCTTTACCCAATTTCTCCTGGAATAGGGCCTTAAATTCGTCCTCGTCGGCGCAGAGTTGGACCTCTTCGGCGAAGGCGGTGAGGGACAGGCTCACGACGCCGGCCAAATCCGCCACCGCCGGGCCATTGACGATTTCCACCACCAGCGGCACGTCGCCGTCGTCCCCGGTCTCGCGGGGATTAAGCCAGCCGTGGGCGAGCCATTCGTTGGCCTCGCCGCGGTCAAGGCGCTCCAGGCCGAAGCTATGCACCAGCGCGCTGGCCCAGGCCGGGGTAACGTTGGCCAGCTCCTCCTGCTCCAGTTCGTACCAGAGCTGGCCGCCGTCCCCGTCCTGCCAGCGGTAGAGGGCCAGGCTATCATCGTCGGCGGCCCACACCGCTTCGGCCGGGTCCCAGGCGGCCCTTAAGGTTTCGTCAAAGGCCCGGTCGTCGTCGCCGTTCAGGCCCAGGCAATCAAAGTGGCTACTCATTTTTCCTCCGTAGCTAGGCTCTAAAAAATATCGTGCCGTTCTGCAATGCGCCGCAGATTAAGGCGGGCCAGCAATGCCACGTCCGTATCTTCCTGCTGATTGGCGGCCTTTTCATAGTATTCCCGCGCCCGGCGGTAGCTCTGCGGCACGCCCGAACCCTGTTCGTAGATGACGCCCAGATTCAGAGCGGCGCCGGGGTTGCCATATTTAATGGCCTGCTCGTAGTAATGGCGGGCCTGGTCGAAGTCCTTCTCCTCCGCGTGGATTAGGCCCAAATGGAAATAGCCGTTAGAGTCGCCGCTCTCCCCGGCCCGTTTAAATAGCTCCTTGGCTTTAACCAAGTCCTTCTTCACGCCCCAGCCTTCTTTATAGAGAAGGCCCAAGCTGTTTAAAGCCGCACCGTTGCCATTTTCCGCCGCCCGTTCGTAATATTCACGGGCCTTGCCGTAATCCTTTTCTACGCCCAAACCTTCTTCGTAGAAGCGGCCCAGGGCCAGCAGGGCCAGGTCATTGTCGTCCGCCGCCGCTTCTTCATAGTATTCGCGGGCCTTGGCGTAATCCCGTTGGCCCTGCCCCAGGCCGGTTTCGTAGAGATAGGCCTGACTGACCTTGGCGTCGCTGTCATTGCCCTGGGCAGCCAATTCGTACCATTTCCGCGCCTCGTCATAGTTTTTGGCCACGCCCCAGCCGTTTTCGTAAATAGTGCCCAGATTAAATTGTGCCTTGGTGTCGCCACCGGCGGCGGCCTTTTTAAACCAGTAGCGGGCCTGCCGGTAATCTAGGGGAACCCCCATGCCCACGTAGTAAAGAATGCCTAGATTGAACTGGGCATCGCCATGGCCGTTAAGGGCCGCCGATTCCCACAGCGCCAGGGCCTTCCCATAGTCCCGGGCCACATGGGTGCCTTCATGGTAAAGACTGCCGATGGAGAAGCGCGCGTCATCGTCGCCATTGGCGGCCGCCCGTTCCCAGTATTGCCGTGCCTTTTCGTAGTCCCGTGGCACGCCCAGCCCCCTGTAATAGAGCATTCCCAGCCTGGATTGGGCCCGGGCCGGCGCATCTGCCCGTTTGTAGCGGAAGCCAATGCGGGGGACTGCCTGCCCCTCCTGGCCTAACAGATACATATAGCTAATATAGATAGACTGGCGGCCGGCGGCGGCCCGTTCGTAGTAATGGCGCGCCCTTTTATAGTCCGGAGTTACGCCCAGACCGGTGAAAAATAGTTCTCCCAGGTTGTACTGGGCTCCCCGACTGCCGGCGGCGGCGGTCTTCTGCCACAGGAGCCGGGCCCGGCCGTAGTCTCCCTCGTTAAAGGCGTCAACGCCCCGGTCGTCCAGGGCAAATAGCTGCCGCTTGCTTAGTGTCGTTTCGGCAATAGCGCCAGTCGTGAGCATTAAGGCCAGCAGCGGCCAGAGTTTTAAGGGTTTAGGCATGAGATTTCTCCGTTTTACTGCTAAGACTGGGGATTCTAACGGCTAATTACAAACAGGGAAGCGCTTCTCCTGTTTGTATAAACTCTAGCCTTTAACCGGAGAAAGCCATGTACTACAACGAATTGCGCCAGCCCATCGGCGCACCCCTGCCGGACTTCCAAGCCGGCGCGCGGCCCGCCATCGACCTGCTGCCCGGCCGCTACGGCCGCCTGGAACGGCTCGACCCGGCCCGCCACGGCGCCGACATTTACGCGGTCTACGGGCCCAGCGCACCCGCCGGCCATTTCACCTATCTGAGCATTGACCCGTCCCCCGACCGGGCCCACCACGACGAACGCATGCGGCAAATGGCCGCCAGCGCCGACCCCTACCATCTGGCCATCTGCGATAACAACGGCCGCGCCCTCGGCACCCTGGCCCTGATGCGCATGGACCCGAAGAATCGGGTCATTGAAGTGGGCTGGGTCTGCTACGGCCCGGCCTTGCAGCGCAGTCGCCTGGCCACGGAAGCCCAATATTTACTAATGGCCTACGTCTTCGACGTCCTCCACTACCGCCGCTACGAATGGAAGTGCGACAGCCTGAACGCCCCCAGCCGCCGCGCCGCGGAACGGCTCGGCTTCACCTTTGAGGGCATCTTCCGCCAGGCGCTGGTTTACAAGGGCCGCAACCGAGACACCGCCTGGTTCTCCCTGCTGGACGGCGAATGGCCGGCGCGGCGGGCGCGGCTGGAACGCTGGCTTAATCCGGAGAACTTCGACGGCGCGGGCCGGCAGTTATCATCGCTGTGATTTGCTAGGGAGAAAAATATGAAGAAGGAAAAAATTACCCCGCCGCCGAAACGCTCGATAGAGGAGCTGGCCGGCTGCCTTAAACCCTACACAAAGGTGCGTTTAACTTTAGAGGAAATCAGCGCGGCCATTGCCGACAGCTACGCGGCCCGCGGTCGGAAGCCCCAATGATTGACGACGAATACGACTTCAGCTCCGCCATCCGCAATCCCTACGCACGCCACCTGCGGCAGGTGCTGGCGGGGCCCTTGGACGCAACCAGCCGCGCCTATTTCCAACGGTTGGCTGACGAGAGAAATATGCCGGTGAAACAGCTCATCAGCCTATATTTACAGCGTAGTGCCGCCGAGCAGCGGCCGCTGGATTTGCCTTAATTACCAACAACAAAAGCGCCACGTTGTATGTTTAATGGGAATAAACATGCAACGGGGCGGTTGTTTGCCGCCTAGGTCGGCTCACGCGCTACGCGCTTCTCCTGTATGTAATTAAGGCTTAAATACATACAGGGAAAGCGCCCGTCCGTATGTTTAAATCGTAAAAAAAGGGCCGGGTGGCCCCTTTTCCCGAAAACCCTAAAGCGCGTTGTTGTTCATGGTCCAGCAGTCGCTGATTTTGCCATCGCGGATTTTGAGAAAGTCCGTGCCCACCTTAACGGCGCTGCGGTCGCCGAGGGTAGCGGTAACTTTCCAATAGGCGGAAATCATGTCGCCGTCGCGGAAGGGGCCGAGCACAATTTCATAGTGCAGGTGAGCCTTCGCGCGAATGGTGCTAATCCAGGCCTTGGCGCTGGCAATGTCCGTTACCGGCGCCGGCGGTTTGGTGGAATCGGCGGTGAGATGGGCGCGAAAGTCCGCGGTCAAAATTTCGTCGGCCTGGGCCAAATCGCCGTTCCACATGGCCGTCCAGGCGCCGTAGATTTGTTTAGCGTCGTTCATCAATGCTCCTAATTAACGTAAAAAAGGGGGCCCTTCGGCCCCGAGTAAGTTTATAAAGCCTATTGCTTGTGGCCGCCGAAGGCGCCGGCGATGTTCTGGCTGCTGTCGGTGAAGATGCCGCCCAGCTCCGCCGCATTATTGCCGTAGAAGTTACCGCTGCTGCTCACGGCGGCGTTGTTGGCGGTGCTAAAGCCGTTGCCGCTGATGGTGGCGCTGATGTCCAGGGACTTCAGATTACTGCCCCGTTCCGGAGTGATGGAGCCTTCCAGGGTCTTAGTGCCAAAGTCGGCGGTGAAGTGCGAATAGCCGAGCACCGCTTCGCCGCTGCGGCCCATGGTGGCGTCGCCCACGTAGTTGGCGCGGCCGCTGCTCGGCATGTTGGCGGTGCGTTGGCCCTGGCTGAAGATGTAATCGCTGCCGTCCTGGCTGATGTAGCCGAATTTGCTGGACTGGTACTTACTGCCGCTGACGCTGAACAGCTTCGCGTTGGTGTTAAGGCCGGTGATATTGCCCTGAATGTGGGTCATGCCGCCGGAGAAAATGCCGGGGAGCTGGAGGGGGATTTGCTTGCCGCCCACGTTCAGGGTGGTGAGGCTGTTGCTGCCCACGTTCTGGCGGCCGTTGAAGTTAGCAGTGCTGCCGTTGGCCACCGTCAGCGCCTGGCCCTGGAAGCTGCCGCTCACATTGTTATTGGGGCGATTGTTGTTCGGCGTGCTGGGGTTCGGGCTGTTATCGCCGCTGCCGCCGCCGCAGGCGGTGAGTAGGGCGAGGGTGAGGGTGCCGAATAGTAATTTGCTAGTTTTCATCGTCATGTTTCCTGAGTTAAAGAAGAGGCCATTCTAGCGGGTTTAAACATACATGGAAGCGCTTCTACTGTATGTAATTAGCCCTAAATAATGCGGAGGGACCCACAGCGCATCTTCAGGTGGTGAAATTACTCCGCCGGCGCAGAAGCGGCGGCATCTCCATAAAGACTTCCTTGCTTCCGCCGGCCGATGGTTGTAAAGTCCCAAACTTCATTATTTAGAAATTTAAACACTAAACACCACATGACCCGCATCAACCGCCAGCACCATCGCCATCACCCTGAAAATCTTTCGGGCTGATGCGTGCTGT
>CAUSQL010000061.1:0-5850 GCA_963533935.1 uncultured Cardiobacteriaceae bacterium
CTGCGCCTGCCGGGCGACAACGACGAGCTCTATTTCCGCGATTATCTGCGCGAGCAGCCGGCGGTGGCCCGGGCCTACGAAAGACTGAAGCTGGAGCTATGGCGCCGCTACGAACACGACCGCGACGGCTACACCGCCGCCAAGGGTGCATTCATCAGCCATTACACCGCGCTGGCCAAAGCCCGCTACGGCAACCGCTACGGCCCATTAACGTTTATACAAACATAGGGGCGCTTCCTATGTATGTAATTGGGGTTAAAAATACATATAAGGGAAGCGCCCGTCCGTTTGTAAAAGTCCTAGAACAGCTGTAAATAGCGGTGCATGACATAGCGCCGGTCGCGCTGTCGGCCGGTGAATTCCCGCCTTTAGCAGCGGCGTTATTTTAAGAAAGTCTTACTTCTTAAAATAACGTCGCATCTTATTTTAAGAAAATGCCAGTTCTTAAAAATAACGTTGGTTTATACAAACGGACGGGCGCTTCCCATGTATGTAATTGGGGTTAAAAATACATACAAGGAAAGCGAAGCGCTGAGCTGCAGGCGACCGGCTTGCCGGCGACCGGAGGGAGAACAAAGCGCCCGTTCGTCGGTAAATAAACTAAATCCTAAAGCCCATGAACCCGCAGCCGGCCGTCCAGCGGCTCGTGGCTTTTCTCCCGCGCCGGGCCGGCGATGCCGCCGAAGACCATCTGCGTGCGCAGGTGCCAGGACTCCGGCACGGCCCAGGTCTTCGCCACCTCTGCGTCAATCAGCGGGTTGTAGTGCTGAATGTTCACGCCGATGCCGGCGGCGGTGAACGTCGTCCACAGGGCGTACTGCAACATGGCGTCGGCCTTGTCCGCCGAGCCGGGGAAGGTGTCGGCATAGCGGGGCATACGCGCCTGCAGTGCGGCGATGACGTCTCTGTCCTCATAGAAAAGAATGGTGCCGGCGGCGGCGCGGAAGCCCTGGAGTTTTTCGGCGGTCAGGGCGAATTGCTCAGCGCTGGTGGCGGCGCGCAGCGCGTTGGCGACGATGTCCCACAGCCGTTCGTGGTCGGCGCCGAACAGCACCAGCAGCCGGGTGGACTGGCTGTTAAAGGGCGACGGGGCGTGGTGCAAAGCGTGTTTGACGATGGCGACGATTTCCGCCGGCGGCAGTGGCAGGTTGCGGTTTAAAGCGTAAATAGAGCGGCGCCGTTCGATGATTTGCAGCAGTTGCTGGTAGTCCATGGGTTCTCCGAAAAAGCGTTCATGGTAAAGGTTTACGGACAGACGGGCGCGTTGTTCTCCCTCCGGTCGCTGGCAAGCCAGTCGCCTGCGGCTCAGCGCTGCGCGCTCTTTGCTGCGCTCTGTTCTCCCTCCGGTCGCCGGCAAGCCGGTCGTCCTTCGGACTCAGCGCTTCGCGTTAGCTGTATGTATTTGAACCCAAATTACATACAGTAGAAGCGCCCGTCCGTTTGTAAATCAGTCCTCCCCCAGCAGCTGGGCCAGCAGCTCCGCCGTCGCCTGCAGCTGCCGCTGGCGCGCCCGGTTCTCTACCTGGCAGGCGCGCAGCTTGGTCCGCAGCTCATCGCACAGGGGCGCCGGCCCCAGGCAGTCCAGCAGCCGCGCCACCTCCTTCAACGCCAGGCCGGCCCGTTGCAGCAGGCGAATCTTCGCCACCCGCGCCACGTCCGTTTCCGCATATTGCCGATAGCCGGCCGCCGTGCGCACCGGATTGAGCAGGCCCTGGCCTTCGTAAAAGCGCAACATGCGTTCACTCACGCCGGTTTGCCGGGCCAATGCGCCAATTTTCATGGTTTCTCCTTTGACTTTGACAGGGTGTCATAGTCTAAGCTGACCTTTTTTCTAAGGAGTACGCCATGCGCGCTTTTATCATTCACGGCTACGGGGCCACCCCCAGCAACCACTGGTTTCCCTGGCTAAAGGCGGAACTGTTGAACGCCGGCATTGCCACCTTCGTTCCGGCCCTGCCCGACTCGGCCAATCCGGACTTCGACCGCTGGCAGGCGGTGCTGGCCCAGACCATCGGCCGCCACGACGGCCACACCCTGCTGATTGGCCACAGCCTCGGCACCATCAGCCTGCTGCACTACCTCAGCGCCCTGCGGCCGCCGGCCCTGGCCGGCCTGATACTGGTGGCCGGCTTCGGTGCGCCGCTACCGGCTTTGCCGACCATTAACGGCTTTAGCATGGACGACTACACCGCCCGGGCGCGGCTGGACGATGACTGGCTGCGCCGCTATCGGCCGCATCATTTCATTAGTGATAACGACCCCATCGTCGCGCCGAGCCAGAGCTGGGCCCTGGCCCAGCGCCTCGGCGGCCCGGTGCATGAATTCCCCCGCCACGGCCATTTCCTCGATTCCGAGGGCATACGCGAACTGCCGGAGCTGCGCGACCTGGCCCTGGCGTTAATGGGGGAAAATAATGTTTAAAATCATAATGTTAGTGAAGAAACGGCCGGAGCTGAGCACGGAAGAATTCTGGGCCCACTGGCGCGAGCACTCGGCCAAGGTGCTGCGCTACCGGGAAGTGCTCGGCATTCGCCACTACGCCAAGACCCGGCCGGCGGCGGCGGACAGCCAGCGGCCGACCCAGACCTTTAATTACGACGCCATGGGCGAACTGTGGTACGACCGCCAGGAAGATTTTCTCCGCGCCCGGCAGACGGCGGCGGGCCAGACGGCGCTGGCGGAACTGCGGGCCGACGAAGCCCGCTTTGTGGACTTGGAAAATTCCGTGCTGTGGTTCGGCAGCGAGGAGCGGGTGCTGTAATTAATCACCATATTTACAAACGGACAGGCGCTTTACTTGTTTGTAAAAAGTTATTTTTACGTACAAGTAAAGCGCCCGTCCGTCGGTAAATAACTAAAAGAATCGCCTAATGGCGGTCGCACCAATCCGCCAGGTCTTCCCTTAGCTGCGCCAGTTCCCGCTTATTCAGGCCGGCGAAGACGCTCAGCTTTTCGTCGATGACCGCGTAATAGTCATCGAAACCGGCGGTGCCACTGCGCAGCGTCAGCACCTGGTCGCCCCGCTGCCACAGTGGCCGTTTCTTCAACATCAAAAACAAATCCAGCGGCCGGCCATCGAAAGTCAGCGGAAATTTCTGCGCCAGCCAATTATTCGGGTCCGGCAACGGCTGCCAGGCCAGCTGCCAGCGGGCGCGTTCCTCGTTAAGCCTCCTAGTTACGGCCACCAGCCGCCAGTAGCGCCGGATGCTCAGTGGCAGCACAGCAGCGAGGATGAAGAGGATTAGCGCCCAGAGCACCAGCGCCACCGCCAGCCGCTGGTAGATTTTTTCCTGGGACAGGCTATCGCTGATGTGGCCCGGGTGGTCGCGGTCATAGACCGCCTGGCTTTTGTAATCGCCGAAATCGCTGAGGAAAATGATGTTTTTCTCGAGCACGCCGCCCGGGTGTTTGATGGTAATGCTGCAGTGGCTGATGGCCAGCAGTATGGTGCGGCAGCGGCTGTTCTTGTCGTCCACCTGGGCCGCCGGATAGGCCAGCGGCTGTTTAATCTGCCAGTCCTGCCAAAGGTCCTCCGTTAGGTTCTTCATGCCAATCAGGGTGGCGGCGGCGATGGCCAATATGATGACCATGATTAGGGCGAACTTGAGGGGCGAAGTGCCGCTAATGTGGCGCAGTCGCAGCTTGGGGGGAAAGGAAAAATCACTCATAAAAGCTCCATCAGGTTAGGGGAAAAGGTAATTTTGCGCCTAAGGCCATTGATTAACGGGGCGGCGCCGTGAACTCTGGAAATGCTAACGCGGTGCTGTAATGGGGATTATACAAACAACGGGGCGCTTCCCTTGTATGTATTTAGCACCTTAAATACATACATATTAAGCGCCCGTCCGTCGGTAAAATCTCCCCTTGGACGCATTCCTGCCTGCATTTCCGTGGCGCCTGGCGCCTTCTTTAACTACTCAGACGACTTTATGAAAAAAACCCTAATGCTGTTCTGCGTGGACTTCAACGCCAAGACCATCAGTGGTCGGCTGGATAACAAGGTGCAGTTGAATTACCAGGAAATCCGCAACGGCTTTAACTTCAATGGCACCATTCAGGGCAACCAGTTCAGCGCCCACCAGGACAAGATTTTCTACAGCGGCGGCTTCTACGGCCCCAATGCGGAAGAGCTGGGCGGCTTCCTACGCCATGACAATGATGAGGTGAACGGCGTTTTCAGCGGCACCAAGCAATAGCTTAAAACTAATACAAACAGTTAAAGCGCCCCTGTGTTTGTAAATGGCTGTTTACAAACGGAGGGGCGCTTTATATGTATGTAATTAAAGCCCTAAATACATACAGGGGAAGCGCGCAGCGCCTGAGCGTAGCGACCGGCAAAGCCGGCGACCAGAGGGAGAACAACCGCCCTGTTGTTTGTAAATAAATCTACTCGTCGGCGCCACGCCACTGCGGTTTCGCCGTGATTTGGTATTCGGCCGCGTCCCGGATCGGCTTGCTTTCCTGCCAGCTGGCCAATTCCTGAAGAATTTCCGGCTTGACCATGTCCTTCAGCTGTGCCGTCGGCACGAGGAGTATGGGCATGCAGGTAAAGTCGGGCGCGAGGTCGTAATGGAAACGCAGCCCCCGCTCATAGAAGTACCAGTTATCGCTGGCGGTTAAAGGAAAAACCTTAAAGGGAAAGGCAGCGGCATTTTCCTTTAATTCCTGCGCGGTCAAGGCGGAACAGCTCGGGGCCATAAGTCCCTGGCGAAACTTCTCCGTCAGCAATTTTTCCAGCCGGCCGCGCTGCTGCGGCAGCAGAATGTCGTCCAGCCTTAGGGGCTTAAGTTCCCCGGCCTTGGGAAGCACGTAAAACTGCTCCATGTATTTATTGGCGGGATTGCCACTGGAGATGGTAGCCCCGCGGCGGTGCACAGCGATCCTAACTCCGCGGCGGAGCACACGGTAATGGGTGGTTTCGCCGACCTGTATGACGGAATAGTTAAATAAATAGTCGTTGTTGTCCGTTACCTTCCCCGCGTTCAGCTCTACGGGGGCAATGCGTTTAATCCAGGCTTCCAGGCCGGCCTGGTCCAATTTATCGAAGCGATACAGCTCGGCGGTTTCCGCGTCGGTGGCGCTGTTCAGCAGACCGTCGGCGAATTTGTTCAGGGCCGGGTCAGAACTATTAATGGAGGTAACGGACACGGTGGCGCAGATGTCCGGCTTCAGGCAGTGCTTGGCTTCGTTACTGATTAGGGGCAAAGATTCGGCGGCGGCCAGTTGGGCCAGCAGCAGTAACGGCAATAATTTCTGACGACGCATAAAAGCTCCAAAAATTGCCATTTTACGGCCAGCGGCGCGGTTTAAAAGCCGGCGGCAAAACGGTAAATTTCTAAAGGGACGATTTGGCGCAGCCCCCGAACTGGGCCGGATTTGGGCAGAATAATCCCGTACCAAGCACTTCATAGGTTTGTTTATAATTGCCGGCAATTGGGAGATTTACCACTTCCTTTTTCGGCGCCAACCCTCGCGGCTGGTCTCTTTATTACTGTTAATTCAAGGAATTTTTCATGGGTAAAAAACTAACCCTAACTTTAATCAGTGCTTTCGTACTCAGTGCCTGTGGCGGCAGCGGTTCGCCGGCGCCCACCAATGTGCCAATGCAGCAACCGCCGGCGAATAACCAGAACCTTAAACCAACCAGCACGCCCACGGCCCAGCCCAGCACGCCGGCGGTAACTCCGAGCACGCCTGCCACCCCGGCCAATCCCGGCACCGGCGGCAATTCCGGCGGTAATAATTCCGGCAACTTCACTCCCGGCAACGGCGGCGGCCCCGGTTTTATCCCCATGCCGACTGGCAGCAGCACTCCGACCGTAGTTCCATCGGTAATTCCAACCACTGCGC
>CAUSQL010000062.1:0-5632 GCA_963533935.1 uncultured Cardiobacteriaceae bacterium
GCGAGGTAATCAACGTGCTGCCGAACGGCAAACACTTCCACATGGGCGGCGGTGAGTTCGCCGGTCAGAGGGAGAACAACGGGGCATTTTTGAAATTTGTCAGTGAGAACGGCCAATTCCTCAAGGGTCGCGGTTTACAGCCGCAGCTGTGGAACGACGGCATTTACCGCGATAATTTGCAGTCCCTTGATAAGAGCGTAGAAGTGGAAGTGCGCAGTTCGGGCGATGGCCGCGCCAGCGTTTCTGAACTTAAAGAATCCGGCTTTAAGGTAAGGGACTTCGACCGTAGCCAGCTGAAGCTGCCGGAGGACCAGCGCTAGGGCCTAAACGCCAGGACGCCGGGGCGCGACTCCGGCTTCCTAATACATACAGCAGAAGCGCATAGCGCTTCCCCTGTTTGTAAATCCGGCCTTTAAACATACAGCCAAAGCGCCCGCTTGTTTGTTTAATTCCCAAATAATGTTCCCGGCGACGCTTTCCCGGCCGCCGCCAAATCCTTTAAGCTAGGCGCTTTTTATGCAAAAAGCCCTTAATTTCCTCACGCGGCCCGGCCTGCGCAGTGCCCTGTTAAATTTCGGCGCCGGCCTGCTGCTGGCCCTGGCCTTCGCCCCCTTTAATCTCTGGCCGCTGGGCCTCGCCGCCCTGCTGTTCTTCTGCCGGCAGATGTTGAGCAGCCCGCGGCTGACCCTGCGCGCCTACTGCTTCGGCCTCGGCCTGTTCCTCGCCGGCATTCACTGGGTTTACCTGAGCCTCTACAACTATGGCAACGCTGGCCTGACCTTCTCCCTTTTAACTAATATCACGCTAATTCTGGTCTTTGCCCTATTTCCGGCAATGGTCGGTTGGCTCTTGCCGCGGCTGGCGCAAACGCCCGGCCAGCGGGCCCTGCTGCTGCCGCTGCTCTGGGGCCTGGCCGAGTACGGCCGCAGCTATTTTCTGTCCGGCTTTCCCTGGCTGTCCCTGGGCTATATGCCGAGCCCGCTGCGCTGGCTGGCGCCGCTGGGCGGCATGTGGCTAGTGGGCTGGGCAACTATGAGCCTGTGCTGCCTGCTGGCCCTGGCCTGGGAGAAACGGAGCTGGCGGCCGGCGGCGCTGGCGCTGGTGCTCTTTATCTCCGGCTGGGCGGCGCAGTTTTTAACCTTTGTGCGGCCGGAGGGTAAGCCGCTGACGGTGGCTCTAATCCAGGGCAACATCGACCAGCTGCAAAAATTCGAGCCCATGCGCATGCGCAAAAACATGGAGATGTACGTTTATGCGGCGCTGGAACGCAAGGAAGAGTTGATAATCCTGCCGGAAACCGCCTTCACCCACTTTGAAGATTCCATCGCTGTAGACGTTCTCGAACCGCTCAGCAACGTGCTCATGATGCGCAACCAGGTGCTGGTTACCGGCATTCCCTCTGGCGACATGGACAAAGACCTGTACTACAACGCCATCGTCGTGCTCGGCGACGGCTCCGGCCGCTATTACAAGCGCCACCTGCTGCCCTTCGGCGAGTTCCTGCCGCTGCGCTCGGTCTTTGAATTCTTCCGCGACTACGTGGAAGTGCCCCTGGGCGACTTCACCCGCGGCGACCCGGTGCAGCCGCCGCTGTTCACCCGTTCGGCCCGGGCCAGCGCTTCCATCTGCTACGAGGCCGCCTTCGGCCGTGACATTCGCCGCAACGTGGCCGAAGCCAATTACCTCATTAATATTTCCAATGATGGCTGGTTTAAGGGCTCGATACTTTACGACCAGCACTTGCAAATGAACCAAATGCGGGCGCTGGAAATGGGCCGGCCGCTGGCGCGGGCCACCAACACCGGCCTGACCGCCCTCATCGACCAGCGGGGCCAAGTAGTGAAGGTGCTGGAACGGGACGTGCGCGGCGTGCTCAGCGGCGAGATTCAGCCCCACGTGGGCCTGACCCCCTACGTGCGCTGGGGTAACCGCATCTTTGAATTAATCCTGCTGCTGAATCTGCTGGTGGCGCTGGGGCTGCGGCGCTTGAAATAGCCAACAGGGGCTGGGCCCCTGAAGGGGCCATCAGCCCCACGTGGGCCTAATCCCCTACGTGCGCTGGGGCAACCGCATCTTTGAATTAGTCCTACTGCTGAATCTGCTGGCGGCGCTGATTCAGCGTCGTTTAAAGCGATAATTACAGACAGCCAAAGCGCCCCGCGTTGTATGTTTACGGCAATTTACCGACGGACGGGCGGTTGTTCGCCCTTCAGGCTCACGCGCCCTTTACTGACGTTCGGGCGCTTAGGTTGTATGTAATTAACGGCCTAAATACATGCAAGGATAAGCGCCCGGCCGTTGGTAAATGCCCTTGCCAAACAATCGGGCGCTTTGACTGTTGCTAATTAGCGGCCGTAAAGGTGGGCGGCCATGCCTATCCGCATTAATGCGGGGCTTTAGTGAACTGTAGGCGGACGGAGAAGATGCGCAGAGAAAGCGGTGCTAGTACATAAAGAATCCTTAGCCCACGCCGCCCGCTAATTACAGACAGCCAAAGCGCCCCGTTGTATGTTTACGGCAATTTACCGACGGCGGGGCGGTTGTTCGCCCTTCAGGCTCACGCTTGTTCTCCCTCTGGTCGCCGGCTAGCCTGTCGCTAACGCTCGGGCGCTTCTCCTGTATGTATTTAGGCCGTTAATTACATACAGGGGAAGCGCCCGGATGTTTGTTTATTTCTCATCGGCGGCTTCCTGGCCAAGGGCCACAAGGGCTAAGTCTTCGGAGCTAGCGCCCTCGCGGCGGCGCACAAAAATATCCGCAAACAGCACCTCCTGGCGCCACTGGAGAATCTGCGCCTTATCCAATTCCAGCAGCGCCATCAGGCTTAGCACCAGCCCGGCGCGGCCCTCCTCGGCCAGGCGAAAGCCGGCCAGATTCTGCCAGCGCTCGTCCAGCTGCTGTTCCAGCCACAGCATGCGGTCCTGCAGGGTCAGCGTTTCCCGCTGCACCTGGTGTTCGCGGAGAAATTCCCGCCGCCCCAGCAGCGCCGCCATGGCCAGGGCCAGCCGCTCCAAATCCGGCGGCGGCGGCACCGGCGGCAGGAGCACCGCACAGTGGCTGAGGTATTCCTCGGAATAGAGCGGCAGCGCCTCCAGCAGCGCGGCGCCGGCCTTGGTCTTGGCGTAGAGCAGCAGCTGCTCGCTCAGCTCGCGGCGCGGGTCTTCCGCCGGCATGTCCGGCGCCGCCAGCGCCGCCCGCGGGAACAGCAGCCGTGCCTTAATCTCCGCCAGCGTCGCCGCCATCAGCAGGTACTCGGCGGCCAGGCTCATGTCCAGCCGCTTCATCAGTTCGATGTATTGCAGGTATTGCTCGGTGATTTCCGCCACGGGAATATTGCGTAGGTCGAAGTTGTCCTTGCGAATCAGGTAGAGCAGTAAATCCAGCGGCCCCTCGAAGCTGAGCAACAGCACCCGCAGCGCGTCCGGGGGAATGAAAAGGTCCTTCGGCAGTTTCTCTAGGGGTTCACCGAAGATGAGGGCCCGTTGTTCCATACAGGGTAAGCGCCCGGTTGTATGTAATTAAAGGTAATCGGCCAGCTGGGCCAGATTATTAATCACCCCGTCGGCGGCCTGAAGCACCGCCGGCCGTTGCACCACGCCGCCGTAGGCCAGGAATAAATCGGCGGCGCCGGGGGCCTTGGCCGCCAGGTCGCTCATGCCGTCGCCGACCATGATGAGCCGCTGTAGCTCCGCCGGCCGCCAGGCCCGCAGCACCTCCGCCTTGCCCGCCGCCGTGGTCAGAGGGCTGGCCCCCAGGCCGGCGTAGTTACCGGCGCCGTCGAAGCTGATGGGCACGGCGTAGAGGGTGTCGATGTGTAAATGGCGGGCCAGCGGCGCCAGGGCCGGCGCCAGGCCGCCGCTAACTATTAGTACCTTCACCCCGCGGCGGCGCAGCAGGGCCACGGTTTCTTCCGCCTCCGGCACCAGCTGGGCCAGATAGAGCTGGGCCAGCTGGTCAATCTGCGCCCGGCTCGGCTTAATCAAATCCAGCCGGCGGCCGTAAACCTGCTCCAACGGCACCTGGCCGTCCATGGCCCGGCTAGTGAGCTCGGCCACGGCGGCCCGGCAGCCGGCCCAGCCGGCCAGCTCGTCGATGCCCTCAATGGTGCTTAAGGTGGAATCGCAGTCCAGGGCGATGGCCAGGCTCATAGGTTCTTCAACGCGTCGGTGAAGCCCTTCAGCGAAAATTCCGCCACCTCCTCCTTCTGGGAACCGGCGATGGCGAAGCTGAGGCGGAACTTATTGCCGCGGCGCAGCTTATCTAAAACCTTCTGCTCCAGCGGCAGGAAGGTCATGCAGCCCATTTCCGCACAGACCTGGAAGGGCACCACCGCCAGCTTCTCGCCGTCAATTTGCACCAGCATGCCGGCCATCAAATCCACCCCCAGCGGCACCGTAACCCGGAAGGCGGTCTGCTTCTTGTCCGGCGATTTCATCAGTACCAGCTGGGCCAAGGGCTGGCGGTTGGCGTCGTTGGCAATTTGAATTACCGCACATTCGCCGTGGTCGCAGGCGCCCTTCCAGTCGCCATAGCTCTGGCCCTCGGCGATTTTGCCGCTGGCGTTCAGGCTAAGGGCCGCAAGGGCGGCGGTGAGTAGGATTTTCTTCATGTTAATTTCCTTCCCTAAGGCTAATGGTTTGATTGAAAACTAATTTTTCGGCGCTGCTGTCCGGGTCCAGGGCGTAGTAGCCAAGGCGCTCGAACTGGTAGGCCCGGTGCACGTCCGTGAAGGGCGTGTTTTCAATTAGAGCGCCGGTGAGAATTTCCCGGGAATTCTTATTGATGGTATCCAGGAAATTTTCCGCCGCCGCCGGGTTTTTCTCCAGAAACAGCCGGTCATAGTTGCGAATTTCCGCCGCCCGACAGTTGTTAGCGTCCACCCAGTGAATCACGCCGTTGGCCTTGTAGCCCTCCGGATTCTTGCCCAGGGTGGCCGGGTCGTAGCTGCAAATGAGCTCGACGATTGACCCGGCCGCGTCCTTCACCACCTCCTCACAGCGCAGCACGTAGGCACCGCGCAGGCGAATGGCACCGCCGAGGCTGAAGCGCTTCCACTTCGGCGGCGGCACTTCGGCGAAGTCCTCCTGTTCAATGAACAGCTGGTTGGAAAAGGTCAGCGGCCGCGTGCCCAGCTCCTCCCGCTGCGGGTGGTTGGCCACGGTCAGGGTTTCGCTGTGGTCCAGATTTTTAATGGTCAGTTTTAAGGGCCGCAGCACCGCCATGCGCCGCGGCGCGCTGGCGTTCAGGTAATCGCGGATTACGCTTTCAAAGTACTCGATGGCGATGGTGCCGTCGGCCTTGGATATGCCGATGCGCTGGCAGAACTCCCGCAGGGCGCCGGCGGGAATGCCGCGGCGGCGCAGGCCCGCAATGGTCGGCATGCGCGGGTCGTCCCAGCCGGCCACGTGGCCCTCCTGCACCAGCTGAATCAGGCGCCGCTTGGACAGCACCGTGTATTCCAGCGCCAGGCGGGCAAATTCAATTTGCCGCGGGTGGCATGGGGTGTTTAAAACGTCTAGAACCCAGTCGTAGAGCGGCCGGTGGTCTTCAAATTCCAGGGTGCAGAGGCTGTGGCTAATGCCCTCCAGCATGTCCGACAGGCAGTGGGTGTAGTCGTACATGGGATAGACCT
>CAUSQL010000063.1:0-5576 GCA_963533935.1 uncultured Cardiobacteriaceae bacterium
TCTCCAGCCAGGGTTGGGCGGCGCTGAAGACGGTGCTTGCTTCCGGGAAGTAGTCTATGTGCGCCGGTTTTCGCCACGGCTGCGGCACTTCTATATCGGTAGCTTCCGGGCGCAACTCTGGCGGCAGGCTGTCGAGGTAGGCGGCTATGGCGGTTGATGTCTTATAGCTACGGCAAAGGCTATCAATGATTTGATCAACGATTTCTGTGACACTTTCTTTGCTGCGCGGCGGTGTCTGCATGGGCTGGGGCAGGTAAACCGTTACCAGCAACCAGCCCTGCCCCATATTGGGCAGACGCTCCCTGAGGCGATACAGGGTGCCGTTCCAGCAATAGCCGTCGGCATGGTTAAGCATGACGGCAAGGGCGCGCAGGGCATCATGCTGTCCGTATGCGAATCCGTATGCGGTTATCGGCCAGCCGCTACGGGTCAGCCATTCGATGCCGTGCTGCTCGCCGTAGGCTTTGAGATGCAGGGCATCGCGCAAGGCTTCTGCCGGGTAGGTGCCGGGCGGGTCATCCCACGCCCATTGCCAGCGGCCATTGTCTTCGCGGCCGATGAATTGCACGCGGCAGACGGTTTCACCGAGGCGGGCGGTCGCCGTGTCAAAGTCAATGATTCCGATGCTTCCCAGCTCCCAAAAGGCTTGCTGGCGCTCAAGGTAAGAGCCGAGGTATGGCAGGGCGAGGGCGAGCATTTCCTCGCGCAGGGCGCGGTAGGCGGCGTAGTCGGCAGGGGGAAGCGGGTTGTCGTAAAGGCTCATGGTTTTTTCCTTAAGGTTTAGCGGTAACGCGGTTGGGTGAGTGAGTCTATCAGCGGCACGAGGCCGTTGGCGATGAGGATGGCGAAGGCGACGCCATCGGGGAAGTTGCCAAGGTTGCGGATGGCGACGCCGATAGTGCCGAGGGCGTCCCGGTAAGCCGGGTTGGCGGCGCCGAGCAGCCCGGTCAGGGCCACGGCCACCCCGTCGCCGGTGATGTGGTAGAACTCGTAGAGCTGGAGGTTGGAACTGCTTGGCGCCAGCTGCGCCAGCTCCAGGCAATGGCGCACTACGGCGCTGTCGATGGCCTTGGCCGGGTCGTAATGGCGCACGGCGCGGCGAAAATTCAGTAAATCCTGCAACATGAAAACTCCTGGTAAAAGATGGGATTTTACAAACATAGGCTCGACTAAGCCGCAGGCCTGAGCTGTAAGCGACCGGCTTGCCGGCGACCGGAGGGAGAACAGCCCGAAGGCATGAACCCGCAGGGTGAAGAACCCGAAGGCATGAACCCGCAGGGTGAAGAACCCGAAGGCCTGAGCTGTAAGCGAAGAAGCCGTAGGACTGAGCCAAAGGCGAAGAACCGCTTCATTTGTATGTATTTAGCCTTAATTACATACAGTAGAAGCGCTTCTATGTATTTATATATAGAAGCACCTGAGCTGTAGGCGACCGGCCTGCCGGCGACCGGAGGGAGAATGACCGCCCGGATCCTAAGGTAAATCAACCACGGCCGCCGCCGGAACTTTGGGTTTTATAGGTCAGCAGCGGCGTTAGGCGCAGCACCGGCTCGATGAGGCCCGCCGCGGTCAGCAGGCCAATGGTGTGCTCAATGTTGCGGTAGGCCTGGGGTGCCTCGTCGTAGAGTAGGGTTTTATCGGCGCAGATGACGTGGCCACCGAAGGGATTGCGGCGCAGCTCCTCGGGCCGGTATTTATCCGCTAGCCGGCTTTTGCAGGCGCCCCGCTGCCACTTGCGCCCGGCCCCGTGGGCCAGGCTGGCCAGATTGCCGCCGTCCCGACCGGTGGGCTTTACCAGGTAGGAATGGCTGCCGCGGGAACCGGCGATGACCACTAGACCAGCGTCCGCCGGCGCCGCGCCCTTGCGGTGCAGCCAGCCCGATTCACCGTTAAGGCAGGTCTGGCTTAAGCGATTGTGGCTGCAATCGGACAGCAGGAGCAGTTTGCAGTGAAAGGCCCGCGCCAGCCGCTTGGCAATCAGCAGCCGATTGGCCGCCGCAAAGCGCAGCGCGTCGTCATGGTGCCGTAAATAGTCCTGGGCGGCGGCACCCTCGGCGGGTAAACCCTCGTGGCCGTGGGCTTCCACCTGCCGGCGCAAAATGGCCCCGCCCAGGCCGCGGGAACCGCTGTGAATGAGCAGCAGCAGCCGCTCCGGGTCAAAGGCCGCCGGCAGGTGCTGCGGCGCCAGCACCGCTTCCACCCGTTGCAGTTCGGCGAAGTGGTTGCCGCCGCCGATGGTGCCGAGGGCGTCCCGGTAAGGCGGTTTGGCGGCGCCGAGCAGGGCAGTGATTTCTTCGTCCCAGTCCGGGCCCAGCGGCGTTTCTAGCGGCGGCAGGCGGCCGATTAATTTGTCCAGCTTGGTTTTCCGACGCCGCAGGTCGGTCTGCCACAGGCCCATGCCGCAGCCGATGTCGCTGCCGATGAGGGCGGGATAAATAAAGCTGCGGCTGAAAAAGGCGGCGCCGACAGGGTAGCCGCGGCCGGCGTGTAAATCCGGCATGCCGGCGGCGGCGTCAATGCCGGAGAAGGCGGCGACCCGCTCCAGCTGTTGCATGGCGATGCCTTCGGGGGTGGTTTTGGCATCGCAGATAATTAGGGGTTTAGTGCCCATGAATTTCCTCACATTTAGGCAATAGAAGGCCACCACCGACGAAAACGGCGGCGGGCGTTGGTATTGCAGCCGTGAGGCCGGGCTAAATTAGGCCTGACGACCGCAAGGGGACGGGAAAAATTCCATGGCACAGCTCCTTACGTGAGAAAAAAAGAATGGCGCCATTATGCACCGCTACCGCCGCTCTTTAAACCGCCAAGCTAAAATTAATAAAGCTTAATTAATCTCTTAAGATAGCTGGAGGCCGGTGCTCTCCGGCCGCAAATCCCTTCATTAACAAACTCATCGAGGTATCCATGAACGAAACTGCCCCCGTGCCCCTGATTACCAACGACGCCATTGCCTTCGGCGTGCTCATGGGCGTGCTCGGCCTCATCTTCTACACCGGCGGCCGCAAAACCGGCTTCTGGGCCAAGTTCTACCGCCACATTCCCATGTTGCTGCTGTGCTATTTCCTGCCCGGCCTGCTGAGCACCTTTCACATCGTCAGTCCGGACAACACCAAGCACATCTACCACATCGCCTCCCGCTATCTGCTGCCGGCGGCCCTGTTCCTCCTCTGCCTGTCCATCGACCTGCGGAAAATCTTCAATCTCGGCTGGAAGGCGCTGGCCATGTTCTTCGCGGCCACGGTGGGGGTAATCCTTGGCGGCCCCTTCGCCGTCTGGCTCTTCAGCCTGATTAATCCGGAATGGGTGGCCGGCGACCTGTGGAAGGGCTTTGCCACCGTGGCCGGCAGCTGGATTGGCGGCGGCGCTAACCAGACGGCCATGAAGGAGCTTTACCAGGTGAACGACACCCTCTTTGGCACCATGGCCATGGTCGATGTGGTGGTGGCGGAGCTGTGGATGATGGCGCTGCTGTTCATGGCGAAGAATTCGGACGGCGTGGACCGCTGGCTGAAGGCCGACACCCGCGCCATCGACGAGCTGAAGGCCAAGGTGGAACAGTACGCCCGCGAGAACGAGCGCATTCCCAGCCTGAACGATTTAATGGTAATCCTCGGCCTGGCCTTTGCGGCGGTGGGCGTCAGCCACTGGATTGGCGGCGCCGTGGCCGGCTGGTTTAAGCAATTTCCCTGGGCCGCCAGCTACAGCCTGGACAGCGCCTTCCTCTGGCTGGTGATGCTGGCCACCGTCTGCGGCATTGGCTTTTCCTTCACCGGCGCGCGGCAGCTGGAGCACGCCGGCAGTTCGCGGCTCGGTTCGGTCTTCATTTATATCCTGGTGGGTTCCATCGGCATGCAGATGGAGCTGGATAAAATCTTCAGCCACATGGGCGTAATCCTCGTCGGGGTGGTGTGGATGCTCTTCCACATCGTCTTTATCTTTGTGGTTGCGAAATTGATTCGGGCGCCCAGCTTCTTCCTGGCGGTGGGCTCGAAGGCGAACATTGGTGGCGCGGCCTCGGCGCCGGTGGTGGCGGCGGCCTTTCACCCGTCCCTTGCGCCGGTGGGCGTGCTGCTGGCCATTCTCGGCTATGCCATCGGCACCGCCGGCGGCTATTTGACCGGAGAAATGATGCGGCTGGTGGTGGGCGGCTAAGCTCATAGATACAAACAACGGGGCGCTTCCCCTGTATGTATTTAGCGCCTTAAATACATACATATTAAGCGCCCGTCTGTTTGTAAAAGCCCCCTTGGACGCATTCTTGCCTGAACCTAAGCGGCGCCCAGCGCCTTCTTTAACCATTCAGAGGATTACTATGAAAAAAACCCTAATGCTCTTTAGCACCCTTCTAATGACCGCCTGCGGTGGCGGCGGCGGCGGTGATAATTTACCGGCCCCAACCCCAGTAAATAACGCGAAGGTCAGCGGCTACAAATTACACGACTACGACGACGGCACCGGCCGCGGCGCCAGGGAAGTCTCCCGCGGCGCCGTCAGCGGCAACGACCTGAATACCCTGCGCATCAACGGCCAGGACTATCAAATTAAGGTGCCGGGGCTAGAGGTCGATAATGACCTGAAGGGCCTGCTTAGCCACGAGGACAGCGACCGGACGGCGAAGAAAAACACCTTCCGCCAAATAATTCCCGGCCTGCGCTACAGCAATGTGGGCGTCATCGGCTTCAGCCAGGACTTCGACAGCAGCGGCGACTGGCTGTACACCAACAGCCATTTATTCCACCAGGGCCTTACGCCGAACGCCCTGCCCAGCGGCCGCGCCCGCTACGAGGGCAGCGCCTATCTGTTCAGCTACGGCGACGACGACAACCGCAGCCTGAATGACACCAAGGGCGGCGCCCACTTCGACGTGGACTTCAACGCCAAGACCATCAGCGGTCGGCTGGATAACAAGGTGCAGTTAAATTACCAGGAAATTCGCGACGGCTTTAACTTCAATGGCACCATTCAGGGCAACCAGTTCAGCGCCCACCAGGACAAGATTTTCTACAGCGGCGGCTTCTACGGCCCCAATGCGGAAGAGCTGGGCGGCTTCCTACGCCATGACAATGATGAGGTGAACGGCGTTTTCAGCGGCACCAAACAGTAGCTTAAAACTAATACATACAGCTAAAGCGCCCCTATGTTTGTAAACGGCTATTTACAAACATAGGGGCGCTTTAGCTGTATGTAATTAACGCCCTAAATACATACAGGTGAAGCGCGTAGCGCCTGAGTGACGAAGGAATGAAGAACCGCCCCCTTGTCTGTAATTTAGGCCGTCAGCCCGTAGAAGCGCTGCGCCACCGACCAGAATAGCTGCGGCTGGTCGCACAGCACCTCGTGGCTCGCCCAGGGCAGTTGCAGCAGATGGGCGGCCGGCAGCAGGTCGCGCAGAGCCGCCCACTCGGCCAGCGTCAGCAGGTAATCATCTTCGCCGCGGACGGCCAGCAGCGGCACCGTCAGCGTTGCCAGTGAATCGCCGGGATAGCCGCTGGCGCTATCGTCACACCAGAGCTGCACTAGGTCGGCGCTGAGGGCGTCCAGGTCGGCCGCCGGATTGAGCGCTTCATAATCCG
>CAUSQL010000064.1:0-5299 GCA_963533935.1 uncultured Cardiobacteriaceae bacterium
CAACCCTGCAACTCCTGCCACCCCTACAACTCCGGCGAATCCTGCAACTCCGGCGAATCCTGCAACTCCGGCGAATCCTGCAACTCCAACAAAACCGGTAGATCCAGATATGCCTAGTGCTGGTTCAATTAGCGGCTATACGCTACGAAGCGATACTCCCGAAGGAACTGTTCACAACAGTAAAGGCACCGTGGATCGCCAAGGGAATAAAGTTAAAACCTTTAAAAATGCCACCAGTGCCAGTGACATCAATAACTTGAATATTTTAGGCAAGGAGTATCAAATTAAAACTCCAAACATGGAAGCCTATGGAAAAGACAGCAAATTTTATGGTCTAGCTCATGGCCTAGAAGGCAACAACGAAAAGTTAGTTATTTCAGGACTAAGCTATAGTAACGCTGGCATAATGAAAGTTAGCAAACAAGGTGATATTCCCGCCTCTACGACTTATTTCCACCAGGGAATTACTCCTAATGAGTTACCTACTGGACAAGCCCACTATGAGGGAAACTCATATCTGTTTAGTTATGGGCCGTCATATGGCGATCGCACACTATATGACACCAAGGCTGGTGCCCACTTTGATGTGGACTTCAACGCCAAAACCATTAATGGCCGTCTAGACAACAAGATAGATCTTGGTTTCTTAAATAAACAAGATATTCGTGATGGCTTTAATTTCACCGGTACCATTAAGGGCAATAAATTCACCGCTGACCAGGATAAGATTTTCTATAGTGGTGGGTTCTATGGCCCTCAGGCTCAAGAATTAAGCGGCTTTATGGCCCATGAGGATGACCATGTTTGGGGGGTCTTCGACGGTAAAAAATAATAGAACTTAGCTGGGCGGCGGTACTAAGGTGCCGCCGCCTTTTTTATTGCCTTATCAATTTACATACAGCTAAAGCGCCTAATCGTTTGTTTAATGGCTGAAAACATACATAGGGGCGCTTCCCCTGTATGTTTAAAAAACATACAGTAGAAGCGCGCAGCGCCTGAGCGCAGTGAAGAACCGCCCGTCCGTCGGTAATAACCTAAATGGCCAGATTGTCGATGAGGCGGGTTTGGCCTAGACGTACGGCAATGAACAGCCGCGCGTCGTTTAAATCATCGGTGAGCTCTAGGGTTTGCTGGCTGCGCAGTTCGTAGTATTCCACCGTGAAGCCCAGGCTTTTCAGCTCGTCGATTTCCGCGGCGATGATATTGCGGCCGTTCAGCAGCGCCTGGTGCGTGCGGCACAGGCTCTGGTAAATCTCCGGCGCCAGCGCCCGCTCCCGGTCGTTCAGGTAACCGTTGCGAGAACTTAAGGCCAGGCCATCTCCGTCGCGCACCAGCGCCACGCCGTGAATCTGCACCGGCCAGTGCAGGTCGGCGACGAAGCGGCGAATCAGCCACTGCTGCTGATAATCCTTCAGGCCGAAGAAGGCCAATTCCGGCCGGATTAAATTGAAGAGCCGCGCCACCACGTTAATTACCCCGTCGAAGTGGCCCGGCCGCCGGGCGCCGCAGAGAATGTCCGTGAACTGCCGCGGCAGCCGGAAGCTGAACATCTGCTCCAGCCCCTGGGGGTAAATCAGCGGCTGGTCGGGCAGGAAGAGGTAATCCACGCCGGCCTCCTCCAGCAGCCTTTGGTCGGCGTCCAGGGTGCGCGGGTAGCTGCCGAAGTCCTCGTTGTCGCCGAACTGGGTGGGATTAACGTAAATGGACACGGCCACCTGGGCCGCCTGCCCCTGGGCTTCCCGCACCAGGCTCATATGGCCCCGGTGCAGATTGCCCATGGTTGGCACTAGAGCCAGGGGGTGGGCCCGCTCCCGCTGCAATTGGGCCAGGGAGGCGAGGTCGTTGATTATCTTCATAAATATTCCTTGTTACGCCCGGCCGGAGGCGGGGCAGTTGTTGTAAATTAACCACAAGCGGCAAAAGCCGTTAGAATTAACGGGCTAAACTCATTCAGCCAAAATTTCCCCAGCCCGGCTGGGTTTCTTTATAAGCGAGGACACCATGAAAAAATTTCTTCTCGGCCTCGGCCTATGTTGGGCCTGGAGCTGCTCCGCCGAGAGCATTCTACGGCGGGATAACGGCGCCGAGCCAAAATCCATCGACCCACAGCTGGCCACGGAATCCGCCGGCAGCGCAGTAATCTACGACCTCTTTGAAGGCCTGACGAGCACTGCCATTGACGGCAGCACCGTGCCCGGCCTCGCAGAGAAATGGGAGGTCAGCGAGGACGGCAAGAGCTACACCTTTCACCTGCGGCCTCAGGCCAAATGGTCCGACGGTCAGCCGGTCAAGGCCCAGGACCTGGTTTACGGCTGGCAGCGGGCGGTTAATCCGGCCACGGCCAGCGAGTACGCCTTTATCCTCGGGCCGGTGAAGAACGCCAGCGCCATCACCAAGGGTGAAATTAAGGATTTAAATCAGCTGGGCGTTAAGGCGGTGGACGACCACACCCTAAAGGTGGAACTGGAGCAGCCCACCCCCTATTTCATCGAACTGATGACCCACTACACCACCTACCCGGCGCGCAAGGACGTCATCGAGAAGTACGGCAAGCAGTGGACACAGCCGGGCAAGATGGTTTCCAACGGCGCCTACAAATTGACCGAATGGGTACCCCAGGGCCACATTAAGGTGGAGAAATCGCCCAATTACTGGGACGCGGCAAAGGTGAAAATCGACCAGGTCTATTTCTACCCGCTGGAGGACGAAAACATCGCGGTGAAACGCTACAAGGCCGGCGAGCTGGATTACGTGCTGGCCTTACCCATCGAGCAGCTGAAGTGGGCCAAGGAGAATGTGCCCGACGATTTGAAAATTAATCCGAAGCTGTCCACCTACATCTATTACTTCAACCTGAAGAAGCCGCCCTTCGACAACGCCAAGCTGCGCGAAGCCTTTAACCTAGCCATCGACCGGCCCACCATTACGGAAAAAATCACCCGGGCCGGGCAAATTCCCGCCTACGGCTTCCTGCCGCCGAATATCAGCAACGGCAAGCCCTACAGCCCGGACTACGCCCAGTTGAGCAAGGAAGAACGGCTGGAAAAGGCCCGCAAGGCCTACCAAGAAGCCGGCTATTCCAAGGATAAGCCGCTGAAGGTGGAACTGCTTTACAACACCAACGAGGGCCACAAGAAAATTGCCGTGGCCATAGCCGCCATGTTGAAGCAGAATCTGGGCGTGGAAACGGAGCTGGTTAATAAGGAATGGAAGGTTACCCTTGATGACATGAACAAGGGCGCCTTCCAGATGGCCCGCTATGCTTGGCAGGGGGATTACAACGACCCGAGCAACTTCCTGGAGCTGTTCATGACCGGCAACGAGATGAATAAGGGGTCCTTCAGCAATGCGGACTACGACGGGAAGATGAAGGAGGCGGCCACCACCCAGGATTTGGCCAAGCGCGCCGACATCTATGCTGCGGCGGAAAAAATCCTCATGGATAACTACGCCATCATGCCGGTCTATCACTACGTATCGGTGGAATTGATGAAGCCCCACGTGAAGGGCTATAAGAGCAATGTGAAGCAAATCATGCCCAGCAAGTATCTGTCCATCGAAAAATGAACTAACCGCCGGCTGCCGCAGGGCAGCCGCCTAAATGTAACGTCGGGGTCGCCGGAGAACGGCGGCCGAGGAAGACCCTTTAACAGTGCATAACAAGAAATACCTGCTCGTTCTCTTTCTCGCTATCTTCGGCCTGCTGGTGCGGGGGCAGAATCACACGCCCCAGCTCGTCAGCCAGGTGTTACATCGCGCCAACGACGACGAACCGGCCACCCTGGACCCGCAGCTGGCGCAGAATTCGGCGGAAATGCACATACTGCGCGACCTGTTCGTCGGCCTCATGGACGAGAACCGCCAGGGCAAATTAATTGGCGGCATGGCGGAAAAATGGCAAGTTAGCCCGGACGGTTTGACCTACGTCTTCACGCTGCGCCCCAGCCAGTGGTCCGACGGCCAGCCGGTCAAGGCCGGCGATTTCGTCTTCGCCTGGCAGCGGGCGGTCAATCCGGAGGTGGGCAGCAAATTCAGCGGCTTCCTCAAGCCGGTGAAGAATGCCAGCGCCATCATGAGCGGCCAGATGAAGGAGTTAAACCAGCTGGGCGTTCGGGCTCTGGACGACCGGCACCTGCAGGTGGAGCTGAATCAGCCCACCCCTTATTTCCTGGAAATGCTGGTTAATCCGGTAACCTATCCGGTGCCGCGGCACATCGTCGAGCGCTACGGCCGCGATTGGCCCAAATACCTGGTTTCCAATGGCCCCTTCCAGCTGGAGCTGTGGCAACCCAACGACCGCATTGTGCTGAGCCGCTCTCCCTATTACTACAACCGGGCCCAGGTTCAGCTGGAACAGGTGGTCTATTACCCGATTCCCAATATGGAAACCCAGCTGCAGCTCTACCGGGCCGGCCGGCTGGATTTCACCAGCGACATTCCCAACAGCAAAATCAAGTGGATTCGCGAGCACCTGGGGCGGGAATTGCACACCAACCCCTTCTGGACCATTTATTACTATGGCTTCAATTTGGAGCGGGAACCCTTTAAGAACAATCGCAAGCTGCGCCAGGCCCTGGCGCTGGCGGTGGACCGGGTGAAGCTGGTGGAGAAGGTAACCGGCGCCGGCGAGCGGCCCGCCTACAGCTTTGTGGTGCCGGGCATCAGCAATTATCTGCCCTACGTGCCCGCCTACGCCCGGCTAAACCAGCAACGGCGCAATGAAATGGCCCAGCAGCTCTACCGGGAAGCGGGCTTCTCCCGGGAAAAGCCCGTAAAATTCGAGCTGCTCTTCAATGAAAACGATAATAACCGGCGCATCGTTCAGGCGATTACGGCCATGTGGCAGGAGGTGCTGGGGGTGGACGTGGAACTGCGCGGCCTGGAATGGAAGCATTATCTGCAGGCGCGGCGCAGCGCCGATAGCCAGATGTTCCGGGCCTCCTGGCTGGCGGACTATGACGACGCCAGCAGCTTTTTGGACATCTTTGCCGACGGTAAAGATGATAGCTATAGCCTGCTGCTGGCCCAGGCCGGTGCCGAACTGGATTTAGCCAAGCGGGGGCAGCTGCTACGCCAGGCCGAGAAGCTATTGCTGGAGGAGCAGCGGCTCATTCCCCTCTATTTCCTGGTTTCCCACCACCTGATTAAGCCGGAGGTGAAGGGCTTCAGTGCCAATGTGATGAATCGGGTTTATTCCAAATACATGTATAAGGAAGAGACGGACAAATAGAGTTTTTACATACAGGGGAAGCGCCCGTCTGTTTGTTTATGGCCATAAACAAACAGACGGGCGCTTCCC
>CAUSQL010000065.1:0-5271 GCA_963533935.1 uncultured Cardiobacteriaceae bacterium
GGAAGGCAAACGCCAGGTAAAACGCAGCCTAAAGCACTACAACCTGGACGCCATTATTTCCGTCGGCTACCGCATCAGTTCCAAGCGCGCCACCCAGTTTCGCCAGTGGGCTACGCAGGTTTTAAGGCAGTTTTTGGTGCAGGGCTACGCCCTCAACGAGCGCCGTTTACAGGAAAAGGGCGTTGAATTTAATCAGGTTTTACAGCTGCTAAGCCAGACTTTGGTCAATCAGGCGCTGGTGGCCGACCAGGGCCAGGCGGTGCTGGCGGTGGTGCGGGACTACGCGAAAACCTGGAGTCTGTTGCAGGCCTACGACGAGCAAAATCTGGCGGAAATTACCCGCCAACAGGCAGACATGCGGCCGCTGCACTGGGACGAGGTGCTCGAAGCCATCGGCCAACTTAAAGAAGAATTGCGGCGCAAGGGCGAGGCCACTGACCTCTTCGGCCAGCTGCGCAGCGACGGGCTAGCCTCGGCCCTGGCCACCATCGAACAGGGCTTCGGCGACCGGTGGCTTTATCCCAATGTGGCCAGCCGCGCCGCCCATCTGCTGTATTTCGTCATTAAAAATCACCCGCTGGCGGACGGTAACAAGCGGGTCGGCTCCTTCCTATTTCTCTGCCATTTGCACCGCAACCAGCCGCTGCTGGCGAAGCCGGTGGCCCAGCTCATTAACGAAAACACGCTGGTGGCCCTGGCCCTGCTGGTGGCGGAAAGTGCACCGGCCCAGAAGGAGCTGATGATTAAACTGGTGGAACATTGCATTGAAATGCCGGCCATAAACGGCCCAAGCGCCCGTTAAAACTAAGAAAAAGGAGTAAATATGAAACCATCGGCTGCCCAAATCGCCGCCCAGCTGCGCTGTCCCCACGATGAAGTGGGAAGCCAGCTGGGTCAGACCATGAACCTGCGCAATCTGACGCAAATCCTTAGCGCCTTCGCCGCCGTCGGCCTGAATCCCGGCGATAGAATTTTAGAAACCGGCTGCGGCAATGGCGGCCTGCTCGGCCATATCCTGTCCCTTGCGGACGGCCTGCACTACACGGGCCTGGAAATATCGCCGCTGATGTACCGGCAGGCCCGGGCCTTCAATGAGCCCTTCATCGCCGCCGGCCAGGCAGATTACCAGCTGTATGACGGCGGCGTTCTACCCTTTGCCGCCGCCAGCTTTCATCGGGCGGTGTCCGTTAATACGGTCTATTTCTGGGACGACGTGCCCCAGGCCCTGGCCGAATTCTGCCGCGTGCTGAAGCCGGCCGGCCGCCTGGCCCTGAATTTCTGCGAACGGGACTTCATGGCCCAGCTGCCCTTCGCCGCCCACGGCTTCAAGCTCTACGACGCCGCCGACCTGCGCGCCCTGGCGGCACCGCTGCCGCTGCGCTGCCTGTTGGAACGGCGCCGCCGTGATTGGGCGGTCAGCAAGAGCGGCGCTCTAGTGCGGCGGGAATTTGTGGATTTGGTATTTGAACGTGGCTAGGGCCATGCACCAGCCACCGCACCCGGGCGGTCTTTTGAAAACCTTTATCCTGCCGGAGTTGGGCCTAAGCATTAGCGCCGCCGCCCGCGCCTTGGGCTTAAATCGCCACACCCTGTCGGCGATGGCCAACGGCCAGCAGGCCATTACTCCCCTAATCGCAGTGAAATTGGCCAAGGCCTTTGGCGGCAGCGCCGAGCATTGGCTGAGTATGCAGGCGGCCTACGACCTCTGGCAGCTGGCCCAGCACTACCGGGCCGACGATGTGCCGCCGCTGCACCTTAACAATTAACTGCCGACCGTAATTGCAATTTAAATACATGGAAAGCGCCCTGTTGTTTGTAAAAACATTATTTACCAACAATAGGGCGCTTTATATGTTTGTAATTTAGCGATTTTAATGGTGCCAGAGCTCGGGGACACGGCGTAAACGTGGCGGTTAAATCATTGGAATTGCGGCTAGGCCCGCCGGTTTGAATATTTAGGTTCCACATGGACACCGATGGCGCTCACCCTAGATAGTTAGCCAAGGACGCAAGGTTTTAAGGCCTTAAAACATACAGCTAAAGCGCCCGTCCGCCGGTAAATCATGGTTTTAAATACATGGAAAGCGCCCCATTGTTTGTAAAAGCGTTATTTACAGACAATAGGGCGCTTTAAGTGTTTGTATTTGGCGCCCTAATTACATACATATAAAGCGCCCTGCTGTTTGTAATTGCGGCCTATTTATCCTTCACCACGTCGATTAAATCGCCGTAGCCGGCCGCCGCCATTTCCGCGAGGGGAATGAAGCGCAGGCTGGCGCCGTTGATGCAGTAGCGCAGGCCGCCCCGGTCCTTCGGTCCGTCCGGAAACACGTGGCCCAAATGGGCGTCGGCCACCCGGCTGCGCACCTCGGTGCGGCGCATGTTGTAGCTCAGGTCTTCCTTCTCCTTAATGACCGCGCGGCTGATGGGTTTGGTGAAGCTGGGCCAGCCGCAGCCGGACTCGAACTTATCCCGCGAGCTGAACAGCGGTTCGCCGCTGACCACGTCCACGTAAAGGCCCGGCGCAAACAGCTGGTCGTAGGCGTGGGAGAAGGGCCGCTCCGTGGCCGCCTCCTGGGTAACGGCGTAGGCCTCCGCGTCCAGCTGCTCCTTCAATTTCGCCCCGTCCGGTTTCTTATATTTGCTGGCGTCGATGACCGGTTCCCCGTTGCCGTCGGTGGCGGCCGGGCTGGGCGTTGTTTTTTCCAGGGGAATGTCCGCCTGGCTGATGTCAATGTGGCAGTAGCCGTTGGGGTTCTTGGCCAGGTAATCCTGATGGTATTCCTCGGCCCGGCTGTAATTGGCCAGCGGCAGCTTTTCCACCACCAGCTTTTTCTCATGCTTCTGCTGCTCGGCGGCCAGGGCGGCGGCGATGATTTTTTCATCGGCCGGGTCCTGGTAGTAAATGCCGGTGCGGTACTGCACGCCCCGGTCGTTGCCCTGTTTATTTAAAGAAGTGGGGTCGATGACGCGGAAGTAATAGCGCAGCAGGTCGGCCAGGCTCAGCCGTTCCGGGTCGTAGCTGACCTTGACGGTCTCGGCGTGGCCGCTGCCGTTCACCACCTCTTCGTAGCTGGGTTTGTCGCCGCGGCCGTTGGCATAGCCGGATTCCGCGTCGATGACCCCGGGAATGCGCTCGAAGTAGGCTTCCAGGCCCCAGAAGCAGCCGCCGGCAAGGTAGATGGTTTTACTGGTCATGGGTTCGGCTCCTTTGGCTTGTGGTTTGTAGTAATTGGCGACGGTGCTGATGTCCGCCGCCGGGTTCTTAATCAGGGCCAGGGCCTGGTCGCGGCTGAGATTACCCTTAATCACCCGCTGAATGCCCCCGTCCTTGTCCAGCAGCACCCAGCTGGGATAGACGGCCACGCCGCTGGCGCGGGCCAGGGCGCCGCCATCGTCGATAAGTACGGGCGGCGTCGGCGTTTTTAAGCCCTTAATCCAGCTGCGAAAGTCCGCCGGGCTCTGCTCGCCCAGGTGGCCCGGTGAAGCAATGCTGACGAGGTTTACGGCTTTAAAGGCTTCGTCGCCGTGCCACTGGGCCGTTTCCTCCAGGGTGGCCAGGCACAGCGGGCACCAGCTGGCCCAGTACTTAATGAGGGTGGGCTTGCCGGCGTCTAAATAATCGGCGGCCGAGGTGCCGGCGGCGCTGGGCAGGGCCCGCAGCCGGGCGCTGAGATTTTCCAGAGTGGCCTGGCGGCTTGATTCCTGGGGTGAAGACTGCGATAGCAATGGCACCGTGGCGAAAGTGGCCAGGGCCAGCGTGAAGAGTAATGATTTTTTCATGTTAAGTCCGTTGTGATAACTAACGGCATTTAATTATAGTCCTTTTACATACAACAGAAGCGCTTCCTTGTATCTATTTTTAAAGATTAAAGCCTATACTGTCCCATCGCTTTTATGGGAGTAAGCCATGTCTTTACCCTCCGACGCCGAAGTGTGGCAGCTAACCCTGGAACACCTGCGCCTGTCCCTGCTGGCGCTGCTGGCGGCGGTGGCCCTGGCCGTGCCGCTGGCCGTGGCTCTCGCCCCGCGCCGCCGCTGGGCCGAAGCGCTGCTGCAGGCCACGGCGGTCATTCAGACCATTCCGTCCCTGGCCCTGCTCGGCCTGCTCATTCCCCTGGTGGGCATTGGCCCGGCGCCGGCGCTCATCGCCCTGACCCTTTACGCTCTCTTGCCCATCTTCCAGAACACCTATCTGGGCCTCAGCCAAATCGACCCGGCCATTCGGGAGGCCTACACCGCCTTCGGCCTGTCCCGCTGGCAGGCCCTGTGGCGCATCGAACTGCCCCTGGCGCTGCCGGCGCTGCTGGCCGGCATTCGCACCGCCGCCGTGTTAATCATCGGCACGGCGACGCTGGCGGCCCTCATCGGGGCCGGCGGCCTGGGCCAGCTCATTCTCCTCGGCATCGACCGGCACAACCTGGCCATGACCTTCACCGGCGCCCTGCTGGCGGCGCTGCTGGCCCTGCTGGTGAGTGCGGCCATCGGCTGGCTCCAGCGGGTAAGGTTACGGGGCGCGCTGCTGCTGGCGGTGGCGCTGCTGGCCCTGGCTGCCGGCCCGCTGCTCAGACCCGCCGCGGCTCCGGCTGTGGTCATCGCCGGCAAGCTGGGCAGCGAACCGGACATTCTCATCAATATGTATAAATTGCTGATTGCCGACGCGGCGCCGGGGCTGAAGGTGGAACTGAAGCCGAACTTCGGCAAGACGGATTTTCTCTTCCGCGCTCTAAATAGCGGTGCCATCGACATCTATCCGGAATTCACCGGCACCGTGCTGGAGGGGTTGGTGCAACGGCCGGCGGGGGAAAGTACGGTGGGCCTTAGTCCGGAAGAAACCTACACCCGCGCCCGCGACCGGCTGGCGGCGCAGTACCAGCTGACCCTGCTGCCGCCCATGCGTTACCAGAACAGCTACGCCCTGGCTCTACGCCGCGACTACGCCCGGCAGCACCAGCTGGCGAAAATTTCCGATTTGCGCCGGGTGCAGGATTCCGTCCGCGCCGGCTTTACCCTGGAATTCAGCGACCGGCCCGACGGCTACCGGGGTTTACAGGCCCACGGCCTTAATTTTCCCCAGCTGACCACCCTGGAGCCGGCCCTGCGCTACGAAGCCCTGGCCAACGGGCAAATTGACCTCATCGACGCCTATGCCACCGACAGCGACCTACGCCAGTACCAGCTGACGGTGCTGACGGACGATATTCAGCTATTTCCCAGCTACCAGGGGGCGCCGCTGCTGCAGGCCCGCTTTGCCGCCGCCCACCCGGAAAT
>CAUSQL010000066.1:0-4798 GCA_963533935.1 uncultured Cardiobacteriaceae bacterium
CCGGGGCGGCGCTGGCGGTGCTGCAACCGACGGCGGTCAGCGTGGCGGTGGATTAGCAGGTTCCGCTGAATTTACCGACGGACGGGCGGTTCTTCGCTCCTTCGGAGCTCAGGCGCCCACTGTCTTACAGACAGACGGGCGCTTCTCCTGTATGTTTTTAAGCATTTAACATACAGAGGAAGCGCTTCCCTGTAGGTTTAATTTAATGGGCCAGGCTTTCTAAAAGGTCTTCTGCCGAGTGCGGTTCTGTAGAGCGGCCGCCGCATGCCCACGCCGTACGTTCCTCATTGGAGCCAATCTCGCCTTTATGCGCGATAGCGCTGGCCTATAACGACGTGGTAGCCGGCGAATATTAATTTGGGCGTACCCGGTGCCCACCCTAGGAAGAACCCACGATGCAGCCAGCTGCTTCGGTGCCATTGGCAATTTACAAACAGAGAAGCGCTTCCCCCGTATGTAATTAAAGCCATAAATACATACAGGGGAGGCGCTTCCTTGTTTGTTTATTTACTAATTTAGAACAGCTTTTGCTGGCCGCGGCTCAAGTGGAAGCCGTGGCCGTCGGCGTTTTCACAGCGCATGCCCTCTTTGCTGCTGGTGCACTGCCAGCCGTCGCCCTGCACCGTTTTGCCGTAGGGCAGCACCGGTACGGAACCGGATAGATTGTAGTAAGTGTCGCCGATGCAGACGGCCAGCCGTGTGGCCTTACCTGTGGCTTCGACGCTGAAAACGGTAATGCCGACCATATCGCAGTCCTTGGGCTTCGGCAGCTTGGGCAGGGTGGGTAGACGGCCGGCGCCGGAAAAGACGCTGCAATCCACACCCTTGGAGCCTTCGTCCTCGTCGCTGGCGGCATGGTCGCCCTGACAGCGGATATTGCCGCTGGGGGAGATGAATTCAAACTGCTGGGCTTCCTCGTTGTAGTAGGAGCTTTTTTTGGCCGCCAGCGCCAGGGGGAGGGCCGCGGCGGCCATTAGGGTCAGAATGATTTTTTGCATGATTCCTCTTAATTGGGCTTATTTATAGATACATTGGGGCGCTTCTACTGTATGTAATTAATGGTTTTACTGACGGTATAAGCGCCCCTATGTATGTTTAACTCCCGGCCGGCCGCATTTCCCCGGTTTCCCCATCGAGGTTTTCCAGGTCATAGCCGAACTTCTCGGCGCCGTCCTCCACCGTGTAGCTTTTAAAGTTATGGCAGGTCTCCATGTACAGCTGGCCGGCGGAGTAGAGCACGGCCGGATAGTGCGGCCCAATGGGCAGATATTCCACCTTACCGTCAATGGTGGTGGAAGGCTTGGTCTTGGAGCAGTGAATGCTGACCGAGTGGGTCTTGTCGTTCCAGGTAATGGGACTGTTTTCGTTATCGCTCTCGCCGCCCAACAGTTCCAAATCCACCGTGATGCCGTCGCCCACCGGGCCGCGGTTCTTAAAGGACACCAGCTTGGACACCGCGCAGGGGCTTTTGTAGCAGTTTCTTGAAATATTGCCCTTCTTCAGGCCGGACACGTCAAAGGGCGCGGTGGAACCGGCGCTGGTGCTGCTGGCAGTGCCAGCATCGTCGCTGGCGCTGTCCCCATTGCTCGCGGAATCCGAGTCATCGCTGGCGCCGGCGCTAAAGGTTTCCTGGCGGGCGCGGCTCAGGCTGAAGCCGTTTTTCTCGTCGTTTTCACAGCGCATGCCCTCTTTGCTGCTGGTGCAGCGCCAGCCGTCGCCCTTGGCGGTTTCACCGTAGGGCAGCACGGCCACCGCATCGTCCAGGTTGTAGTAGGGGTCGCCGGAGCAGCCGGCAAAGCGCTTCGCCTTGCCCGTGCTTTCAACGCTAAAAACGGTGGTTTCGTCCAGCTCGCAGTCCTTGGAATTGGGCAGCACCGGCAGGGAGGGCTCACGGCCCTCGCCGGAATAGACGCTGCATTCCACCCCCTTAAAGCCCTTGTAATCGGAATTCGGGTCGGCGGCGCGATCGCCGTGGCAGCGGATATTACGGCTCGGCGAGGTGAATTCGATCACCTTCAGCTTACTGTTGTAATAGGGATTGGCCAGGGCCGCCGGCACCAGGGCCGCCGCCAGTAGTGCTAACAAGGTTTTTTGCATATTTCCTCACGGTTTTATAAATAGTTCGAGCCGAAGCTCGGTGCTTAAGTAAGCGGTCGCAATTATAGGAGGAAATGGGGCCCCGGGGAGTTTTACCAATGGGGTGAAAGCTATTGCGGGGCCGGCAGTTTAAGGCTGTGCCAAAAGGGAGGTAGCTGCTGAATCCTGGCCAGCAGCGCCGCCGCTTCCCCATCGCCGGCCCGGCTCAATTCGCGGGCCGCCAGCTCCAGATAGGCGATGGCCATGGCTTCCCCGTCGATGTCCTCCGCCCTGCTGAAGGCGTTGGCGTCCTCGGCCAGTAACGCTTCCGCCTCTTCCAGCACTAAGGTGAAGTCGGCGACGATGGCGCGGCATTGTTCCCGCAGCCCCGCTTCGTCGCCCTTGCGGCGGTGATGGCGCAGGGAAGCGTACATCACCGGCCCCACCTCGGCCCGGTAGTGGGAAACCACCGCGAACACCGCCGTGGCCCAGCAGCTGAGCGCCCGCAGCCAGAGCTCCTCCGGGCCGCGTTTTTCCAGCGCCGCGCTAAAGCGGGCGCCGATGCCAACCAATTCATAGCCATCGGCCCAGATGTCGCCGCTGATGGTGCCATTGGGATAGCCGTTGCTATGTTCGTCAATGCGCTGGCACTGGCCTTCGAGGTCGGCCAGATAGGCGGCCAGCCGGGCCGGATCGGTACGGTCATTGAGTAGGGCCGGCAGTTCTTCTTTTAGTTCCTTAATGCTCTTCATGGCTTCTCAAGTAGGTTTTTGTTCGGTGATTTACAAACAACAGGGCGCTTCCCCTGTATGTATTTAAGGCTTAATTACATACAGTATAAGCGGCTGTCCGTCGGTAAATGGCCAATTATAATTAGCTCTTTAATCAAGGAAGCCCCCATGAACCTACAAATTCTCTATTTCGCCCAGCTGGCCGAAGCGGCCGGCACCGACCGGGAAAGCATCAGCGGCGAATTCCGCGACCTGGCCGCTGTCTACGCCGCCTGCCAGCAACGCCACCATTTCCACCTGCAGCAGAATCAGCTGCGCGTCGCCCGCAATCACGGCTTTGCCAGCTGGGAGGAGGCGCCGGCCGCCGGCGACGAAATCGCCTTTATTCCACCGGTGGCGGGAGGTTGAGATGGGTTTTCAGCTGCGCGATGAGCCCATTGACACCGCCGCTGCCCGGGCCACGCTCTGCGCCCTGCATTCCGGCGGCTACGTGAGTTTTGAGGGCTGGGTACGCGACCACCACGAGGGTAAGGACGTGGTGGCGTTGCATTACAGCGCCTACGCCGAACTGGCCCTAATGGAAGGCGAACGGCTGATTAACGAGGCCAAGGCCCGCTTCGCCATCGACGGCGCCGCCTGCATCCATCGGGTCGGAGCCTTAAAGCCCGGCGATTTGGCCATCTGGATCGGCGTTAGCGCCGGCCACCGCGGCGCCGCCTTCGACGCCTGTCGCTATCTCATTGACGCCATTAAGGACACGGTGCCCATCTGGAAACACGAGTTCTACGGCGACGGCAGCCGCGCCTGGGTGCGTAACCACCATTGCAGCTGACATGAATTGCGGCGATTTTTCCCGGCAGCTGAAGGTGGCCGGCTGGAATGAAGCGGCGCAGCGGCGGCTGGCCACGGCCCGGGTGCTGCTGCTGGGTGCCGGTGGCCTGGGGGTGGTGGCGGCGCCCTATCTGGTGGCCGCCGGCCTCGGCCATTTAACCATCGTGGACGACGACCGCATCGAGGCCAGCAATCTGCCGCGGCAAATCACCTATGCCTTTAATCAGTTGGGAATAAAGAAAGCGGCGGCACTGGCGGACTTCTGCCGGGCCCGCAGCGGCGGCACGGTCGTTGGCCGGGAAGAACGGCTGCTGGGGGCGGAGCTGGAAACGGCGGTGGCGCAGCACGACCTGACCCTGGATTGCAGCGACAGCCCCACCTTAGCCTTCGCCCTCAACGACGCGGCCCTGCGCCAGAGCCGGCCGGTGGTCTTTGCCAGTGCGGCGGGCCTCAGCGGCCAGCTGTTCAATCTCTTGCCCGGTGAGACAGAACCCTGCTGGCGCTGCCTCTGGCCGGCGGAGGTGCAGCCGGGCGGCGATTGCAACGGCCTCGGCGTGCTCGGGCCGGTGCCGGGGGTGCTGGGCCTGTTGCAGGCGTTGGAGGTGCTGAAAATCCTCACCGGCTTTGCGGCGCCGCTGCGCGGGGAGGTGCTGCAATATGACTTTGCCCGCCTCCAGCAGTACCGCTTTCAGGTACCGCGGCGGCCCGGCTGTAATCACCAACCGCCGCCGCCGACCGTTGAACCAGATTGGCCGGACAGTCCGGCAGCGGCGCTGGCCGCCGGCTTGCAATTAATTGATATTCGGGAAAGGGAGGAAATTGCCGCCCGGCCGCTGCCGTGGCCGGCCCAAGCGTTGCCCATGGTCGAACTGCTGGCGGCGCCGCCCTTCGCCCTTGATAAGAAGCTGCTGCTGGTCTGCGCCCGGGGACCGCGGGCACAGCGCACGGCGCGGGCATTGCGGGAACGGGGCTTTACCGAGGTCTGGGCCTATCCGCGGCCGTGGTGAGTTACCGAAATTAGAGCAAATCATCATTGGTCTTAAAATCCGAATAAATTTTCCGAAACTTTTCCGGCTCTCTAATTTGGTCGAGTAGATTTCTCTTTGCCAAGGCCACAAATAGGGCCACGGAATAGGCCTGGCAATTAATGGATTTCTTGG
>CAUSQL010000067.1:0-4654 GCA_963533935.1 uncultured Cardiobacteriaceae bacterium
GCGAGGTAATCAACGTGCTGCCGAACGGCAAACACTTCCACATGGGCGGCGGTGAATTTGCCGGCCAGAAGGAGAATAACGGGGCATTTTTGAAATTTGTCAGCGAGAATGGCCAATTCCTCAAGGGCCGCGGCCTCCAGCCGCAGCTGTGGAACGACGGCGTTTACCGCGACAGTCTTAAATCTCTGGATAGGGGCATTGAAGTGGAAGTGCGTAGTCAGGGCGACGGCCGCGCCAGCGCCAGTGAGCTGAAGGCATCTGGCTTTAAGGTGCGGGACTTCAACCATAGCCAGCTGCATATTTAAGGACGCCTCCGACCTGAAACCCTAGAGCTTAAGAAAAGGGTTGGGGCCAAGGCTCCGGCCTTTTTCTCTCTGATACATACAGGGGAAGCGCCTGGTTGTCAGTTTAATGTGATTAAACGTACAACCAGGCGCTTCCCCTGTATGTATTAGACCATTAATTAAATCCAGGGAACGCGAAGCGCTAGGCATTAGCTCCCCGCCGTCGGGAAATTGCGCATTTCCCCACTGGCATGGCCCCAGTCTTTTTTATTAGTGCCAGCGCCGGTGCCAGCTGCTAATATCTTAATTTTTAGTAATGTTTAAGGAATTTTCCCATGAGTGATTATGAAGTGATTGTCATCGGCGGCGGCCCCGGCGGCTATGTGGCGGCGCTCCGCTGCGCCCAGCTGGGCCTGAAAACCGCCTGCGTGGAAATGGCAAAAACCCTCGGCGGCACCTGTCTGAACGTGGGCTGTATCCCCTCCAAGGCGCTGCTGGAAAGTAGCAATCTCTATGAAAAGGCCCAGCACGAATTTGCCGAACACGGCCTTAACGCCTCGGTGAAATTGGACCTGGCCAAGCTCATCGGGCGCAAAAATTCCGTGGTCAGCCAGCTGACCGGCGGCATCAGCCAGCTATTTCAAGCCAATGGCATCGACTGGATTCATGGCCGCGGCCAACTGCAGGCCGGCAAGAAAGTGCGGGTAAGCGGCGAAGACGGCACAGTGCAGGAGCTTCAGGCCACTAAGGCGGTAATCCTCGCCCTTGGCTCCGTGGCCGTGGACATTCCCGTGGCCAAGCAGGACGGCGTAAATATTGTCAGTTCCACGGAAGCTCTAGACTTCACCGCCGTGCCGAAGCGGCTGGGGGTCATTGGCGCCGGGGTCATTGGCCTGGAATTGGGTACGGTCTGGCGTTCCCTCGGGGCCCAGGTAACCATTTTGGAGGCGTCGCCGGAGCTGCTGCCCATGGCCGACCGCGCCCTGGCCAAGGAGGCGGAAAAAATCCTCCGCAAGCAGGGCCTGGACATTCGCCTGGGGGCTAAAGTTACCGGGGCGACGGTTGGTCGGAAGTCCGTAACCGTGAACTATGAGGACGGTAACGGCGCGCAGAGCCTGGAGGTGGATAAATTGTTGGTGGCCGTGGGCCGGCGGCCGAACACCGCGGGCGCTTTGGGTGAGGGTCTGACCATCGCCGTGGATAGCCGTGGCTTCATCGAAGTGGACGGCCACTGCGCCACCGGCGAGGCGGGCGTTTATGCCATCGGCGACTGCGTGCGCGGCCCCATGTTGGCGCACAAGGCCAGCGAGGAGGGAGTAATGGTGGCGGAACTCATCGCCGGCCAGGCGGGCCACGTCAATTACGACCTGATTCCGGCCATCATCTACACCCACCCAGAAATGGCCTGGCTCGGCAAAACCGAGGAGGAATTGAAGGCCGCCGGCGTCGCCTATAAAAAGGGCGAATTCCCCTTTGCCGCCAACGGCCGCGCTAAGGCCATGAATGCGGCCCAGGGCTTCGTCAAAGTCCTGGCCGATGAAAACAGCGATGAAATTCTCGGCGCCCACATCATCGGCCCCAATGCCTCGGAATTAATCCACGAAATGCAGGTGGCCATGGAGTTCTACGCCGCCAGCGAGGACATTGCCCGCATCATGCACGGCCACCCCACCTTGGCCGAGGCCCTGCACGAGGCCTGTTTGGCGGTGGATAATCGCGCCCTGCATAAGGTCAATAGGAAATAATTATTCCCTTGAATAAAAGCCCGATTCCGTCGGGCTTTTTTATTTAATGCTTTATGGCTATTGGGGCAAATTAATTTTGAATTAATTAGCGAAATAAACTATTTGCAAATTTAAATCTTTTTATTAAAATGGCTGCCAATGTTTTTTAATTCATCAGGAGTTATTGATGGAAAAAGACCAGCTTGAACATTACCAAAAGGGCAACGGGCGTAATTTCTTTGCCAACTTAAGTAATTCAATCTTGGAACTTTGCCCGCCCAGCGAAGAGGAGCAGCGGGCCACATCAAGACAGATTTGGAAGCGCATATTTCAGGGAGGTAGTAAGGATTAGTTAGTTTTTTAGTTTTTGTTTGTCATAAATATTCCATATTTAGGTGCTTCATTGAAGCGCCTTTTTTTTATCCTCAATCGACAAATAAAAAAAGGCCCGAATTGGGCCAGTAATATTTTCGGGAAGTCCCGCCGACAGGAATCGAACCTGTATCTCACGCTTAGGAGGCATACGTTCTATCCATTAAACTACGGCGAGAAAATGAAAGGGCCTATTATGGTTACATTTATTAATTCAGGCAAGTAATTTTGAATTTATTTATAAATAAAAGATATTTCTCCCATTAATTATCAAGCGCTTAGCCGGAGGCAAAAGCTAAAATAAAATTTTTTCCACGGAAAGCCAAATGCCTGAATTACCAGAAGTAGAAACCACCCGCAGCGGCCTGGAACCCCACTGCCGCGGCCAGCAAATCAAAGACCTGCAATTCACCACCGACCAGCTGCGCGCGCCGCTGGACCCCAGCATCGCCGCCCAGGTGCGCGGTAAAACCATCGACAAAATCAGCCGCCGCGGCAAGCACCTGCTCTTTCACCTGGCCAACTCGTCGCTGGCTCTGCACGTGCACCTGGGCATGAGCGGCTCCCTGGGCATATTTAAGGAGAATGAGCCCACCGGCCCCTATGACTACGTACGCCTAATCCTCGCCAACGGCACCGAGGTGCGCCTGCGCGACCCGCGCAAATTTGGCCACTGGGGCCTGATTGATGTGGAGAAGCCGCCCAAATCCATCACCAAATTGGGGCCGGAACCGCTGTCGGCGGACTTCGACGGCGCCCGCCTCTACCAATGGAGCCGCCGCCGCAACGTGCCCATTAAAAATTTCATCATGAATCAGGAGGTGCTGGTGGGCGTCGGCAACATCTACGCCAGCGAGGCGCTTTTTCACAGCCATATCCTGCCGCAGCGGCCGGCCAGCAGCCTGACCGAAGCGGAATGTGAGGCGTTGGCGAAGGAAATTAAGCTGGTGCTGGAACGGGCCATCATTGCCGGCGGCACCACGCTAAAGGATTTCGTCAGCCCCGACGGCCACAACGGCCACTTCAGCTTTGCCCTGGACGTGTACGGCAAACGGGGCCAGCCCTGTCCCCGCTGCGGCTGCCCCATTGAAAGCACCATGATTGGCGGCCGTTCCAGCTTCTTCTGCCCGCACTGCCAGGACTAGCATGCGCGGGCAACTGTGGATAATTGCGGCGCCCTCCGGCGGCGGTAAGACCAGCCTGATTCGTGCGGTGCTGGAGACCTTACCCGATGTGGTGGAATCCGTATCCCACACCACGCGGGCGCCGCGGGCCGGCGAGCTGGAGGGGGTCGATTACTTCTTTATTGATGAGGAAGAATTTAAGCGGCGGCTGGCGGCGGGGGAATTCCTCGAATGGGCCGAGGTTTACGGCCGCTATTACGGCACTTCGGCGCTCCAGGTGGATAGGTGGCTGGCGGCCGGCCAGGACGTGCTGCTGAACATTGACTGGCAGGGGGCAGAACAGGTGCGGCGGCTGCGGCCGGACACGCGCACGGTTTTTCTACTGCCGCCATCGCTGGCCGAGCTGGAGCGGCGCCTAAATTTACGCGGCGACGACCCGCAGCTAATTGGGTCGCGCATGGCCGAGGTCCGCGAACAGATTTCCCACTACCGGGACTTTGAATTTCTCATCGTCAATGAGGACTTGGCTCAGGCGACGGCGGAGCTGGAAATGATTCTGGCCGGGGCGCGGCTCCGGCGGGAACGGCGGGAGGAGGACTTGGCGCCGCTCCTGAAGGAGCTGGGCCAGCAATAAAAACATACAGCCTAAGCGCCCCGTTGTATGTTTAATCACATTAAACTGACAACGGGGCGCTTTTCATGTGTGTAATTGTGCCATTTACAAACATAGGGGCGCTTTGGCTGTTTGTAAATTGGCCCATTTATACAAACAGGGGAAGCGCCCCTATGTATTTATAAATGTGTCGCCGGTGGCTTAAGAATTCGTTGCCCTATGCTGACAGTTGTAGGGTGAATGCGGCGCTTACCAAACCAATCGCTAAATTTAATATCCAGTTATTACAGTCGTTTCAGTGGTTAATTTTTAAAAATTTGTGGCTAAAAAGCGACGAGACCCATAGAATGATTTCTCTAACCACAAAAATCTGGAGTATTTATGCAAAAAACCACACTAAACCTTGCGGCAATTATTGCTGTGGCGCTGCTTAGTGCCTGTGGCGGCGCTAATGGCGGACCGACCTCCACATTCGTACCTCAAGCCCCAAATAATCAACTGCCAGCCACGCCCAGTAACAATCCGCAACCGACGGCG
>CAUSQL010000068.1:0-4469 GCA_963533935.1 uncultured Cardiobacteriaceae bacterium
CGTGCTGAAGGCCAGCAAGGACGCCAAAGAGGCCCAGCGTTTCGTGGATTTCGTTTTAAGTGAAGAGGGCCAGAAGATTTTGCAGAATTACGGCTTTAGCCCGGCCCGATAGCTTGATGTCGCCCGGCCGGGCGCTGGTTCAGCGGGCGCTTTCCGCCCCCTAGATTAAACAAACACTCGGGCGCTTTACCTGTACGTAAAAATAGCCATTTTTACGTACAGGTAAAGCGCCCGACCGTCGGTAATTAATCCTTAATAAAGAAGCACAGCAACAGCGCCAGCCCCGCCAGCAGCGCGCCACTGACGCCGAGCTGCACCAGCCCAAAGCCCTTGATGATGTGCGCCCCAAGCAGGGCGCCGCCGCCAATGCCGATGTTGTAGAGGCCGGAGAGCAGCGCCATGGCCACGTCGGTGGCGTCGCTGGCCACCTGGAGGGTCTTGGCCTGCATGGCCAGATTCAAACAGACAATGGTTAAGCCCCAGGCCAGCGCCAGCAGCCCAAAGGCCAGGCCGTGCACCGCCAGCGGCCGCAGCAGGAGCAAAATCACAATTAGCGCCGCCGTAACCATAAAGAAGAAGCGCCGCGTGTTCCGCGGATAGCTGCGGGCGAACAGGCTCGGCGCCGCCAGCCCCGCCAGGCCGAAGGTTAATAGCAGCAGGCTGACCTGCTCACCGTTAAGGCCGACCACCTCGGCGCCGTAGCTTTCAATGTAGCTGTAGGCGGTGAAGTGGGCGCCGATGGCCAGCACCACAAAGCCGAAGACCGCCAGCAGGGTCGGCCGCCGCAGCAGCAGGGGAATGCTGGCCAGGCTGCCGGTGTTGCTGGCCGGCAGTAGGGGCAGCAGGGAGCGTAGGGCCAGGAGGATTAGAGCGGCGGCGCCGGCGATAAAGCCGAAGCTGCTGCGCCACCCCCAGTAGTTACCGATGATTTTGCCCAGGGGAATGCCGAGCACCGAGGCCAGGCCGACCCCCAGCGCCAGCAGGCCCAGGGCCCGATTGCCCTGGCCCGGCGGCGCCACCCGCACCACCAGCGCCGCGGTGATGGCCCAGAAGATGGCATGGGCCAGGGCCACGCCGAGGCGGCTGACGACGAAGAGGGCGTAGGAGTTGGCCCAGGTGCTTAATCCGTTGCTGATGATGAAGAGGAGAAAGATGACGACCAGCAGCCGGCGCCGTTCCCAGGTGCGGGTGGCCAGCATCAGCGGCAGCGACACCAGCGCCACGACCCAGGCGTAAAGGGTCATCAGCAGGCCCACGCTGTCCACCGACTGGCCGAAGCCGGCGCCGATGTCGCTGAGCAGGGCGATGGGGATAAATTCCGCCGTGTTAAAGATGAAGGCGGCCAGCGCCAGCGCCAGCACGTTGGCCCAGCTGGGTGAATTGTTTATTTTCATTTTATTTCCTGTGGCTATGCCCCCGTTGGGGCTGGGACGTCTATATACCTGGCCGGGGCGTAAATGTCGATCAGCTTGTATTAACGGGGAAATAATAGAGTGCGTGGTTCGTGGCAAGTGCATAATTCCCCCCTTTCCCAGCTTTCGAGAAAAATCATGAAGAAAACCCTACTGCTGCTGGCCCTGACGGCGGCCAGCGCTTGCACCATTCCCGCCGCCGGTCGGACGAAGAATAGCCACTACTGCACGGACGAAGGTCCGAAGCTCAACGCAATAACGACCGTGGTTCCTGTGGATCCGGAAGCGGCCAGGGAGCGGCGGAAAGAGTTAAAGGTGGAGTATGCAAAGATGATTGCCGCCGGCGACAGCATGGGCTACAACCTCACCGGCCAGCTCTATGAACAGGAGCAGGACCTTATCACCGCAAAAGAATGGTACGAAAAGGGAGCCGCCGCCGGCAATGGCGAAAGCTATGGGCTCATCGGCAGACTTTACCTCACATGCGGGCAAGGCATACCAACCGATTTTGCTAAGGCGAAAGAATGGTACGAGCGGGGAATTGCCGCCGGCTATCTTAACGGCTACTTCGACATTGCCAGGCTCTATGAAATGGGCGGGCCGGGCATTAAAAAGGATTTCCTCAAGGCCAAAGAATGGTACGAACGGGACATTAAGGCCAAGGAAGCCAAGGAGGTTTCCCACGGCAAGTACATCGGCTACCACGGCATCATTGGGCTCTATCGGGTGGGCGGGCCGGGCCTGCCAAGGGATTTGGCCAAGGCCCAGGAATGGTCAGACCGGCTAGACCAGCTTAAATCCGGCGTGCCTGGGCCAAGCAAGCCAACCCCAACGCCGCTTCATTGAGCGGCAAATTACATACAGTAGAAGCGCACCCTTGTTTGTATAAGGCTATTTACAAACAGCAGGGCGCTTTAGCTGTCTGTAAAAATACCATTTATACAAACAGGAGAAGCGCCCTCTTGTTTGTAAATAGCCTAATTTAGGGGTGTGGCCGCTCTAAAATTAACCTTTTTCTTGGAGGTTTCATGGACACCCAACGGCTGTGGCGGGAGCATTCTCGCGAACTTATCAGCGTGGCCTTTTATCTGGTGCTACTGCTGTTTAAACCCAATCTGGTGGGGCTGCGCAGCGGCACCCTAATATTGCTCAGCGCCGCCTCATTCCTTGCCCTATTGATAATTAACGGTAGCCGTTTCTACCGCTTTGGCGGTCTACTGCTGCCGCCGGGCCTATTGCTACTTTATCGGCTCAGCGACGGCCTCGACCCCTTCCCGCTGGTCTTGTCCCTATTCTTTCTCCACCTGGCCGTGGGTGGCCCGCGGGCGGAGCGCCCCTTCCTGCAACTGCTGTTCAGCCGCCTGCGCGCCGTGGGCTGGGCCATCGGCTTCACCTTGGCGGTCTATCTCTTCATTCAGCTGCTGCTCTGGGTGATGGGGGTGCTCTTCGGCCTGCGCCTGTGGGGGCTCAGCGGCTGGCTGGTGGATTTTGTCATCGCTCTGGTGGCGCCGCTGGCTCTGCTGTATTTCCGCGACCGCAGTGGCGCTGCTTCGCCGCTCCATCGGGTCTGCCGCGGCCTTGGCGACCTGGTGCTGTTCATCTACGGCCTCATCATTTACGGCTACATCGCTCAAATTCTGCTGCGGCAAGAACTGTTCAACGGCGAAGTAGTGCAGGTGCTGCTGCCCTTCCTGATTGGCGGTCTCTACCTGCAGGGCTGGCACCGGGCGGCCAATGAGGCGGCCCGCACGCCCTCCGCCCGCGACGTGGCGATTTTTTATCGCTGGCTGAACTGGCTCAATCTGGCGCCGCTGCTGCTGTTGGCCATCGCCATTAAGATTCGCATCGACCACTACGGCCTAACGATGGAGCGCATTCAACTGCTGATTCTTGCCGGTCTGCTGGTGCTGGCCAACGGGCTACTGCTGCTCCCGCAAACCCTGCGCGCCCGGTTCCAGGTTTACCGCCTAATCCTTGCCCTGCTGGCGGCAACGGCGCTGGCGGACGGCTACCTAATTCCCTACCATCGCTGGAGCCAGGCCAGCCAGCGACAGCGGCTGGAACGGCTATTAAATGAAAATGGTCTGCTGCGCGCTGGCCAGATGGATTGGGATAAATTTAGGGAATTCAGCCGCGACCCGGCCCATGAGGAAGCGCTCAAGCAGATTCGCGATGTCCGCAAATATTTAGACAGCGAGAGTCCCTTTGGTATCGGCACCCAAGCCCTAGAGGAGAACACGCCGGCGACCCGCCACGGGGAGCTGTCATTAAAGATAGAAAACCACGCACCGCTCAGCCTGCCGGCGGGCACTAATCGGCTGCTGCTGCTTGGCGATCGCTATCGGCTGGACGACAATGACATTCGCACTGCCAATCCGGCGGCGGTGCTGCCCGAGCTCAAGGACTGGCAACGGCACTTTGAAGAGCAACTTCAGGCCATTGGTCTGGATAAGCGGGCGCCGCTGGATAAGGCCCAGCAGGAGAAATTGCTGCCGCGGCTGCGCCAGCTGGAGTTCCAGGGCCAAGTCTTTGCGATTGCTGCAGTAAATCTGCGCTGGGAGGAGGAAAAGGGCTGGCAGGTGCAGGACTTCCGCTACGAAGCCTATGCCTTTAGCGCTCCCGCCAATTAGTTAGGCTTTTACCGACAGAGGGGCGCTTCCCCTGTATGTTTAATAATGCTTTTAAACATACAGGGGAAGCGCCCCTCTGTCTTTATAAATGGCCTAGGCCCGGTGGTAGGGGTGATTCTTATTGATGAGCCAGGCGCGGTAGATGGCTTCGGCCACCATGATGCGCACCAGCGGGTGCGGGAAGGTGAGGGCGCCCAGCGACCAGCTTTCCTGGGCCCGCCGCCGCACCTCCGCCCCCAGTCCCTCTGGAGCGCCGATGACCAGCGCCATTTCCCGCTGGTTCTCCTGCCAGAATTGCAGGCGCTGGGCCAGGCTGGCGCTGCTGTGGCAGGTGCCGCCGCCGTCGAGAATCACCAGATAGCTGCTGCTAACCCGCTGGAGGATTTCCCGACTTTCCCACTCCTGGGCGCTGCGCAGCTGGCCCGGG
>CAUSQL010000069.1:0-3682 GCA_963533935.1 uncultured Cardiobacteriaceae bacterium
GCAGCAGTGGCCCGATTAGGACGAAGGCGATAAGCAGAAAAAGATAGTGGCGGTTTAATTTGTTCATGATTTTTCCGAATTTAAAGGTTATGAAGCGGCTGCCGGCCGGGGTAGGTATCGGCTGAAAAGGAGAGCGCTTAGAGTTCCGGCAGCGGCGACTGGGATAAAAAGAGGGAAGAAATCGGTGAGGAAATGAACTCTAAGGCCGCTGCTGATGTAGCCCAGCAGTCCGGTAACGATGGTGCCCACCCGATTACGTCGCAGTTGCAGTGCCCAAATTAGCGCACCGGTGATGAGCGCCGGAGCAAAACCGAAGCTGTATATAAACCACAGCAATTCCAAGATAAATTGCGGCATATTGTCGTGGTACCCCATTATTAACAGCCACAAATACAAGAACGGCAACGTTATTAGAAAAAACAGAAGAAAACCGACCAGCGGCCCGATTAGGCCGAAGGCGATAAGTAGGAAAAGATAGTGGCGGTTTAATTTAGTCATGGTTTGGCCGAAAAATTAAGAGAAAAGAGACGGCCATTTTAATTGAGAAGATGGTTAAAAAAACAGCAGAGTTGGGCACCCGTTCAATGGCTTAATGGCAGTCCTTCTCAGGTTTTTGGCCTGCCATTTTTACCATTTGCCATCGGGCGGCCGCTACAGCTCAATGTTTTGCAGCCACTGAATTTCCGCGCCGTCGATGCAGACTGCGTCGAAGCGGCAGTCCGGCAGCGAATCCAGATGACTTAAATAGTGCTCGGCGGCGGCGCGCAGCTTGCGACGCTTGCGCCAGTCGATGCTTTCGGCGGCACTCACCAGGCTGTTCTTTTTGCGCTGGCGCACTTCCACGAAAACCAGCAGCGGCCCCTGGCGGCAAATCAAATCAATTTCCCCGCGGCCACAGTGGTAGTTGCGCTGCACCAGCGTTAAACCGGCGCGGCGCAAATATTCCTCCGCCCGCCGTTCGCCGGCCTCGCCCAGCTCCCGCCGGTTCATCGGCGCAAATCGCCAAAGGCGGCGGCCAGGCTCGTGGCTTTCTTCTCGCCCTTGCCCTTATTCTCCTTGGCCTTTTTCTCCTCCAGCACCATGGACAGGCTAATGCGCTTGCGCGGCACGTCCACTTCCAGCACCCGCACGCGGACGAAGTCGCCGGCCTTCACCACGTCGCGCGGGTCTTTAACAAAGTGGTCCGCCAGCTGGGACACGTGCACCAGCCCATCCTGATGCACGCCGATGTCCACGAAGACGCCAAATTGCGCCACATTGCTGACCACCCCTTCCAGCACCAGGCCCGGCTGTAAATCCTTGATGTCGTTGATGTCCTCCTGGAAGGCGGCACTTTTAAATTCACCGCGCGGGTCACGGCCGGCCCGGGCCAGTTCCCGCAGCACCTCCCGGACGGACAGGGCGCCGAAGTCGGCGGTGGCGAAGCGGTGGCAGTCGATTTTTTTAATGGCCGCCCCGTTGCCGATGAGCTCCGTCAGCGGCAGCTGGTAATCCTTGGCGATTTGCTTCACCAGCTGGTAGCTTTCCGGGTGCACGGCGGAATTGTCCAGCGGCTCTTCGCCGACCACGCGGAGAAAGCCCGCCGCCTGCTTAAAGCGCACCGGGCCCAGGGCCGGCACCTGCAGCAGCTCCCTTAGCGTTGGGAAGGGGCCGCGGTCGTCCCGGTAGGCGACGATATTGCTGGCCAACTTCGGCGATAGGCCCGCCACCCGCTGCAGCAGCTGCACCGACGCCAGATTCACGTCCACGCCCACCTTATTCACGCAGTCTTCCACCACGTCGTTCAGACTCTGCTCCAACAGGTTTTCGTCCACATCGTGCTGGTACTGGCCGACGCCGATGGACTTCGGTTCAATCTTCACCAATTCCGCCAAGGGGTCCTGGAGGCGGCGGGCGATGGACACAGCACCGCGCAAACTCACGTCCAGCTGGGGAAATTCCGCCGCAGCCAGCTCCGAGGCCGAATAGATGGAGGCGCCCGCTTCGGAAATGGTGATTTTCTGGACGCCGGGGAAATCCGCCAGCAGCCGCCCCACCAGCTGGCCGGTCTCGCGGCTGGCGGTGCCGTTGCCGATGGCCAGCAATTTGATGCCGTGGGCGCGAATCAGCTGGCCGAGGGTGTCAAGGAAATGGTCTTCCCGGTGTAAATAGACGATGGCGGTGGCCAGCAGCTTGCCGGTGCCGTCGATGGCGGCACACTTCACCCCGTTGCGGTAGCCCGGGTCGAGGCCCAGTATGGGGACGGAACCGGCCGGCGCCGCCAGCAGCAGGTCCTGGAGATTCCCCGCAAAGACGGCGATGGCCGCCCGGTCTGCCTGCTCCTTCAGCCGATTCATGGCCTCCAGCTCCAGCTTCAGGCCGATTTTCGCCCGCCAGCAGAGGCGAATGGTCTGGCGTAGCCAGGGGCTGGCGGTGGCGGGAATATGGAAGTGGGCGGCGATAAGCTCTTCATAGTCCTCCCGCGGCACCTCAACGCTTAGGTTTAACACCTCCTCGTTGCGGCCGCGGAACAGGGCCAGGGCGCGGTGGCTCGGCACCTTAGCGATGGCTTCCTCGTAGCTGAAGTAATCGCGGAATTTTTCGCCGACCGCCTCCTTGCCCTCGATGAGCTGGCTGCGCAGCAGACCGTCGGCCCAGAAGCGCTGACGCAGCCTTTCCAGCAGGTCCGCCGGTTCGGCCAATTTCTCCAGCAGAATGTGGCGGGCACCCTCCAGGGCCGCGGCCGCGTCGGCCACTTTCTCATTGATAAAGGGCGCCGTGAGTTCGCTCGGCTCGCGGCTGGGTTCCGCCAGAATCAAATCGGCCAGCGGTTCCAAACCATGCTCGCGGGCGGTGGCGGCCCTGGTGTGGCGCCGCTGCACGTAGGGGGCGTAGAGGTCCTCCAGCTGGGTCTTATCCGGGGCATTGCGAATGGCCGCTTCCAGCTCCGGCGTCAGCTTCTGCTGGTCGGCGAGGGTGGTGAGAATGGCCTCGCGCCGTTCTTCCAGCTGTTGCAGATAGCTGCGGCGCCGTTCGATCTGCCGCAGCTGGCCGTCGTCGAGGAAGCCGGTGGCCTCCTTGCGGTAGCGGGCGATAAAGGGCACGGTATTGCCGCCGTCCAGCAGTTCGATGGCCTTGGCCACCCGTTCTTCGGCTACGGCCAGTTCCGCCGCGATGCGTTTGCAAATGTCCGCCGCAACAGCGGGGCTAATGTTCATAGGGCGCCTCCAAGCGTTAATTAAAGGGCAAGACTTTAGCAAATCGGCCGGGGGTCTGTTGTTCTGGCAATTACAAACAGATGGGCGCTTACCCTGTATGTATTTAAGCCATTAATTACATACAGAGTAAGCGCCCGTCCGTCGGTAAATTTAGCCTTTAGGGCAATAGGTGGTCGTCGGAACCCTCATTAACACTCTCGAAGAGGAAGGTGCTCATGTAGCGCTCGCTGGTGTCCGGCAACATGGCGAGAATTACCGAACCCTCCGGCGCCTTTTCGGCAAATTGCAGGGCCGCATTAAAGGTGCCGCCGGCGGACAGACCCGCCAAAATGCCCTCCTGGGAGGCCAGGGCCAGGGCCGTATCCCGCGCCTCCTCGTCGGACACGGGCACGAGGAAATCGTGAATCTTGGTGTTATGGGTCTTGGCGAGGAAGTCCGGCGTCCAGCCCTGCACCTTGTGCGGCGCCCATTCCTTGCCGGCCAGC
>CAUSQL010000070.1:0-3256 GCA_963533935.1 uncultured Cardiobacteriaceae bacterium
TTCGCCGTAAACCAGCATGGTCTGGCGGTCCGGCTTCACCTTCACCAGATAGGCCGGCTCGTTCAGCGTGCCGCCGTCGGCAAACACATTGCCGAGGCTGGCCAGCTCCTGCTGGCCCAGGGCGGTTCTAGCAATGGAGATGATTTTGCCCGAGGCGTGGCCGAATTTCTGGTATGGGTAGGCCTGATAGCGCAAAATCACAGCGTCGCCGGGCTTTACGAAGCCGATGGCCCGGCTCGGCACGTATAAATCCGCCAGCAATTCACTGTCCGCCGGCACGATGCTCAGCAGCAGGCGGCTGCCGTCCACCTGCTGGCCCACTTCCCCATTGACCGTGCTGACGTGGCCGGCCACGGCGGCGCGCAGGGTCTGGCCCTCCCGCTGGCTGTAGTCCAGCATTTCCTGGCTGTAGCTGGCAGCGGCCCGTTCCAGCTGGCTGATTTCCAGCGATTGCTGTTCCGGTAGATTTTTTAAATTGCTCTGCTGGCTGGCGATTTCCCGCTCCAGATTGCCTTCTTCCCGTTTATAGGCCGCCAAATCCGCCTTTAACTCCAATAAGGCATTTTCATAGCTGGTTCTCTCTAATTGGGAAATGGCGCCCTCCTTGGCCAGCTGCCGCTGCTTGGTCAGCATCTTTTCCGACAGGCCCACCCGCCGTTCCTGGGCGGAAATTTGGTTTTTAATGTGGGGCATCTGCCCCTGGAGCCGGCGCAGGGAATTTTCCAACGCGGCCTTGTCAGCGGCATGAATGCGTTTCTGGCGCACGATTTCCTGTTCCGCCAGGGTCTTCTTTAATTTGGCTTCGGCGGCCAGCCGGGCCTGCACACTGCCGCTGCCGTCCTCCCGCGCCGTGGACAGGGTGAACAGCACATCGCCGGCTTGCACCAGGTCGCCATCATTCACCCGTTTACTGGTAATTACCCCCGCATCGGGGGCATAGACGCGCACCACGCCATTGGCCGGTAACAGTTGCCCTTTAACGGTGGTTTTCGCCGTATAGCTGCCAAAAATGGTAAAGGCCACCAGCGCGGCGGCGAAGAGGGCGGCGCACAGGGTTAGAAACAGCAGGGAAAAGGGACGAACTAGGACAATTTGCCCCGTCCAACGGTTCTGTTTGGCTTGAAATACTTCGGGACGGAATAGGGACGACATGAATTTGGCCTAAATGGGCTGAGGGGCCGGCGTTTTATCCAGATAAATAACCCGGTCGGCGGTGTTTAGGGTTTCCTGGCGATGGGCCACCATAATTTTCGTAATGGCCAGCTGGCGCAGGTTCTCGTTGATGGCACGCTCGTTGTCCATGTCCAGATGACTGCTGGCCTCGTCGAGGAAGAGAATCTGCGGCTCCCGGTAGAGGGCGCGGGCCAGCACTACCCGCTGCTTCTGGCCGCCGCTCAAGGCGCTACCCATGTCGCCAATCAGGGTTTCGTAGCCCATGGGCATGAGGGCGATTTCGCCGTGAATGTTGGCCAGGCGGGCGCAGAGTTCCACCTTGGCCATGTCCGGCGCCTCGTCGAAAAAGCTGATGTTCTCGGCGATGGAACCGGCAAACAGCACGTCGTCCTGCATCACCGCCGCGCTGTAGCGGCGCACGAAGGCCGGCGGCAGGGCGTAAATGTCGTGGCCGCCCAAAAGAATGCGGCCGCTGGTGGGCTTCAGATTGCCGGACAGCATTTGCACCAGGGTAGATTTGCCGCAGCCGGAATGGCCGGCGAAGGCCAAGGCTTCGCCCTGTTTAATGGTCAAACTGAAATCCTGAATGATGAACGGCTCGTTATCCGCGTAGCGAAAGGACACTTTTTCGACAATTAAATCCAAATTGGGCAAATTTTCCGCCGGTAATAAATCGCCGGTTTGTTCATTTTCCGTTTCTTCTAAAACAATATCGGCCAAACGTTCCGCGTGCAGACCGAGCATTTTTATTTGCACAAATTGGTCGATAAGTGAACCGGCTTTGCCCTCAAATTGTCCCTTATAGGCCATAAAGGCGGTCAAGGCGCCCACGGTAAATTTACCGTCCAGCACTGCCAATGCTCCCCAATACATAATAAAAATATTGGCAAAACCAAACAAAATACTATTGATAAAGCCAAACATAATAGAAAGTTTTTGGGTGGTTAAACCGGTGTTTACGGTGTCAATGAACAGATTAAGCCAGGCGGCGTGGCGCTGGGCATTTTTGCCGAACAGCTTTACCGTGCGAATGCCGCGTATGGTTTCCATGAAATAGCTGCTCTGTTTTGCCCCGTGGACGATATTTTCCTCCGTGGCATTGCGCAGGGGATAGTAGGCGGCCCAGCGAATGGCGATATAAACCAGCAACATTACCAGCACTACTATGGTTAAACTTGGGCTATAAATCCACATTAAACCGAGGGTAAAAACGGCCATGATGCTGTTTAAAACCAGCACAAAAAAGGTGGAAGTTAGCGTGTCCTGAATGCTGTCCACGGCACCGAAGCGGGAAACCACATCGCCCAAATGGCGTTTGGTGAAATAGGAGGAAGGCAAATCCATGAGCCGGCGAAAAACGTTCGCCTTCCACTGAATATTTAGCGAAGTGGACAGATACATGCCCGCCCAGGTTTGCAGGAGAGAAACCAGCTGCTGCACCACCATTAGCAGGCCAAAACCTAAGGTTAGGGTCAGTAATAAATTGCGGTCGGCGGAAACGATGGCCTTGTCGATGACCCACTGCATGAAAAAAGGACTAGCTAGGGCAAAAACTTCCAGCGCCGCCGCCAGCAGTAGTAATTGAAATAATGAGCGCTTGAGGCCCACCACGCCGCGCAGCAGCGGCAAAATACGAATTTTGCGCGTTTCGCGCTTTTCTTCAAAGTGGGTGTTGGGAAATAGTTCTAGGGCCACGCCGGTAAAGCGGCGCGAAACCTCTTCCATTTTAATTTTGCGTGTGCCCGAGGCCGGATTCATGATGGTGATGGAACCGCGCTGCACCGACTGCAAAACCACAAAATGATTTAAATCCCAGTGGAGAATGCAGGGCAAGCGCAGATTTGACAGCTCGTCCAAATCTAGCCGCACCGCCCGCGCCGTCAGATTCATGACGTTGGCGAAACGCACCAAATCCGCCAGAGTTACGCCCTTGAGCGACAGGGCAAAGCGCGCCCGCAGGCGGCGTAAATCCGTTTGAAAACCGTGAAAGCCCAAGATGGAAGCCAAGCAGGCCAAACCGCATTCCGCCGCCTCAGTCTGCAAAACCACGGGCAGCCGGCGGGAAAAACCAAAGGAAAGGCGG
>CAUSQL010000071.1:0-3235 GCA_963533935.1 uncultured Cardiobacteriaceae bacterium
AGGGCAGCAAGCAAAAGCAATGATTTTTTCATGGCATTCTCCAGTTAAAAAGAAGCAGCCATTGTCCTCCCAATGGGAATAGCTCGCAACAAGCGGCCCAAATACCTGCAGAAGACGCGCAGCGCGCTGCGACCTTCAGGTCGTAGAACCGCTTCTATGTATTTATTTTGGGTTAATGATTCAGGCTAGAGGGCCCTAATCCTCCAGCTCACCCCGCAATATTTTCTCGGCCCGGGCCTTGACGTCCGGGTCTTTATCTTGGGCCGCCGCCTGGCGGAACCAGAATTTAGCCTGCTCTACATCTTTCGGCCCGCCGTTACCTGTTGCCAGCGCTATTCCCAGATTAACCATAGCCTCCGGCTGGCCCGCTTTGGCAGCCTCTCGCGTTAGCTGTCGCGCCCGAACTGGCTCTTTGGGACCGCCATTGCCTAATAAAAGCATCGCTCCCAAAGCGTACTTTGCTTTAACGTTACCGGCTGCCGCTGACTGTTCATACCAGTAGCGGGCCTTAGTTGGATCCTTCGGCGTGCCTAGTCCAGATTCATAAATCTGCGCCAAATTGCTCTGCGCTTCTGGACTGCCGCCCTCGGCGGCTTTAGTGTACCAACGGAGAGCCTTATCCCGATCCAGCGGCCCACCCTGACCGATGAAGTACTGGCGTCCTAGGTTATTCTGCGCCTGGGCAATGCCGGCTTCAGCGGCCTGTTCCCAGAGTTGATGGGCCTTTTCATAGTCAACGGGCACACCCAGACCCTCGCTGTAGATAACGCCCAGATTAAATTGAGCATAGGGGCTGCCGGCGGCGGCCAACGGCTCCAGGATTTCGCGGGCGCGGCGGTAATCCTTAGCTTTGCGGGCGATGGTGGCTTCATCGATTAGACGGTGTTCTTCGCTAGCGCTCAGCCCTTGCGGGTCTTCGCTGGCGCTCAGCCCTTTCGGGTCTCCGCCGTCGGGACTGACCCCCTGGGCCGTTAACGATAGGAACAGAACGGTAAGGGCCAGCGGAACCGGCCGTAAATTAGTAAACATACCTACTCCTGGTTTTAAAGGACTTCGATTATGCCAACCCAAGCAGAGCCGCGTGAAGGTTGGAGCGGAGGGGAAAAGAGGCGGACCCGGTTTCCCGATTAATTGCCGTTACCCAATTTAAATACAGGGAAGCGATTCTTCTGTCAGTAAATAGGTCATTTACAAACAGAAGAAGCGCTTCCCTGTTGGTAATCAGGCGGCTTTACCCGCCAGCGCCCGCTGCACCCCCAGAATGGACGCCAGCGCCAGGGCGAAGCCCAGCAGGGATTTACCGCTCATGCTCTGGTCGAGGAACAGCCAGCCCAGCAGAAAGGCGCTGACCGGGCTGAGCAGGCCGAGGGAGGCCACCAACGCCGGCGACAGGCGCGCGATGCCGTTAAAGAAAAGAATGTAGGCGAGGACGGCGCCACACAGGCACAGATAGAGGTAGCCGCCCACATTGGCAAGGCTCAGGGCCGGCGGCAGTCCCTCCAGCAGCAGCGCGACGGGCAGAAGAAACAGGCCGCCCACCAGCAGCTGCCAGCCGGTGAAGGCCAGCAGGGACAGGTTGCTGCGCCAGTACTTCGACAGGTATATGCCCAGGGCCACCGCCGCCGCCCCGGCCAGGGCCGCCATGATGCCCAGCGGGTCGTAGCGGACTGAAGGCGCCAGCACCAGTAGAGCGATGCCCACCACGCCCAGCGCCGCCCACGCCCAGGCCGCCCGGGGCGGTCGCGCCCGGCCGATGAGCCAGCTGAACAGCAGCACCAGCAGCGTCTGGGTGGAAGTCAGCACCGCCGCCAGTCCGCCCGGCAGCCGGTAGGCGGCCACAAATAGCATGGCCTGGAAGAAACCGATGTTCAGCAGGCCCAGCAACAGAATGCGGCGCCACTCGCCCCGGGGCGGCAGTTGCCGCGTCCAGGCCAGCAGCAGTAGACCGGCGGGCAGAACCCTCAGCAGGGCGGCGGTGAAGGGCCGGTCGGGAGGTAGAAAGAGGCTGGTAACCAGATAGGTGCTGCCCCAAATCAGCGGGGCCAGAGCGGTGAGCAGTAGGGTGCGGGTCATGGGTTCCTTGTTTATTACCGTGGATTTCCTAATTTTAAATACAAGGAAGCGCTTCCCCTGTATGTATTTAGTTCTTAATTACATACATAGAAAGCGCTTGGTAGTTGGTAAATGATTTAACTAGTTCCAGCCCAGCAATTAATCGCCACGGATTTGTTCAATGGCAACCAACATGGAATCTGCTGTCCGTCGGTATGTACCAAAGGGAATTACGGAAAATACAGGGGAGCCGCCCTTACTCTCTTCGTAATGAATTTCTAAAAACGCATCTTCTGTTATTTCCGTACTTGAATGTGATTTGCCCCCAGAATGATGGGTATCACCCAAAAGGCCGGGAGAAGAACTGCTGCTATCGTAGGTTGTTCTGGTCTCCATGGATATTTCCCTTTCCACCTTCACGTTAAGAATCTGGCTGGCATCAAGAATCAACCCTTTATAGTCCGTATAGACATTTTGTAGATATAGCTTGCGGTTATCGCGGTCAACGGCAATTAATGATGGCACCGGCTCTTGGGTTTGAAATTGTTTGCTTGGATTAAAGGCCAGCGCCGCCATGTCGCCGTTCATTTTTTGCAAACATTCGTTAAATTTCATGGTGCGCAACGGATTATAAATAAAACGTCTAACAGCCAAACTCAGGAAAGAACCAATTACAAACGTCCAAAATAGCCTAATTATTAGATTTTCAACTTGAAATGACACATACAGAAAGACCAAAACGCAGCTAAATGGCGATAATAATTTTGACAATTTAAAAAAGGTATCAACTGTATTTTGCACAAATTCGTGGGTAGACGCCGGCTGGACGCCCTTAATATTACTCATGTAATTTCCTTTGACTAGCTTAGAAGATTATTTAAAACAATATAAGCTAAATACATGCCTCAGCATTAATGGTTTACAAACAAAGAAGCGCTTCCCCCGTCAGTAAATGGGCGATTATTTACCGACAGGAGAAGCGCTTCTATGTATGTTAATTAATTCAATCCGGCCCTGTCTAAGCCCATCAGGCTATCCATGCTGCCGGCCGGCGTGGCAAAGGCCACGTTGAGGCGGTTCCAAACGTTGATGGTGTTAATGACGTGGGTCAGCGCCACCAGCTCTTCTTCGTCGAAATGGGCGCGCACCGCCGCATAGTCCGCATCGCTAACGGCCTGGTCGG
>CAUSQL010000072.1:0-3076 GCA_963533935.1 uncultured Cardiobacteriaceae bacterium
CCGGCACCGCCGGCAGGTAGATGTCCACCGACAGGGAGGTGAAGGCCATCAGGGCGCTGAGAATCAAAATAAAGGATGGGGAACGGCGATTGGTAGTCATAAAAAACTATTGGCAGCGCTCACTGGCCCGATTTCCAGGCAGCGATGCGCTTTAAATTGTCCACCGTGTCATGATTGACGATGGCATCGAAACTGCCGTCCAGGGTAGCTATGGCGGCCTTGTCATCGGCGCTCAGGGCAAAGTCAAAGACGTGCAGATTTTCCGCCATGCGCTCCGGCCGAACAGATTTGGCCAGCACGATGATGTTCCGTTCCAGCAGCCAGCGGGTAATCACCTGAGCCACGGATTTGCCATATTGCGCACCGATTTTTCCCAGCAGCGGATTGTGGAAGATGTCATTTTTCCCCTCGGCAAAGGGGGCCCAGGCCTCCACGGCGATGCCTTCGGTCTGGAGGGCGGCCACTGCGGCGCTTTTCTGCTGGAAGGGGTTAATTTCAATCTGATTAACCTGGGGCATGACCTGATTAAACAGGCCCAAATCCACCGCCCGCACCGGAGAAAAATTGCTCACGCCGATGGCGCGGATTTTGCCAGCCGCCTGATATTCCTCCAGCGCGCGCCAGGTGCCATAGCTATCGCCGTAGGGTTGGTGAATCAGCATCAGGTCGAGGTAATCCAGCTGCAGCCGCGTTAGCGAACGTTCCAGCGAGCCTTTGGCCGCCTCGTAGCCGAAATTGTCCACCCATACCTTACTGGTAACGAACAGCTCGGCCCGGGGCAGGCCACAGCTGCTGAGCGCCCGGCCCACCTCTGCTTCATTTTGGTAGACCTGGGCGGTGTCGATGTGGCGGTAGCCGGCTTCGATGGCGGCCCGTACGGCCCGTTCGGTTTCGGCCGGCGGAATCTGAAAGACGCCGAAGCCGAGCACGGGAATTTCTACGCCGTTATTTAATTTAATGTTTTTCATAAGGTTGTCTCTGTATCAGGAATGGTGGCTAGTTTAGGCCCGATGTTTAGTAGGATAAATGCGGGCCGGCTTGATGCTGTAATGAATTAAATTCAGCAATGGGCCAAAGGGGGCAAAAATGCAGAACTTCAATGAACTTAATTATTTTTTGATGTTGGCGCAGGCGCAGAGCTTCGTTAAGGCGGGCCAGCGGCTGGGTATTTCCGCGTCAGCCCTGAGCCACAGCATGAAAAATCTGGAAACGCGGCTAAATCTGCGCCTGTTTAACCGCAGCACGCGCCACGTGTCGCTGACCGAGGCCGGCCAGCAGCTCTTTGAACGGCTGGAGCCGCTCTACCGGGCCGTTAATCAGGAGGTTGAAGCGCTGGGCGATTTTCTGGACAGCCCGGCCGGGCTAATTCGCATCAATGCCCCGGCGGTGGCGGCGGAAACGGTGCTCTATCCGAAGCTGGCGCCGCTGTTGCGGCAGTACCCGAAGATTCGTCTGGAAATTCTTGTGGATAATCGCTGGGCCGACATCGTGAAAGAAGGCTTCGATATGGGGGTGCGCCTCGGCGACGACGTGGCGTCGGAAATGATTGCCGTGCCTATTTCGCCGCCGCTGCAAATGGCGCTGGTGGCCGCCCCTGCCTATCTGGCCCAGCACGGGACGCCGCTGCACATCGACGATTTAGCCCAGCACCAGCTCATCGGCCTGAAGTTGGCCGCCGGCCCGGAAATGGCCTGGGAGTTCCGCCAGAAAAAGACGACGCTGACCTTCACGCCGCAATCACGATTTTCCAGCAACGGCTCACTGCGCCACCGCGCTCTGCTGGACGGCCTTGGCATCGGCTGGGTGGCTCGACCGAGCGTGGCCGCCGCGCTACAGGCGGGCCAGCTGGTGGAGCTACTGCCCGAGCAGGCCATGAGCTACAAACCGCTTTACCTCTACTATCCGAGCCGCCAGGGCCATTCCCGCCTGTTCCAGCTGATTGTGGCTGCGCTGCGGGCGGATTTATAAATACAGACAGTGAAAACGCTCGCCCGTTGGTAAAAAACCGAAGCGCCTGGCTAAAGTGCTTAGCTGTCCCACCGCCGTTCCCAGCGGTTCAGCCGGCTCTGGGATATTAAACCTACCGATGAAGCGCTTCCCAGTTGGTAAAGACGTTGGCGGAAGAAGCCATTTCCTCCTAATTCATCATCGCCAGCAGCGCCCGGCCCCAGGCCACCGCGTCGGCCCGCCGTTCCCAGTGGACGCCGGAGAGCAGATAGCGGCCCGCGCCGACCCGCCCACTCACCAGAGCCGGCAGGCCGTTGGCGCGGTAGTGGCCGAGGATTTGACCGGTGAAGTCCGGCGACGGCAGCAGGGCACAGCCGCCGTGGTAGGGGAAGCGCTCCGCCCCGAATTCCCTTAATTCCACCTCGGCCCGGCTGGCGTCGCCCTCGTCGTAGAGGCGACCGCCGGTCAATTCCGGTAGACTGCCCCGGGCCCGGCCGGGAAAAAAGGCCAGCTCGCGGCGGCCGAAGATGCGGCAGCTGTGGCCGCGAAAATCCACCAGGGCGCTGGCGTAGTAGGCGCCGGCACAGATGCCCAGATAGCCGCCGCCGGCGCTGACGAAGGCGCGAATTTGCTCGTTGCCGGGGCCGTTGAGCCGGCGACAGTAGGGCAGGTCGGCGCCGCCGCCGATGACCAGCCAGCGGGCCTTGAGTTCTCCGGCGATGATGGCGTCGGCACTGATGACTTCCACCGGCCCGCCGAGCAGCGCCGGCAGGATTTCAAGGAGCCGCGCCACGCCGGCGGCACTAACGCCGTCATCGTCGTAAATCTGTGCGGCCAGGGATTTGCTGTTCATGGATTAAAGCCTAAATACATACAGGGGAAGCGCTTCCCCACTAATAAAAAAGCCCGCCGGAGCGGGCTCGGGGTTATTTCAAAATGAAGTAGTAGGCAAAGAGGGCCACCACCACGATGCTGACCAAGTTCAGCACCAGGCCGGCCACGAACATATCCTTCGACTTAATCTCGCCGGTGCCAATGACCAGTGCGTTCGGCGGCGTCGCCACCGGTAGCATAAAGGCACAGGAGGCGCCGATGCCGATGACCAGCACCAGCACTTCCTTGGGCAGGT
>CAUSQL010000073.1:0-2873 GCA_963533935.1 uncultured Cardiobacteriaceae bacterium
GGCTGGCCCGGGTGGTCATGGAAATGATGTAGCTGCCGAAGGTGTCCGGGCCCATGAGCCGGCGCATCTTATTCATGGTGCGAAGCAGCGCCAGCTGTTCCCGGGTTTCCGGCGCCAAATCCCGTTCAAAGAGCAGCGGCGTGCCCGGCTGGCCGATGAGCTGGCTTAGCACCGCACAGCGTTCCTCCTCACTTAATTTTTCGTAGTCCGGCAGATTCGGCGCCTGCTTGAAGAGGTCGGCGACCACGGCGCTGTGGTAGCTGGACTCCTGGCGAATGTCCAGGCTGGCCAGGTGGAAGCCGCACACCTTCACCAGCCGAATGAAGTCGAGGATTTTCCCCTTGCTGCGCTGCGGGTCGTGCTGCTGGAGGCAGCGGCGGATTAGCCGTAAATCCTCCAGGAATTCCTCCGGGTCGGCGTAAATGTGGCCCGGGTCGCTGTCGCCCAATTTAAGAATGTATTTGCGGGTGGCCTGCACCTTGGCAATGATGGCCGACAGCAGCCGCCGGTAGGGCTCATTGCTGTAGTCCATGGGGTTGTAGGACAGCACCTCCTCGGTGATGGCTTCGTAGTCCCGCAGCTTGGCGTAGAGCTCCCCGTCCATTTTCACGATGGAGGAACAGTGAATCAGCTCCTGCTGCAATTCCTTCAGCCGTTGCAGATAGTGGGAAAACAGCGTTTCCGCCTGAATGCGCAGGGCCTGCTCGGTGGTTTCGTGGGTAACGAAGGGGTTGCCGTCCCGGTCGCCGCCAATCCAGGAGCCGAATTGCATCAGCTGTGGCAGGGGAAAGCTCTTCAGCTCCGGATAGCTGCGGTTCAGCGCCTTGGCCAAATGGCGGTAAACCTGGGGAATGGCCTGGAACAAACTGGTGTTGAAGTAGTGCATGCCGTTGTTGATTTCGTCCAGCACCAGCGGCTTGCGCTGGCGAATTTCGTCCGAGGCCCACAGCAGTTCGATTTCCAGCCGCAGCTTCTTAAGAACCTTGCGCTGGGCCGGGCTGCCCTCCTCCGTGTTATCCAGCGCGCCGCAGCGGCGGAAGATGTGTTGCAGCAAATTCATGGTGGTGCGGCGCCGCGCCTCGGTGGGGTGGGCGGTGAATACCGGTATGTACTTCAGCTGGCTCAGCAGCTCCTTCATCTGTTCGCCGCTGATGTCCCGCGCCTTACATTCCTCGATGGTGCGGCGGAAGGAACCCTCCCAATCCACCTGGTCGTTGGCGATGGCCGCCTGGCGCTCGCGGCGCTGGCCGTCCTCCTCGGCGATGTTGGCCAGGGCAAAGTAGAGGCTGAAGCCGCGGATTACGTTCTTTAGGGTGTGATTGTCGAGGGCGGCGATTTGCTCGCGCAGCTGCTGGAGGTGGGCGGCGTCCGGCTGGCGCCGCTGCTGAATGAAGCCGCGGCGCAGCTCCTCGATGATGGCGAAGGTTTCCTCGCCGGCCTGGTCGCGGATTACCTGGCCGAGGATTTGGCCCAGCAGACGAATGCGCTGGTAGAGCTGGGGGGCGATTAATTCCATGGCAAACTCCTTGAGACTGAAAGCTAGCTACTCTAGCACTTCGGCCTAACCACAGAATTAAGGGCGGTTTAGAGAAGAAATCCAGACGGGTTCTTTGCTGGCGCTCAGGCCTGCGGGTTCTTCGCAACTTAGTTGCTCAGGCCTGCGGCTTCTTCTCCCTTCGGTCGCTGGCTTCGCCAGTCGCTGAAGCTCAGGCGCCCGCGGTATAAATACAGACGGGCGGTTCTTCGCTGACGCTCAGGCGCCCGCTGTATAAATACAGACGGGCGCTTCTCCTGTATGTAATTAGAGCCTAATTTACATACAGGAGAAGCGCCCGTCTGTCGGTATAAATCCGGTGGATTCAGCGCCGATTACTAGGAATAAACGGGGAACTCCTTACACAGCTGGGCCACCTTCGCGCGCACGGCAATGATGGTTTCCTCGTTGTCCAGGTCGTCGAGGATGTCGCAAATCCAGCCGGCCACCTGGCGGCACTCGTTCTCCTTAAAGCCGCGGCTGGTGATGGCCGGCGTGCCAATGCGAATGCCGCTGGTGATGAACGGCGTCTGCGGGTCGTCGGGCACCGCGTTCTTATTCACCGTAATGTGGGCGCGGCCCAGGGCCGCATCGGCGGCTTTACCAGTCAGCCCCTTATTCACCAGATTAATCAGCAGCAGGTGGTTTTCCGTGCCGCCGGAAACGATGTCGTAGCCGCGGGACAGGAACACCTTCACCATGGCCTTGGCGTTGTCCAGCACCTGCTCCTGGTACTTCTGGAAGGCCGGCTCCAGCGCCTCCTTAAAGGCCACCGCCTTGCCGGCGATGACGTGCATGAGCGGGCCGCCCTGAATGCCGGGGAACACCGCCGAATTCAGTTTCTTCTCCAGTTCCGGGTTGGCCTTGGCGAGAATCAGCCCGCCGCGGGGGCCGCGCAGGGTTTTGTGGGTGGTGGTGGTAACCACGTCGGCGAAGGGCACCGGGTTCGGGTACAGGCCGGCGGCGACGAGGCCGGCCACGTGGGCCATGTCCACCATCAGATAGGCGCCGACGCTGTCGGCAATGTGGCGAAAACGCTCAAAGTCCAGCAACTGGGAATAGGCGGAGAAGCCGGCCACAATCATCTTCGGCTTGTGTTCCAGGGCCAGCCGCTGCACTTCGTCGTAGTCCACCAGGCCGGTTTTCAGGTCGAGCTTGTAGGAATGGCATTTGTACTGGCGGCCGGAGAAATTCACCGGCGAACCGTGGGTGAGGTGGCCGCCGTGGCCCAAATCCATGCCGAGGAAGGCGTCGCCGGGCTGCATGAGCGCAAGAAAAACGGCGCCGTTGGCCTGGGAGCCGGAATGGGGCTGCACGTTGGCATAGTCGGCGCCAAAGA
>CAUSQL010000074.1:0-2525 GCA_963533935.1 uncultured Cardiobacteriaceae bacterium
CTGGGTGAAGCACTGGGTGAAGCACTGGGTGAAGCACTGGGTGAAGCACTGGGTGCCGCCGATGTCGTAGGCGAGGCGGAAGGGCCGGCCGATGGCGTGGCAGTAATAGTTACGTTCGGCGTTACCGTTGGCGGATTGCTTGGGGTGGGGTTCGCCGGGTTGCCCGGATTATTCGTTGCGCTGGGTGCCGGGGCCGGGCTTGGCGTTACGCTGGGCCCGCTGCTTGGCGATGCTGAAGGCGTAGCTGTTGGACTTAATGATGGTGAAGCGCTTGGTGCTGTTGTCGGTGTTGTAGTCGGATTTACAGACGGTGGGGCGCTTGGACTGTTTGTAACCGTTGGTGCCGCACTTGGCGAAGCGCTGGGAACGCTGCTCGGTGAAGCGGTCGGCGCTACCGTGGGCGTGGCACTCGGACTATCAGTTACGCTCGGAGTTGGTGCTGTGCTTGGTGCGGCACTGGGCGATGCGGTCGGGCTTAACGATGGTGCAGCGGTCGGCGTTGGACTTACGGATACCGAAGGTGCCGCCGATGCCGTGGGCGACACCGACGGCAGGGCGCTTGGACTGTTTGTAACTGTGGGCGCCGCACTTGGTGAAGCGCTGGGAATGCTACTCGGTGAAGCGGTCGGTGTGGCCGTCGCACTTGGGGTTGCTGACGCGGAGGGCGTTACGCTCGGTGAAGTGCTTGCCGAAGGAACCGCCGTCGGCGCCGCACTTGGCGAAGTGGTCGCCGACGGGCCAGGAGCTGGGGCTGGGTTATTGCCGCCGCCGTTGCCGCCGCCATTATTGCCCCCCGTGTTAGTGGGGCTAGGCGTTGCCACCGGTGGGGCCGGCTGGCTCGGGTTGGTGGCCGACGGTTCCGGCGCCGGCGCCTTCGGTATGAATTGGCTCAGGTCGGGATTGCTCTGGCCGCCGCCGCAGGCGCTGAGCGTTGCCGCAATAACGAGCGCTAAGGTCTTAACTTTCATAAATACTCCTTAAATAAACAAAAATTTCCACCTTGCGGTAGAAATTCGTGGCCCTGAGGGCGATAAAGTCCGAAACAGCCCTAAATTTACACTCTAATCTTAAATTTGTCGATTAAAAGAGACTGATGCTAGTAATTGTCGGCGCTGGAATGAGGGCCAAGTAGACGTCCCGACAGCTTCTTTTCACAGCCTTTTCGCTGCCGTCTCTGCTTTTACGCGCTAGCGAACGGGCGCTTTAGGTCTGTGTTTAAGGCATGAAACACCCGTTCCACGTCCCTGCCCTACTTTAATTACAGACAGGAGAAGCGCCCCGTTGTCTGTAAATAGATTTAAATGGGACTTTTACAAAAGGACGGGCGCTTTCCCTGTATGTAATTAGGGGCTTAAATACATACAGCCTAAGCGCCCCTCTGTTTGTATAAATCTCAAAGGCAAGAAAAAAGGGCGACTGGCGCCGCCCTCATTCAGCCTAGGCCTCGGCCTCCTTGGCCCGTTCCACGTAGTCGTCGATTTGGTCGAAGTTCATGTAGCGGTAGGTGTCGCTGGCGTCGCCGCGCAGCAGCGCCACCTGCTCCTGGTACTCCGCCGGCGTGGGAATGCGGCCCAGCAGCGCGCACACCGCCGCCAATTCCGCCGAGGCCAGATAAACCCGCGCCTCCTTACCCATGCGGTTCGGGAAGTTGCGGGTGGAGGTGGAAATCACCGTCGCCCCGTCCTGCACCCGCGCCTGGTTACCCATGCACAGCGAACAGCCGGGCACCTCCGTGCGGGCGCCGGCCTTGCCGTAGATGCTGTAGTAGCCCTCTTCGGTCAGCAGGGCCTGGTCCATCTTCGTCGGCGGCGCAATCCACAGCCGGGTGGGAATCATGGCCGCGTGCTGGTTCAGCAGCTTACCCACGGCGCGGAAGTGGCCGATGTTGGTCATGCAGGAGCCGATGAACACTTCGTCCACGTGATCGCCCTGCACCTCGGACAGCAGGCGGGCGTGGTCCGGGTCGTTGGGCACGCACATGATGGGCTCCTTAATTTCGTTCAGGTCGATGTCGATGACCGCCGCATATTCCGCGTCCTTGTCCGCCTCCATCAGCTGCGGATTGGCCAGCCATTCCTCCATGCCCTTGATGCGCCGTTCCAGGCTGCGCCTGTCGCCGTAGCCCTCGGCAATCATCCAGCGCAGCAGCACGATGTTGGACTGGAGATATTCGATGATGGGCTCCTTATTCAATTTAATGGTGCAGGCGGCGGCGGAACGCTCAGCGGACGCGTCGGACAGCTCGAAGGCCTGTTCCACCTTCAGATTTTCCAGCCCCTCAATTTCCAGAATCTTGCCGGAGAAAATGTTCTTCTTGCCCTGCTTCTCGACGGTAAGCAGGCCCATCTGAATGGCCTTGTAGGGTATGGCGTGCACCAGGTCGCGCAGGGTAATGCCCTTCTGCATTTCCCCATGGAAGCGCACCAGGATTGATTCCGGCATGTCCAGCGGCATGACCCCGGTGGCCGCCGCAAAGGCCACCAGACCGGAGCCGGCCGGGAAGGAAATGCCAATGGGGAAGCGGG
>CAUSQL010000075.1:0-2510 GCA_963533935.1 uncultured Cardiobacteriaceae bacterium
AATAAAACCCTACTCATCACCGGCGCCAGCAGCGGCATTGGCCGGGCCGGCGCCCGCCGTCTCATTCAGGAGGGGGCGCGGCTCATCATCACCGGCCGCACCGCCAGCCGGCTGGAAGCAACCGCCGCCGAGCTGGGCCCCAACGCCACCGCCGTGCTTGACGATGTCAGCGATGGCCGCAGCGTGGAACGGCTCTTGCCGCTGGTGGCGCGGCTCGGGCCCCTGGACGGCCTGTGGCTGAATGCGGCGGTGGCTGCCGGCGCGCCCCTGGAAAGCGCAGATAGAAAAATGATTGGGGAAATGCTGGAAATCAATGTGGTGGCGCCCATGCTCCAGATGGCGGCTTTATCCCCCCACCTGCGGCCGGGCGCCTCGGTGCTGGTAACCTCCTCCAGTGCTGTCTACGAAGGGCAGCCGAATGTGGCCCTCTACGCGGCGAGCAAGGCGGCCCTGCTGGCGGCGGCGCGCAGCTGGGCGGCGGAACTGGCCCCGCGGCGCATTCGCGTGAATGCGCTGGTGCCCGGGCCCATCACCAGCAATCTGCGTTCGGTGCTGCCGGACGAACTGCGGGCCCAATTCGAAGAAGAATTGGCGGAAATCGTACCGCTGCAACGGGTCGGCGCCGCGGAGGAGGCGGCGGCGGTGGCGCTATTTCTACTGTCCGACGACGCCAGCTACGTAACCGGCAGCGCCTACGGCGTCGATGGCGGCCTGCTGAAGCGTTAAACCAGCAAAGCCATGGCGCCAGTTGGGCTATAGTGAATTACTAGAGCATTTAGTGGATGTTAAACCCTATGGAAATTAAGATTTTGCTGCTAGTTCTGGTTTTATGGACGCTGATAATCTGCGCGGCGGGCTATAAATTCATGGAAAAGCTATTCATAAATCTATTCGTTACCCTGCTGATAATTTTCGCCTACAGCTACCACACCGGCGACAATAACAAACTCCTATTCCTGGCCTGCCTTGCCACCAGCGCCTGCGTGGCCATCACGGAACTCTTTAATCACAAATAGCCGCCCTTTACCGACATGGGGGCGCTTCCACTGTATGTAATTGGCCATTAGTCCGTCGCCACCGGGTAGCTGCCGAGAATGCGGAACAGCCGCGAGCTGGCGCGCATGGTTTGGAAAAGCTCCTGCAGCCGTTGTTCGCTCTGGTGGCCCTCGATGTCGATGAAGAAAAAGTATTCCCACATGGCGCCCTTGGCCGGCCGCGATTCGATTTTCGTCATATTGCAGCCGAGCCGTTTAATGGGCTCCAGCAGCTCGTAGAGGGCGCCGGTCTCGTTATTAGTGGCCACCACGATGGAGGTCTTGTCGCGGCCGCTGGGGCCGGTCTCCTGGCGGCCGATGATGAAGAAGCGGGTGGTGTTGTTGGCCTCGTCCTCGATGTTGCGAAAGCGCACCGGCACGCCGAAGAAGTCCGCCGCCATGCGCCCGCCGATGGCCGCCCAGCGCTCGTTCTCACTGACCAGCCGCACCGCCTCGCTGTTGCTGTTGGTGCTGACCAGCTCCGCGTTCGGCAGGTTCTCCGCCAGCCAGCCGCGGCACTGGGCCAGCGATTGGCTGTGGGAATAGACCCGCTCAATGGTGCTCAGGCTGGCGCTGCGGCTGATTAAATTCTGTTCCACCCGCACCTTCACCTCGCCGCAGATGCGCAGCGGACTATTAACGAAGCAGTCCAACGTGTGCGCCACCACCCCCTCGGTGGAATTTTCCACCGGCACCACGCCATAGTTGCAGAGGCCGGTTTCCACCGCCTTGAACACGTCGCCGATGGCCCGCTTCGGCTGGGTGCGGACGGAATGGCCGAACTGCTTAAACACCGCCGACTGGGTGAAGGTGCCCTCGGGGCCCAGATAGGCGATTTCCAGCGGCAGCTCCAGGGCCAGGCAGGCGGACATGATTTCCCGGAACAGCCGCTGCAATTCCTGATTGGCCAGGGGCCCCTCGTTCAGCCGGGCCACGTTCTCCAGCACCTGCCGCTCCCGCTCGGGCCGGTAGTAAATGATTTCCGCGGCGCCGCTGGCCTTTTTTACCTGGCCCACGGTCTGGGCGATGCGGGCGCGGCGGGAAATAAGCGCCACCAGCTGCCTATCCAAGTCGTCAATTTCCCGGCGCAGGGCGGCCAAATCCGTTTCACTCATGTTTAACTCCAAAAAATAAGGCCCCGGGCGGGGCCATGAAAAATCAGTCCGATGACCGCGGCTTCAGGCGCCGTGCCAGCAGCAGGCCCAGCTCGAACATCAGCAGCAGCGGCACCGCCAGCAACGTCTGCGAAATCACGTCCGGCGGCGTCAGCACCGCGCCGATGACGAAGGCGGCAAGAATGATATAGGGCCGCTGCTTGGCCACCTTGTCCGGGTTCAGCGCCCCCAACATGACCAAAATAATCAGTGCCACCGGCACTTCAAAGACCAGGCCAAAGATAAGGAACATGGCGGTGCTGATGGACAGGTAGCGGCTGATGTCCGGCATGAAGCTCACCCCCTCTAGCTCGATGGCGCT